>NZ_JBGMNJ010000009.1:0-200053 GCF_051336815.1 Pantoea sp. C2G6
GTCGTTAGCTCAGTTGGTAGAGCAGTTGACTTTTAATCAATTGGTCGCAGGTTCGAATCCTGCACGACCCACCAATTCAGAATAAAGCGCCTTTAAGGCGCTTTATTCGTTTCCGGCACAGACTCAACCGTGCAGGATGAGAACCTGCCGCAGGTTCGACTGAATCGCAAAGCGATTCAGGCTGATGCGCCAGCATCACCCACAGGGCGAGGCACGAATGGGCCGAAGGCAATCCTGCACGACCCACCAATTCAGAACAAAGCGCCTTTTGGGCGCTTTTTTCGTTTCTGCGGCACAGACTCAACCGTGCAGGATGAGAAGCTGCCGCAGGTTCGACTGAATCGCAAAGCGATTCAGGCTGATGCGCCAGCATCACCCGCAGGGCGAGGCCCGGACGGGCCGAAGGCAATCCTGCACGACCCACCAATTCAGAATAAAGCGCCTTTTGGGCGCTTTTTTCGTTTCTGCGGCACAGACTCAACCGTGCAGGATGAGAACCTGCCCTGCCCTCTTCTCTCTTTACCTTTCTCTTTCTCTTTCACGCCTGCGCGGTAACATCCACATCGATTGCAGCCGTTGCCTGCAACCGCGAAAGCGGGGTCTTAATCCCTGACCTGTAATTTCGGTCCGTGGCGCTGGTTAAACCTGTCCCGCCCCCATTGCCAGGCATAAATCGATCCCTGTCACGTTTTGGCATCGTGAATATTGAGGCTGCGAGTGCGATCTGTATGCTTAGCTGCAACGGATTGTTACTGCACTTTAGCAGGCAAAACCAGACTTTCGCCACCTGTCGCGAGCGTCTGGTTTTTTTGTTTTCAGGGCTCAGAACATGAAGATTAATAAAGTACTGAATAATAATGTGGTTACTACCTGTGATGAGCACCATAAAGAACAGATCATAATGGGCCGTGGTCTGGGATTCAAAAAAGTAACCGGGGATGAAATTGACGAGACGCTGATCGAAAAAGTGTTTGAGCTGCGTAGCAATGAGCTGACTTCGCGACTGAGTGAACTGCTGAGCAATATTCCCCCGGAAATAGTGGCCCTGGCGGATAAAATTATCGGGCTCGCCAGACAGCGGCTGCCGGGAAAACTCCAGGACAGCCTCTATATTTCCTTAACCGACCACTGCCATTTCGCTATTGAGCGCCATCGCCAGGGCGTTGATATACGTAACGTTCTCCTTTGGGAGATTAAGCGGTTATATCCGCAGGAGTTTACTGTCGGGCTGGAAGCGCTGGAGATTATTGACCAGCGGCTGGGGGTGCAGTTACCGGAAGATGAAGCGGGTTTTATTGCGTTGCATCTGGTCAATGCCCAGCTGGATAGTCATATGCCAGAGGTCATACAGATTACGCAGGTGATGCAGGAAATACTCAACATTGTCAAATATCACCTGAGTCTGGATTATGACGAAAAAACATTGAGTTACCATCGGTTTGTAACGCACCTTAAGTTCTTCTCTCAGCGTCTGCTGAACCAGAATGGGGTGTTCAGCAGTGATGAATCATTGCACGATGTGGTCAAAGAAAAATATCCACTCGCCTATGGCTGTGCGATAAAAATTCAGCATTTCATTGCCGGGCAATATCATTACATTCTGTCAAAAGAAGAACTGATGTTTTTAACGATACATATCGAACGGGTGAGAACTGAACTGAAAGAAAAGCAGGAGCCATAATATCATTGCTGGCCGGCCGCTTTAGCCACAAAAAGTAGCTGTATTCTGGCCTGAGGCTCGCCAGCTAAAAAGTGGTCTGTCAGAGAGCAAACCGGATTGTTACCGTCTCAGTAAAAACTGAGATGGGCAAAACCTGAATTATTTTTCGCATGGCTAATGCTGCGGAGAATAATTCAGGTTTTTTTTCGTCTCTAAAACAACATCAGGCAGCTGCCAGAGTGAATCGACTGAGCGGTGACTGAGCGTGATTTAAGGATAGCGAATGAAATATAAGACATTAGCCAGCGAGATTCTGGAGGGTGTGGGCGGGCGGGAGAATATCAACAGCGTCGTCCACTGTGCGACCCGCTTACGCTTTAACCTGCAAGATCATACCAAAGCAAACATAGAAGCTCTGAAAGAAAATCCAGCCATCATTATGGTGCTGGAGAGTGGCGGTCAGTTTCAGGTGGTGATTGGTAATCATGTCGGTGAAGTCTATCAGGATCTGCTCGACGTTTCCGGCCTGAGCGGACAACTCACCCGTGAGGAGAACCGCGCACAGGGTGATAGCAAAAAACGGGCGAACATTCTGTCGCAGTTTATCGATATTATATCCGGCATCTTTACGCCGCTGATGGGGATCATGGCGGCGTCCGGGGTGTTAAAAGGGTTTTTAGCCCTCTCTCTGGCCTGCCACTGGCTGACCGCCGACAGCGGAACTTACATCATTTTATTCGCGGCCAGCGATTCACTCTTCTACTTCTTCCCCATTATTCTGGGGTACACCGCCGGTAAAAAGTTTGGCGGCAATACCTTTATTACTATGTGCATTGGCGGCGCGCTGGTGCATCCAGCCATCATTGAGGCGTTCAATGCAGCCTCAGCCGCCGATTATCAGCCACTGCATTTTCTCGGTATACCCATTACTTTTATCAACTACTCCTCCTCGGTGATTCCGATTATTTTCGCCTCCTGGATCTCCTGCTGGCTTGAAAAACCGTTAAACGCCGTGCTGCACATCAATATCCGTAACTTTTTCACACCGGCGCTGTGTCTGCTGATTACCGTGCCGCTGACGTTTTTACTGCTGGGCCCGGTGGCAACCTGGCTGAGTCATACCCTGGCCCACGGCTATCAGGTGATTTACGGTGCCAGTCCGACTATCGCTGGCGGTTTTGCCGGTGCGATGTGGCAGGTACTGGTTATCTTTGGTCTGCACTGGGGGTTTATACCGTTAATCATTAATAACTTCAGCGCGCTCGGCCATGACAACCTGATGGCGGTCCTGACGCCCTCGGTGCTGGCACAGGCAGGCGCGGCGCTGGGCGTCTTTCTGCGCACCAAAGATATGAAACTGAAAGGGGTCGCTGGCATGGCTTTTCCGGCGGGGATCTTCGGCATCACCGAACCCTCGGTCTATGGCGTCAACCTGCCATTGCAGCGCCCTTTCATTCTGGGCTGCATCGGTGGTGCCATCGGCGGCGGGATCGCTGGCTATTTCGGCACGACACAATACTCGTTTGGCCTGGCCAGTATCTTTACCTTCACCCAGATCATTCCCCCCAGCGGAATCGACAGTACCGTGTGGGGCGGCATTACCGGCACGGTGGTCGCGTTTCTGTTCGCCATGCTCACTACCCTGCTGTTCGGCATAAAACCGACCAAAGATGCCGCTTCCGCCCCCGCCGCGGCCCCGGCAGACGCGGCCCAACGTCAGCAGACCGTTAATGCCCCGATTCACGGTGAGATCGTGCCGCTGGAGCAGGTGAATGATCCCACTTTCGCCAGCGGGTTGCTGGGTAAAGGTATCGCGATTAAACCGCTGACGGGGCGGGTAGTCTCCCCCGTTGACGGAACCGTGGCGTCGCTGTTCCAGACCCATCACGCCATCGGCGTGGCGGCGGACCAGGGCGCGGAAATTCTGATCCACGTTGGTATCGATACGGTCAGGCTGAACGGCGAACATTTCACGCCGCGCGTCAGCGTGGGCGACGCCGTCAAAGCGGGCGAAGTGCTGCTGGAATTTGACCAGCAGGCGATTGAAGCCGCCGGTTATGAAACCACCACGCCGATTATTGTCACCAATAGCGACGATTACATCGACATCCTGCCCGTCGCTACAGGAACGACCAGGGAAGGGGCACCCTTACTGAAACTGATACGTTGAGTTAACCGTGTTTAAAAAGGAGAAGAACAATGAAACATCGTTTTCCTGAAGATTTTTTATGGGGTGGCGCAATCGCCGCTAATCAGGTTGAAGGAGCCTACGCGACCGATGGCAAAGGGCTCTCTACTTCAGACCTGACGCCGCAGGGCGTGTTCGGCCCTATTGTTGAGAGAACGGCGAACAGCAGCAGCATTAAAGATATTGCCATCGACTTTTACCACCGCTATCCGCAGGACATTGCGCTGTTTGCGGAGATGGGCTTTACCGTACTGCGTCTTTCTATCGGCTGGACGCGGATTTTTCCCAATGGCGATGAAAAAACGCCCAACGAGGCGGGACTGGCCTTCTACGATCGGCTGTTTGACGAACTGGCAAAATATGGCATTCAGCCGCTGGTTACCCTGTCGCACTATGAAATGCCTTATGCGCTGGTGAAAAATGAGGGGGGCTGGGGCAGCCGCAAAACCATTGAATATTTTGAACACTACGCCCGCACGGTTTTCCGCCGTTACCGCGACAAAGTCAAATACTGGCTGACGTTTAATGAGATCAATATGTCTCTGCATGAACCCTTCACCGGCGTCGGACTCCCGCGTGACAGCTCGCGGCAGCAGATCTACCAGGCGATACATCATCAGTTAGTCGCCAGCGCCAGAGCGGTCAAAGCCTGTCATGAAATCATCCCTGATGCCCGTATCGGTAATATGTTGCTGGGCTCAATACTCTATCCGCTGAGCTGCAAACCGGCGGATGTGATGGAAAGCCTGCACCAGAACCGTGAATGGCAGTTCTTTGGCGACGTTCAGGTACGCGGCGCTTATCCGGCCTATATGCAGCGTTTTTTCGCAGAGCAGAATATTGCGCTGTCAGTCACCGACCAGGACCGTGAGGATCTGAAAGCAACCGTCGATTTCGTCTCTTTCAGTTACTACATGAGTGGTTGCGTCACCGCCGACAAAGCCCAGGCAGACGCGCTTAAAGCGCGGGGAAACATTCTTGATATGGTCCCTAACCCGCATCTCGACAGTTCTGAATGGGGCTGGCAGATCGACCCGGAGGGATTACGTTATCTGCTTAACGTGCTCTATGACCGCTACCAGAAGCCACTTTTTATTGTTGAGAATGGATTGGGTGCCAGGGATGTACCGGAAGCTGACGGGACAATCAATGATGATTACCGCATCCAGTATCTGAACAGCCATCTGTTGCAGGTGGCGGAGGCGCTGAAAGATGGTGTGGAAATATGGGGGTATACCAGCTGGGCCCCTATCGACATGGTCAGCGCATCAAAAGCTGAAATGTCGAAACGCTATGGCTTTATCTACGTCGATCGTGACGACACGGGCAATGGCTCACTGGCGCGTCGGCGTAAAAAAAGCTTCAGCTGGTACGCTGGGGTGATTAAAAGTCGCGGCGATACGCTGAAATAGAGCCGCCGCCTGGGCTATTCGTCAGTGGTGAATAGCCCTTTCTCTTATGTGGCAAATAACACCGCTCAAGCTGTGCTGCTGGTAAATCAGCAGCTCGCGCCGTTATATCCGACCTTTTACCCATTACCGCTGTGCGCCTGAGAAATTAAAACCTGAAAAAAATAACTGACAACAGGGATCAGCGATCGATCCGCTAAAAGTCAGACCGCCTGCTTTCATGACGCGCTTAATACTTTATGCAAGAGATGCCTCTCATGGACAAAAAACAGACGTTAACAATTTTAGCCCTGTTCATTTATACCGCACTGACTCCCCAGAACAGCGAAGCCGCAAAACTTTCCCTGGAACAGAGGGTGGCATTGCTGGAGAAAGCCTTAGAGAGAAATAATCAGGAACTGGACTCCACCCGAAGAGAATTACAGCACTATAAGGCCTATTTTGACAAAGCACCTGAACAGACAGCGAGCAATAACCGGAAGCCAGACAGCAAAGAAAAACTAACCGCTAAAAGCAGCACCCCGGTCAGCGTCGCCTCAGCACCACAAACCGGAGCTGGCCGTTCGGCGGCAGTAGGGGATATGACGCTGGATCAGTTAAGTCAATATATCCGGGATGATATTGGCTTCAGCTATTCCGGCTATTTCCGCAGTGGCTGGTCGACCGGCACTCGTGGCGCGCCGAAGTCATATGCGATTGGCTCGCTGGGACGCTTCGGGCAGGAAAATGGCGCCTGGTATGATTTGCAGCTGTCACAGAAAGTGTATGACGATCACCAGGGTAAAGTGGCGAAGGCCGTGATCATGCTCGATGGTAACGTCGGGCAGCAGTATAACAACGGCTGGTTTGACAAAGATTCCGAGAACGTTTTGCAGTTCTCCGATATTTATCTCACCACCCGTGGATTTCTGCCGCTCGCTCCTGAGGCAGATTTCTGGGTAGGTAAACATGCGTTAAAAAAATATGAGATCCAGATGCTGGACTGGAAAAGTCACCGTACCGATGCCGGTTCCGGTGTCGGGATTGAGAACTGGCAGCTGGGTGCCGGTAAGCTGAATCTGGCATTGATCCGTGAAGATATTAACGCGCATGCGGTGGATTACCCCACCTCTGGCAGGTATCAGCAGGTCAACACCAACAGCGTCGAGATTCGCTACCGGGATCTGCCGCTGTGGGACCGGGCCTCGCTGGAGCTATCCGGGCGTTATATTATGCCGAATAAAACCCATACCAATCATAAGAATGAAAATGATGACAGCTATTATCAGGTGAAAGAGTCCTGGCTCACCGGTGTGATATTACGCCAGAATTTTTCGGACGGTGGCTTTAATGAATTAACGTTACAGGGAGCCAATAACTCGATAGCCAGTGGCTTTACCCGGCTTACCGGAGCCAATCCCTCATTCAGCAATAACGCTTCCGGTGACTATTATGGCGAGCATACCAATGGCACGGCATTCCGCTTAATATCCCAGGGAGAAAACTACCTGAATCCGCATATCATCATGGCTCATACTCTGGTTTATGCGCAGGGTAACGATCTCTACAGCTATGATACCGGCGCACATAATGATTTCGATTCACTGCGTGCAGTGGTGCGCCCGGCCTATATCTGGGATAAAAATAATCAGACCGGGGTGGAGCTGGGCTGGTTCAGACAGAAAAACCGGGCCAGCGGCGAGGTTTATACAGAGTCAGGCTATAAAACCACCCTTTATCATGCATTTAAGGTAGACACCAGTATTCTGACCTCACGACCGGAGATCCGTTTTTACGCGACCTACCTTAAAGTTCAGGATAACGAGATCAGCCATTTTGAATTTGCCGATGAAAAGAGCGACCAGTTTACTCTCGGCGTACAGGCTGAGGTGTGGTGGAAATAAAGGGAGTCGCCCGGACCGCTGCTGAAAATCTCAGCCAGACAGTCGCTATTAATGCGTCTGTCTGGCTGATGACAGCGCCGCCCTGATAATCTTACGGGCTTTAACGAGTGAAACGCCCTGCCGCATCAGTTGCAGCAGGTCCTGCATCACCGGCAGCGCGTGATTCAGGTGCAGGGAAAGTCCCTCACAGAAGTAGTTTTTATTGGGGCGGCCATCCTGCGAAAGGTTAAAGCGGTGCTTCTGGCAACCGCCGTTGCAGACCGGCCGGACAGAGCATTGCTGACATTCACTGCTCAGATTGTTGCGTTTATTCTGGCCGAAGGCGAGATGTCGGGGGGAATTAACCACGGCATGCAGATCATCATGATTAATATTACCCAGCCGGTGTTCGGGATAGACAAAATGATCGCAGGAGTAGAGGTCACCATTGGCTTCCACAATCAGATTGCCGCCACAGGTTTCACTCATCACACAGCTGCTGTGCTGACCGACCAGCTTCGCCAGCGTATCCTCAAAATTCATGACGAAAACGGTGCCGAGATCGTGCGTGATCCAGTGATCAAAAAGCGTATTGAGGAAATGGCCATACGCCTTCGCCGGAACGGACCACTCGGTGACCGCGCACTGACCGGTAAAATCAGGCTGGATTAGCGTCAGGCCATGTTCGTCAGCGGCCGCCGCGCGTCGTTCCACCAGCGGAATAAACTGCATGTAACGACTTCCCGCCCGTTTCAGAAAATGATAAACATCTTTGGGTCGTTTAACATTTTCAGCATTGATAACGGTCAGGGTATTAAATTCCACTTTATGACGTTTCAGAGCGTCCATTCCCCGCATGACCGCATCAAAAGTACTTTTTCCGGCACGGCTAACCCGATGAGCATCGTTGCTGATACGATCCCCATCAATAGATACCCCAACCAGAAAATGATTCTCTTTCAGGAAAATGGCCCATTCGTCATCGATATTAATGCCGTTAGTCTGGAAGAAATTATTAATTTTTTTATGACCCCGGTAGTGATTTTGCAGCCGAAGCGCTTCGCGGTAAAAATCGATACCGGCCAGCGTGGGTTCACCGCCCTGCCAGATGAAATCCACCACGTCCGCATCCTGTGCGGCGATATATTTAATAATATAATTTTCCAGCGTTGAGCCATCCATTTTCCAGTGACTCTTTCTTTCCGGGTAGAGATGATATTTTTCAAGGTAAAAGCAGTAGGAGCAATCAATATTGCACACCGACCCGGATGGTTTTGCCATCAGCTGAAAGTTTTTAATAGTGTCAGACATGATTTCCCCTCAGGCGCAGCCTGCATAGTCATTTCCGGGCGAAAAAAAACCCACAGGCAAACGGTAATCATTTGCGCTATGGGTTTCGCCCTTATTCTGGTAACGATCCTGTTGAAAAGGTACGCAGCTGATGGTAACGAGGCAATGAGTGAGAGAGAATATCGTGACGGTTATCACGTTATATTAAATTGCTCATCATGATGGAGAATATGGCCGCCCGGCGAGACTCTTCGCCCGCTTTTTTTATGATTAAAATCATAAAATAGTCGGATAAGGGTTGAATAAAATTATGAAATTATCATGCTAATCATCAGCGGATCGTGACTCATTAAAGGCGAAACCCGGCAGCAAAGCGAGAGGTCTATTCTCACTTTGCTGTCGGGTTTTTTCTTTTCTGCGATCTGCCCGTTGCTCCTGTCAGGATTTTATTCAGATTTAAAAGGAGAATAATAATGTATAAATTTACACTCAGTGCCCTGGCGCTCTGTTGTAGCCAGGCGTTTCTGCCGATGACCCACGCGGCAGAGGTCGATCAGCCAGCGACTCAGGCCACCGCTCAGCATCCCAATATCGTCTATATCCTGCTTGACGATCAGCGTTACGATGCGTTTGGCTTTCTTAACCCGCGGATCAAAACGCCGCACATGGACGAAATCGCGCGCAACGGCACCTATTTCAAAAATGCGTTTGTGACGACCTCTCTCTGTTCACCCAGCAGGGCCAGCATTCTGACCGGCATGTATGCGCATAATCATGGGGTGGTGGATAACAATCCTACCGACCTCTCGCGCCTGCATTACTTCCCGGAAGAGCTGCGTAAAAACGGTTATCAGACAGCCTTCTTTGGCAAATGGCACTTTGGCGGAGCGGATAAAACGGCGAAGGCAGGCTTTGCCGGATTCGATCGCTGGGTTGGGCTGCTCGGACAGGGGGACTATTATCCCATCGATATGTTTGGTAAACCGGCGATGCTCAATATTGACGGTAAGCTGACCCCGCAGAAAGGCTATATTACCGATGAACTGACAGACTATACCGTAGACTGGCTGAATCATATCGACAAAAATAAACCTTTTATGGTCTATCTCTCTCATAAAGGGGTACATGCCGACTTTTATCCAGCAATTAAATATAAAGGAAGCATGAGTAAGGTGACCTTCCCGTTACCTGATACCTATGCCAATACGCCGGAGAACTACGAAGGTAAACCGATGTGGGTCAAAAACCAGCGTAATAGCTGGCACGGTGTAGATTATCCCTATAATAAAAAGATGGATATGCAGCAGTTCCAGCGCGATTACTACGAAACGCTGCGTTCTGTCGATGACAGTGTAGGTCGGGTTCAGGACTGGCTGAAAAAAAATGGCCTCGACAAAAATACCATCATTATGGTGATGGGCGATAATGGCTTTATGTTTGGTGAACACGGGCTGATTGATAAACGTACCGCTTACGAAGAGTCAATGCGTGTGCCGCTGATTGCCTCTGGTCCCGGCTTTGCTAAAGGCAAAGTTGTTGATGACGTGGTGGCAAATATCGACATCGCCCCGACGTTTCTCGATGCCGCTGGCATCGCTAAACCTGCCAATTACGATGGTGCCAGCTTCCTGGGATTAGGCACCGATCGGCCTGACCAGCCCAAACGTAAAGATTACTTTGTCTACGAATATTTCTGGGAATATAACTTCCCCTATACGCCAACCACCTTTGCCATCCGTACGCCACAGTATAAATACATTCAGTATTACGGCGTATGGGATACCGAAGAGTTATATGACATCCAGAAAGATCCTCACGAAAAGCATAACCTCATCAATTCAGAAGATAAAAATCTGATTGAAACCAAAATTGCGCTACGTGAGAAATTATATGAAAACCTGAAAGATCATCATGGCGATAATATTATCCCTTACAACCGCCGCACCGAAGCGGGTCAGGTCTTCCGCTTTAAACCTGGCGGTGAAAAAATGGCGGACTTCCCGGCCAACTGGTTGCGTGGCGATAACCCGCGCGATAAATATTCCGGGCTGATCCCTGACGCGCTGGATAAAAAACAGACGGTAGAGAACGCTTTCGAGTCAACGGAAAAAACCGAGGCGCTGATTAAACAGATGATGGAGAAAAAGGATAAGACAGAGCAACCCGCACAATAGCCGCAGCAGGCACCTTCGGGCGGTTCATCCCGCAGGAGCAGAACCTGCTATGTGGCTGGCATGTTGCATCGCGAGCCCGCCGGTTTGCTCTGTATAGCGCGGGACCGACCTCCCGCCTGCCAGCCCATTCCCCTGTCCGGTCAGCGCCTGCTGACCGGTGTAAATCCTGCTATTACCGGTCGCCGATGCTCAGGTATAGTAGCAGAGCAGAGCAATAACAGGGGCTGAGGGTCTCCTCCAGCCCCTGTTACCTAACCATAATCATAATGAGTAACGCAGGGAGAAGATGATGTCTTCAATATCCGGCATTTTAAGCACGGCAATCAGCAGCGGTGAGAGCGGCGGCGGCAGCATGACCTCGCAGATCACGGCGCTGAACAAGCAGATCCAGAACATCATGAAGCAGCTTAAAGAGCTTTCTGGTAACAGTGATCTGACGGAAGATGAAAAAGCTGAGATGCAGCAGATGTATCAGTCGCAGATCACGATGCTGGAGGCACAGATTGCTCAGCTGCAACAGAAGCAGGCTGAAAAGGCTGAGCAGAACAGTGACAGCGTCCAGCAGAGTAGCGCAGCCCGGGCGGATGGGGTTAATCGCCCTACCGACACCCATCAGGTTGATGTCTATATTTAAAATGCCGGTGCAGCAGCGCGCTGCTGCGCCAGTAAGAGTGCCTGCTGGCGCACTTCCTGCCAGATCGCTTCGGCAGCGGGCGTCAGCGAGCGGTTCTTACGTTTGATCAGCGTCAGGCTGCGATTGATTTCCGGGTAAAGACGCCGCACCGTTAACGCGCGATTCGCCGGTAACGGCAACGCCAGCGCCGGTAAGATACTGATGCCGATCCCCACCTGCACCATCGGAAACAGCGTGGCGGGATGACCAATCTCCTGCACCACTTCAGTCTTTATATTCTGCTGCTGCATCGCCGCGTCAATCAGTACCCGGCTGCCGGAAGCGTAATCCTGCAATACCATAGTACGGCCATCCAGCATCGACCATTCTGCCCTTTCCACCCGCGCCAGCGGATCGTCGTCGCGGCACAACAGCAGAAAAGGCTCGTCCAGAATCGCGATACTGTCGAAATCCGCATCGCTGAGCGGTCCGATGACGATTCCGAAATCCACCTCGGCATTACGCACACTTTGCAGCACCCACTGCTGAGCCCGATCATGTAGTATCACTTTAATATCGGGAAAGTGCAGCTGGCTGGCCGCCAGGCATTGCGGCATCAGATGCGCCGAGATGGTCTGGCTGGCGGCTACCCTTACCGTGCCGCTGCGCTGCTCACCAAAGCTGCGAATATCCAGCAGCGTGGTGTGTATCTCTTCCAGTAGCCGTTCCATTCGCGAGGCCAGCTGTTTTCCTGCTTCCGTCAGCATGACTTCGCGGGTGGTCCGGTCAAGCAGACGAACGCCGGTCTCCGCTTCCAGCTCTTTGATACTGTGGCTGACCGCCGACTGGCTCAGCCCTATCGCCTGCCCCGCCTGACTGAATCCGCCGTAATGGGCGACGGCAATAAAGGTGCGTAACTGACGCAGGGTGTAATTCATCGAATACGCTCATAGATTGATGCAATAAATCAATTTTATTTCTAAAACCGATTCGCGCACAATCGCGCTATTGAAAAATTTACCGGATTTTAACAATGGGATTTTTAAAGCTCGATCCGATGATGGTTAAACTCATCATCACCGTACTGCTGGCTACTTTCCTGCCGGCTAAAGGGATCTACGTCGATATTTTCAGCTATCTTGCCACCGCCGCCATCGCGCTGCTGTTCTTTATGCACGGTGCCAAACTCTCCCGTGAAAAGATTATTGCGGGCAGCAGCCACTGGCAGCAGCATCTGTGGATTATGTTCAGCACCTTTGTACTGTTCCCGGCGTTAGGCCTGCTGCTGGTCTGGTGGCATCCGGCGGATGTCAGCCCGGAAATTTATACCGGTTTTATCTATCTCTGTATTCTGCCCGCCACTGTCCAGTCCGCTATCGCGTTTACCTCGATGGCGGGCGGCAACGTCGCCGCCGCCGTATGCAGCGCCTCCGCATCCAGCCTGCTGGGCGTGTTTATTTCGCCGCTGCTGGTCAATCTGGTGATGGACATTCACAGCAGCGCCCCCAGCGATGGCCTGGAGCAGATTGGCAAAATTATGCTGCAACTGATGGTGCCCTTTATGATCGGTCATCTCTCCCGTCGCTGGATTGGGGCCTGGGTCGAGAAACACCGCAGCCTGATTGGCAAAACCGACCAGACCTCGATTCTGCTGGTGGTCTATTCCGCCTTCAGTGAAGCAGTGGTCAATGGCATCTGGCATCGTGTGGGGGTAAAGACGCTGCTGTGGATTCTGGCGGGAAGCATCGTTCTGCTCACCGTGGTGCTGCTGATCAATCTGCTGGCTTCGCGCCTGTTCCGCTTTAAACGCGCGGATGAAATTGTGGTGCTGTTCTGTGGCTCGAAGAAGAGTCTGGCGAATGGTGTGCCGATGGCGAATATTCTGTTCCCGGCCAGTACCGTCGGGATCATCGTGCTGCCGCTGATGATTTTCCATCAGGTGCAGTTGATGGTCTGCTCATTTATCGCCGGACGCTATAAGCGGACCAATGAGCAGCAGCAGGCTCAGCAGGTTAAAACCCGCGTAATGGAGTCACAGAAATAGCGAACCTGCCCGCCCGCGCGGGCAGATTCATTTTTGGGTCTGGAGTGGTTTTACCAGACCCTCCAGACCCTCGATTTTAATCGTCAGCGTCAGCTGCATCAGATCGCCCAGCATGCCCGCCGGAAAGTCTCCGCTGCGGGCAAACCAGAGCAGATAAGGCTCTGGCAGATCGATCAGCATCCGCCCCTTATATTTGCCAAACGGCATCGGGGTGTTGGCGATGGCCACCAGCTGATGTTGTTCCATGTCAGGCACCCAGCAGCCGGATCATTTCCGCCTCGTCAATCACCTCAATGCCCAGCTCCTGCGCTTTCGCCAGCTTCGATCCGGCGGCTTCACCAGCAATCAGCAGATCGGTTTTCTTTGATACGCTGCCGCTGACTTTTGCACCCAGGGCGATCAGCTGCGCTTTAGCATCATCCCGATTCATCTGCGACAGCGAGCCGGTCAGCACCACCGTTTTACCGGCGAACGGACTGTCGATCTCTTCGGCCCGCACCACCACCACTTCCGGCCAGTGAATCCCGATCTCCTCGGTCAGCTGGCGGATGACGTCGCGGTTGCTCTCCTCTTCCATAAAGTTGCGCACGTGGGTAGCGACCACCTTGCCGACGTCCGGCACGGCAATCAGCGCGTCGAGGTCGGCATCCATCACTTTTTGCAGCTCACCAAAGTGGTTAGCCAGATTGGCGGCGGTGGCTTCCCCCACCTCACGGATGCCGAGCGCATAGAGGAAGCGCGCCAGCGTGGTCGACTTCGCCTTCTCCAGCGCATCCACCACGTTCTGCGCCGATTTCGGCCCCATACGATCCAGTCCGGTCAGCTTGCCCGCCGTCAGGCGAAACAGGTCGGCGGGCGTCGCGACATACTCTTTCTCTACCAGCTGGTCGATGATCTTATCGCCCATACCGTCAACATCCATCGCCCGGCGCGAGACGAAATGCTTTAGCGCCTCTTTACGCTGCGCGCCACAAATCAGACCGCCGGTGCAGCGCGTTACTGATTCCCCTTCGACCCGTTCCACGTCGGAACCGCACACCGGGCAATGGGCAGGAAACACCACTTCCCGCGCCCCTTCGGGACGATCGGCCACCACCACGTTGACCACCTGCGGGATCACATCACCCGCGCGACGGATCACCACCCGGTCGCCGATGCGTAATCCCAGCCGCTCAATTTCATCGGCGTTGTGCAGGGTGGCATTGCTGACAATCACGCCCGCCACCTGGACCGGTTCCAGCCGGGCAACCGGGGTGATTGCCCCGGTCCGGCCAACCTGAAACTCAACGTCACGCACCCAGGTCAGCTGCTCCTGCGCCGGGAATTTAAAGGCGATCGCCCAGCGAGGCGCACGTGCCACAAAGCCAAGCTGCTCCTGTAGCGCCTGGGAATCGACTTTGATCACCACACCGTCAATATCAAAACCGAGCTGTGGACGCTGTTGCTCAATGTCACGATAGAAAGCCAGCGCATCCTCAGCGTTATTAACCAGCTTAATGCGGTCACTGACCGGCAGACCCCAGGCTTTAAACTGTTGCAGGCGCGCCATATGGCTATGCGGGATTTCGCCCCCTTCCAGCAGGCCGAAGCCGTAGCAGAAGAAGGTCAGCGGGCGTTTCGCGGTGATACGCGGATCAAGCTGACGCAGTGAGCCCGCTGCGGCGTTACGCGGGTTGGCAAAGACTTTGCCGTCTGTGCGGCGCGCTTCCTCATTCAGCTTCTCAAAGCCGCGCTGGGTCATAAACACTTCGCCGCGCACTTCCAGCCGGGCCGGGATATTTTCGCCCTTGAGGCGCAGCGGAATGGCACGGATGGTGCGGACGTTAGCGGTGATATTCTCACCGGTGGTGCCGTCGCCGCGCGTCGCCGCCCGGACCAGCAAACCGTTTTCATACAGCAGGCTGACCGCGGCACCATCGAGTTTAAGCTCACAGCAGTAGGTGATCTCTTCACTGCTTTTCAGCCGATCCTGCACCCGCTTGTTAAACGCCATAAAGGTCGCTTCATCGAAGGCGTTATCCAGCGACAGCATTGGCACTTCATGGCGAACCTGTTCAAACACCGTCAGTGGCGCTGCGCCGACACGTTGCGTCGGCGAGTCAGGGGTAATCAGATCGGGATGTTCCTCCTCCAGCTGACGCAGTTCACGCATCAGGCGATCGTATTCGGCGTCCGGCACTTCCGGCGCATCCATGACGTGGTAGAGGTATTCGTGATGGCGCAACGTGGTGCGCAGTTCGGTGATGTGATCCTGGACGGATTTCATAAAGCCCCATCAGATAAAAAACCCCCGACAGGCGGGGGTTTGATTTGGTGATTCAGAGTGCGGTCAGCGCAGTTCTCAGACGCCAACCACATCGCGGATACGCGCTTTGTAGGTTTCCAGCTTCTGTGGCGTCATCATGCGGCGCTCATCATCCAGCACCACGCCACCCACATCGTCAGCGATACGCTGCGCGGATTGCAGCATCAGCTTGAAGTTCTGATTCGCATCACCATAAGAAGGCACCATCATAAAGATCGAGACCCCTGGGGTGGTGAAATCAGTCATCAGATCCGGGTTAAACGATCCAGGCTTAACCATGTTGGCCAGACTGAACAGCACCGGGCCACTGCCTGCCGGACTGAGATGACGATGGAAAATGTTCATTTCGCCAAACTGGAAGCCCGCCTGCAAAATTCCCTGCAACAGCGCTTCGCCATTCAGTTCGCCACCCGAATGAGCTGCGACGTGCAACACCAGCACCGCTTCTTTAGGCTTCTCAGCGGGCGCTTTGGCGGCAGGCGCGGCGGTGACTTCTGGCGCGGGCTCAGGTTCAGGGTGGTACTCTGGTTCCGCCTGATACTCTGGTGCGGGCTGCACCGATTCAAGCGGATCGAGATCCAGTAACGGATCGGCCTGAACTGGCGGGGCGACAAACGCAGGCGCAGCGGGCTGCTGCCGACGCGCCGGTTCGGGACGCGGCTGCGGCTCAGGCTGTGGCGCCGGGCTAAACAGCGGGTCGCTTTCCGGTTCTGGTTGCGGTGCGGGTCGTGGCGCAGGCTGACGCTCAGGCGCAGCGGGCGCTTGCTTACGCGGCGCTTCTGGCTGTGGCTCGCGAATGTCATCAAACCGGGGTTCCTGATGCGCGTTGCGCTCAGGGCGAACACGCACCTCGCCGACGACATCATCGTCTTCGTCTGTCAGGTCCGGCTCATCTTCATCACGCTGCTTCAGACGTTTGTGCGGGCGATCGCGGAACACTGACGAACGCTCTTTACGGCTGGTCCACAGCCCGTGAAGAAGGAGCGCTATAATGGCGATCGCGCCAACAACGATTAATATCAGACGCAAATCCTGCATCATTGTATTCTCTGTTGTTCCAATACCTTGCCACCGCGGCAAACTTTATCCTCTAACTGTATTTGCCCTGCTACACAAGTGCAAGTCTGTGCACTATTTTCTGACAAATAAGATAGGCGCCCCACGCTTTTTCGCTGTTTTTTTACCCAAACGGCACCTGGCCAGCAGAAAAAGCCAGGTTATAGTGAGCGCGCCTTAACACCTTCAGGAGAATTGGCTTTATGGCCCGTGAGAATTCCGTCTCAGATTTTAATGGCGTGCACTACTTTAGCCAGGGCTGGAAACTGGTCCGCCTGCCTGGTATCCGCCGCTTTGTGGTGATGCCGTTATTGATCAATTTCGTGATGCTGGGTGGCGCGTTTATCTGGCTGTTTTACCGTCTGGGCGACTGGATCCCCCGCCTGATGGCCCACATTCCCGACTGGCTGCAATGGCTGAGCTATCTGCTGTGGCCGCTCTCGGTAATTGCGATTGTGCTGGTGTTCAGCTACTTCTTTTCCACGCTGGCCAACTTAATCGCCGCGCCCTTTTGTGGTCTGCTGGCGGAGCAGCTCGAAGGCCGCCTCACCGGCAAACCGCTGCCCGACAGCGGCTGGGCCGCGCTGATCAAAGATGTGCCGCGGATTATGAAGCGAGAACTGCAAAAGCTGGGCTACTACCTGCCGCGCGCCCTGGGCCTGCTGCTGCTCTATTTTGTTCCGGGCTTTGGTCAGACGGTCGCGCCGGTGCTGTGGTTCCTGTTCAGCGCCTGGATGCTCTCCGTGCAGTATTGCGACTACCCGTTCGACAACCACAAAGTCTCCTTTCAGCAGATGCGCACCGCCCTGCGTCAGCATAAAACCGCGAATATGCAGTTTGGTGCATTGATCAGCCTGTTCACCATGATCCCCATTCTGAACCTCGCCATCATGCCGGTTGCCGTCTGCGGGGCCACCGCCATGTGGGTCGATCGCTACCGGCAGCAGCTGGCGCGTGAGAGTCTGCGCTGAAATCATTACTCAGCCTTATGCTCTTTTCGGTAAGGCTTATTGCCGGGTGACATATAGATATGCGATTTCTTTCCTTCCGCACCCAGGCAGAACAGGTATGCTCAGTGGGTTCCCAATAATTAATTCATACAGTTAAGGACAGGCCATGAGTAAGATCTACGAAGACAACTCTTTGACTATTGGTCATACGCCACTGGTTCGACTGAACCGCATCGGTAACGGCCGCATCCTTGCGAAAGTTGAATCCCGCAACCCGAGCTTCAGCGTAAAATGCCGTATCGGTGCCAATATGATTTGGGACGCAGAGAAACGCGGTATTCTGAAACCCGGCGTTGAGCTGGTTGAACCGACCAGCGGTAACACCGGTATCGCCCTTGCCTACGTGGCTGCGGCCCGTGGCTATAAGCTGACGCTGACAATGCCGGAAACCATGTCGGTAGAACGTCGTAAGCTGCTGAAAGCGCTGGGCGCGCAGCTGGTGCTGACCGAGGGCGCGAAAGGCATGAAAGGCGCTATCGGCAAAGCTGAAGAGATTGTCGCCAGCGACCCCGACAGATATGTGCTGCTGCAACAGTTCAGCAATCCGGCCAACCCGGAAATCCATGAAAAAACCACCGGCCCGGAGATCTGGGAAGATACCGATGGCGAAGTGGATGTGTTTATTGCCGGTGTCGGCACCGGCGGCACGCTGACCGGCGTCAGCCGCTACATCAAAAATACCCAGGGCAAAAAAGATCTGATCACCGTGGCGGTAGAGCCAACCGATTCGCCGGTGATTGCTCAGGCGATGTCTGGCGAAGAGATCAAGCCGGGTCCGCACAAAATTCAGGGTATCGGCGCGGGCTTTATTCCCGGCAACCTTGACCTGAACCTGGTGGATCGGGTGGTGGCGATCAGCAATGAAGAGGCGATCAGCACCGCGCGTCAGCTGATGGAAGAGGAAGGTATTCTGGCCGGTATCTCATCCGGGGCGGCGGTCGCCGCCGCGCTGAAGTTGCAGGAAGAGGAAGCTTTCGCCAATAAAAATATCGTGGTGATTCTGCCCTCCTCAGGCGAGCGTTATCTCAGCACCGCCCTGTTTGCCGATCTGTTTACCGAAAAAGAGCTGCAATAGTCCCCCGGTAAGCAGGCTGAAAATTCCGAAAAAAGCACCCGAATGGGTGCTTTTTTGTGGCGCAGATCTCACTTTGACCACCCGGCAGATTGATTTCAGTGACGCGGCTCTGGTATTTAGACTGCCAATTATTTCGATGCCTGAAATTAATCCACGTTTGAAGTGGATCAAGCTGAATCGATTTACAGATTTAGTGAAACGGCGAATCACGGCATAATTAACCGGTGACGTGTAGAATCGGTTTTGACACCGCAATGGATTGCAGATTTCACGCAAGCGCATCTTAGGTCAGCATGATGCTATACCCGCGCACCTACACAGGCTAAAGTGAAGGCTCCAGGCTAGACTTTAGATCCATAACACTCATCCTGATAACGTTGGGGAAATAGAATGTTCCAGCAAGAAGTTACCATTACCGCACCAAACGGTCTTCATACTCGCCCAGCTGCGCAATTCGTTAAAGAAGCCAAAGCTTTCCAGTCAGAAATTACCGTGACTTCCAATGGTAAATCCGCGAGCGCGAAAAGCCTGTTCAAATTGCAGACACTGGGCTTGACCCAGGGAACGGTTGTTACCCTTTCTGCTGAAGGTGAAGACGAGCAAAAAGCAGTTGAGCATCTGGTCAAACTGATGGCTGAACTGGAGTAATCTCCGCTCAGCTTTCCAGCAAATCGACTCCTCTGCGCCATTGAGTGCAAACATCTTGATCGCGGACAATCTGTCCGCGTTATCGCTTTCGTAGAGTACGTGTCCCGCGACAATGGCACCGCAAAGAGTCTAATCAGCCATCGTGATTAAAAGGTAGCGTTATGATTTCAGGCATTTTAGCATCACCAGGTATCGCTTTCGGCAAGGCACTGCTGCTGAAAGAAGACGAGATCGTCATCAACCGTAAAAAAATTACTGATGACCAGGTTGAGCAGGAAGTTCAGCGCTTCCTCGATGGCCGCAGTAAAGCGGCAGAACAACTGGAAGCGATTCGCGTCAAAGCGGGTGAAACCCTCGGTGAAGAGAAAGCCGCCATCTTCGAAGGCCACATTATGTTGCTGGAAGATGAAGAGCTGGAGCAGGAAATCATCGACCTGATCAAAAAAGATCACGCTTCTGCCGACGCGGCTGCTTACTCGGTCATTGATGGCCAGGCGAAAGCGCTGGAAGAGTTAGATGATGAATACCTGAAAGAGCGTGCGGCTGACGTGCGTGACATCGGTAAGCGTCTGTTGCAGAACATTCTGGGTCTGCACATTGTCGACCTGAGCGCGATCCAGGACGAATCGATTCTGGTGGCGAAAGATTTAACCCCATCAGAAACCGCGCAGCTGAACCTGAAAAAGGTGCTGGGCTTTATTACCGATCTGGGTGGACGTACCTCACATACCTCAATCATGGCGCGTTCGCTGGAGATCCCAGCCATTGTCGGCACCGGCAATGTGACCACCACGATTAAAAACGGCGACTTCCTGATTCTGGATGGCGTTAACAACGCGATTTACGTCAATCCTTCTGAAGCGATCCAGGAAGAGCTGAAAGCCGTACAGAGCCAGTATCTGTCGGAAAAACATGAACTCGCCAAGCTGAAAGATCTGCCCGCTATCACGCTGGATGGACATCAGGTTGAAGTGTGCGCCAATATCGGCACCGTGCGTGATATTGCCGGCGCTGAGCGCAACGGCGCGGAAGGTGTGGGTCTCTACCGCACTGAGTTCCTGTTTATGGACCGCGACTCGCTGCCAACGGAAGAAGAGCAGTTCCAGGCCTACAAAGCGGTCGCTGAAGCGATGGGCTCACAGGCGGTGATCGTGCGTACCATGGACATCGGCGGTGACAAAGATCTGCCTTACATGAACCTGCCGAAAGAAGAGAACCCGTTCCTCGGCTGGCGCGCCATTCGTATCGCGATGGACCGTAAAGAGATCCTCCATGCGCAGCTGCGCGCCATTCTGCGCGCCTCCTCCTTTGGCAAGCTGCGCATTATGTTCCCGATGATCATTTCGGTTGAAGAAGTTCGTAGCCTGAAAGCGGAACTGGAATTGCTGAAAGCGCAGTTGCGTGAAGAAGGCAAAGCCTTTGATGAGAGCATCGAAGTCGGCATCATGGTGGAAACCCCGGCCTCAGCGGTTATCGCCCATCATCTGGCGAAGGAAGTGGACTTCTTCAGTATTGGGACAAACGACCTGACGCAGTATACTCTGGCGGTTGACCGTGGTAATGATCTGATTTCACACCTTTACAACCCCATGTCACCCTCAGTGCTGAATTTAATTAAGCAAGTCATTGATGCATCTCACGCTGCGGGTAAATGGACCGGTATGTGTGGTGAGCTGGCAGGTGATGAACGTGCTACACTACTGTTACTGGGAATGGGGCTGGACGAGTTCAGCATGAGTGCCATTTCTATCCCTGGCATCAAGAAAATCATTCGTAATACTAATTTTGAAGATGCGAAGGCATTAGCAGAGCAGGCACTGGCGCAACCCACAGCGGAAGATTTAATGAACGTGGTAAACAAGTTTATTAAAGAGAAAACGCTCTGCTAATCTGCATGATGCTGGCCCCAAATTACTGCTTAGGAGAAGATCATGGGTTTGTTTTCTAAACTTTTTGGCGAAAAAACGGATAGCGCTGGGACAATCGATATCGTAGCGCCTCTGTCAGGCGAAATCGTGAACATTGAAGACGTACCAGATGTAGTGTTTGCAGAGAAAATCGTGGGCGACGGTATTGCAATCAAACCGAGCGGCAACAAAATGGTCGCACCGGTTGATGGCACTATCGGCAAGATTTTTGAAACCAATCACGCTTTTTCGATCGAATCAGACAACGGCATTGAGCTGTTTGTCCATTTCGGCATCGATACAGTTGAACTGAAAGGTGAAGGCTTCAAACGTATCGCTGAAGAAGGCCAGAAGGTTAAAAAAGGCGATGTGGTTATCGAGTTCGATCTGCCGTTGCTGGAAGAGAAAGCAAAATCGACCCTGACACCGGTGGTGATTTCTAACATGGATGAAATCAAGGAGCTGGTTAAGCTCTCAGGCCAGGTAGTTGTCGGCGAAACGCCGGTGATCCGCATCCGCAAGTAAGCATTACCCCATAACATAACGGCACCTGCGGGTGCCGTTATTGTTTCTGAATTTCAGGGTTGCCAGCGTGGCAGCCGCAGCGTCAGTTCAAATCCGCCCTCAGGCCGGTTGCGCGCCTCCACTTCACCATGATGCGCCAGCACCACTTTACGCACGATCGCCAGCCCCAGGCCATAGCCCTTGCCCATCAGCGGCGAATTGACCCGCACAAAGGGGTCAAAGATGCTGGAGAGCTTATCCTCTTCCACGCCCGGTCCCTGATCGCGCACCTGAATCTCAAGCCACTGCTGTTCCGTATGCAGACCTACCTCGATCAGCTGGCCTTTCAGCGAAAAGCGCAGCGCGTTTCGTAACACGTTCTCAACCCCGCGTCGTATCAGTTCCGCGTTGCCACGCACGGTATAGTCCGCCTGCTCGTCGACCAGCAGGGCGATCTGAACGCCGGGGATCTGCGCCTCGTAGCGCACATCGGTCACGACCGCCTCCAGTAAGCCCGTCAGGTCAAAATATTGCTCATCCGGGATGCTTTCATGCTCAGCCCGCGACAGCGTCAGCAGTTCGCCAATCATCTTGTCGAGCCGCCGTGCCTCTTCATCGATGCGATCAAGCGAGCTGTTAACACTTTCTGGCGTCTGTCTCGCCAGTCCGGTCGCCAGTTGCAGGCGGGCCAGCGGGGAACGCAGCTCATGAGAAATATCGTGCAGCAACTCTTCGCGCGCCCGTACCAGCGTCTCCAGCCGTTCAACCATCGCATCGAAGGCTTCCGCGACGGTAGACAGCTCATCGTGACGCTGACGCATCACCGGAAAGAGCCGCACGCTTAAGTCCCCTTCCGCTACCCGTAAAAACCCTTCGCGCAACTGGCGCATCGGCCGCGTCAGGTTCCAGGCGAGCAGCAGACTAAACAACAGCCCGACTGAACCGGCAAACAGGAACATCGGCTCAGGGATATTCAGAAACTTGCGCGGTCGCATGCTCAGCATGCTCTCTTTGCGCATACCATCAATGTTGTAACGCAGCTGATACTCTTTGCCATCTGCGCCGTGCACCCAGCGAACAACCTCTTCAGGAATGGTGTGGTCGGGCTCTGCGTCAGGCTGAGGCTGAGTCCGGGCCTGTGGCGGTCTGGCTTGCTGAGAGATGTGGAAAAACTGACGATCGCTGTCATCCCAGCCCGCCAGCATATCATCCAGCGCCTGCGGCCCGCCCCGCTCCAGCAGCGAGACGGCGGAGGTCATTTGCAGATCGACAATCCGGCGGATAGCAGTTAGTTCAGGCGGCTCATGCCGTTTGCCGGAGAGAGAGAAGCCGAGCCAGATCAGCTGGCTCATAATGACGAAAACGATCCAGAAGCCTATCAGGATCTTCCAGAACATCCGTCCGCGATAACTCCGCTTCATCGAATACGATAACCAATGCTGCGAACGGTTTCGATGTTGATACTGTCGGCGGTTAACGCGCTGAGCTTCTGGCGGATATTGCTGATATGCACATCCACACTACGGTCGTAGGCTTCACGCGGTCTGCCCAGCCCCTTTTCAGACAGCTCATCTTTCGACACCACCCGATCCGGCGCGCGCAGCAGCAGATCCAGCAGGTTGAACTCCGAGGCGGTCAGATCAAAGGCTTTGCCCTGCCATTCGCTGATGCGGGTGGCCGGGTTGAGCGTCAGCCCGCCCCAGCTGAGCGGCTCTTTCGCGTCTGGCTGTGGCACCTGCTCTTCGAAGCGCCGCAGCACCGCGCGCAGGCGGGCAACCAGTTCGCGCGGATAGCAGGGTTTGGGCATATAGTCATCCGCCCCCATCTCCAGCCCGATAACGCGATCGATATTGTCCCCTTTGGCGGTCAGCATGATCACCGGTATCCGGCTGTTCTGGCGCACCTGCCGCAGCACATCAATGCCGCTCATATCGGGCAGCATGATGTCCAGAATCATCGCGGTGTAGTGGCCTGACAGCGCGCCCTCAATGCCGGCGCTGCCGGTCAGTACCAGCTGAGCATCAAACCCTTCCCCGATCAGGTACTGACTTAACATGGTGCCTAACTCTACATCATCATCAACAAGCAGAATTTTCATGGGTGTCTCTCGTACAAAATTGCCGCTATTCTGTCCTGAGCCGGGCAATCGCGCAGCCTGATTTACGTGATCCTTACAGATTCAGTATGCCCGGCCCGGTCGAAAGTGGCTAAAAAAAAGGCCCGTGGGCAGCAAATGCGCGCACAGGCCTGGTTTCCGCATCCGCAGAAGTTACTGATGATAGAGCCCGGTAGAGAGATAGCGGTCGCCGCGATCGCAGGCAATCGCCACCACCACGCTGCCCGGATGAGCCTGGGCAATGCGCAGCGCACCCGCCACCGCGCCGCCTGAGCTGACGCCACAGAAGATGCCTTCACGGCGTGCCAGCGCCCGCATCGTCTCTTCGGCTTCCTGCTGGCTCATATCCATGACGTCATCCACCAGATCGGGTCGGTAGATGCCCGGCAGATAGGCCAGCGGCCAGCGACGAATGCCGGGAATGCTGCTGCCTTCACTCGGCTGCAAACCGATGATCTTCACGCCGCTGTTCTGCTCTTTCAGGTAGCGCCCCACGCCGGTAATGGTGCCGGTGGTGCCCATGCTGGAGACGAAATGGGTCATACGCTGGTTCGACTGCTGCCACAGCTCCGGGCCGGTGGTCTGATAGTGGCCCAGCGGGTTGTCCGGGTTATTAAACTGATCCAGCACCCGGCCTTCGCCGCGCGCCGCCATCGTCTGCGCCAGATCGCGCGCGCCTTCCATGCCCTGCTCACGCGGCACCAGAATCAGCTCCGCCCCGTAGGCGCGCATCGCATCCTGGCGCTCCTGACTCATGTTGTCCGGCATCAGCAGGCGCAGAGAGTAGCCCTTCATCGCGGCGATCATCGCCAGCGCAATGCCGGTGTTGCCGCTGGTGGCTTCAATCAGCCGATCGCCCGGCGCGATCTCACCGCGCAGCTCCGCCTGATGGATCATCGACCAGGCCGCCCGATCTTTTACCGAACCCGCCGGATTATTGCCTTCCAGCTTGAGCCAGACCTCACTGCCATTGGCTGGCGTCAGGCGCTGCAATTTGATCAGCGGGGTATTGCCGATGGTATTTTCGAGAGTTGTCACGGTGCGATTCCTGGCGTCTGACACACGAGCAGCAAAAATGGGCGGAAGTCACGCTCCCGCCCGGGTGGATGAGAAAATATCAGGCGCTCCGGGCAAAGGCAACCGCGCGCAACGGCGTGTCGCCCTGATAGAGGCGCGCCTGCTGCAAGCCGACAAACAGGCGTTCGCCGCGAATCGGGGCGGTCTGCTCGCCTTCAAATACCAGCGAGAACGGCTCGCTCTGCCAGCCGCTGGGTTGCACCACCAACTGCCAGAAATGTCCGCGCGGGCTGACCTCCAGCACCTGTACCGGCAGCGGGGTTTCCAGGCTGCTGCGGCGCGAGACATCCACTTCCCACGGGCGCAGGAAGAGTTCTACCGCGCCCTGATGCGCCGAGGTATACCCCAGCGGCCAGTGGTGAGCGCCGACGTGGAACTGCGATCCCTGAACTTCGCCATCAAAGCGATTTACTTCGCCGAGGAACTCCAGCACAAAACGGGTTGCCGGATCGCGCCAGACCTCGTCGGGCGTGCCGACCTGTTCGATGTTACCCTGACTCATCACCACCACCCGGTCCGCCACTTCCATCGCCTCTTCCTGGTCATGGGTGACAAACACGCTGGTAAATTTAATCTCTTCATGCAGCTGACGCAGCCAGCGGCGCAGCTCTTTACGCACCTGGGCATCCAGCGCGCCGAAAGGTTCATCCAGCAGCAGGATTTGCGGCTCTACCGCCAGGGCACGCGCCAGCGCCACGCGCTGTTTCTGACCGCCCGACAGCTGCGCCGGAAAGCGATTGGCCAGATGGGCCAGCTGCACCATCTCCAGCAAGCGGGTGACACGCTGTTTGATCTCCGCCGTTGAAGGACGTTCACGACGCGGCAGCACCGTCAGGCCAAAGGCGATATTGTCGAACACCGTCATATGGCGAAACAGCGCATAGTGCTGGAAGACAAAACCGACCTGACGATCGCGCGCGTGCAGGCGGCTGACATCATTTCCATGAAAACGGATCTGACCGCTGTTCTGATGCTCCAGCCCGGCAATAATGCGCAGCAGCGTGGTTTTACCTGAGCCGGATGGCCCCAGCAGCGCCACCATCTCACCCGAGGCAATATCCAGAGAAATATCGTTCAGCACCGAGGTGCGACCAAAGGACTTGTTGATCTTGTTAATCTCAATGCTCATGATTTCCCTCCTGTTGCAGGCGCTTGTGCTGCTGCTCTAAACGCCACTGCACAATGCTTTTCAGAAACAGCGTCACAATTGCCATCAGGGTTAACAGGGCGGCGGCGGTAAACGCGCCCACCGTGTTGTAGTCCTGATGCAATAATTCAACCTGAAGCGGTAAGGTATAGGTCTCACCGCGAATCGATCCCGATACCACCGAGACCGCACCAAACTCACCAATCGCGCGGGCGTTGGTCAGCACCACGCCATAGAGCAGCGCCCAGCGAATATTCGGCAGCGTCACCCGGCGGAACATCTGCCAGCCGGACGCGCCCAGCAGCACCGCGGCTTCATCTTCATGACTGCCCTGACTCAGCATCACCGGCACCAGCTCGCGCACCACAAACGGACAGGTGACAAACACCGTTGCCAGCACCATGCCAGGCCAGGCAAACATAATCTGGATGTTATGCGCATCCAGCCAGCCGCCTGCCGGACCATTGACGCCCCAGAACAGCAGATACATCAGGCCCGCCACCACCGGCGAGACCGCGAACGGAATATCAAACATCGTCAGCAGCAGCTGACGGCCGGGAAAGGTAAAGCGCGTCACCAGCCAGGCGAGCAGCGTGCCAAACACCAGGTTCACCGGCACGGTGATCAGCGCCACCAGCACCGTCAGCCAGATGGCGTGCAGCATGTCCCCATCGGTAAGATTACCGAGCGCCACGAACAGGCCCTGATTCAGCGCCTCCCAGAAGATGGAGGCCATCGGCACCACCAGCAGCAGAACCGAGACCAGCACGCCGATCCCGATCAGCAGCCATTTACTCCAGTTCACCGGCTGGCGCGCGGCGTGATTAAGTTGCGAAACCTCAGCCATTAGTGTCCTCCCAGACGACGGCCAAAGCGGCTCTGTAGGGTGTTAATCGCGAACAGCAGAATCAGCGAGGCCGCCAGAATCACCGAGGCGATGGCGCTGGCTGCCGGATAGTCAAACTCCTGTAGCCGGACAAAAATCATCAGCGAGGTCACTTCGGTTTTCCAGGCGATGTTACCGGCGATAAAAATCACCGCGCCAAACTCACCCAGGCTGCGGGTGAAAGAGAGCGCGGTGCCCGCCAGCAGCGCAGGGGCCACTTCCGGTAACACCACGCGGCGAAAGCTCTGCCACGGCGTCGCGCCCAGGGTTTCGGCCGCCTCTTCATACTCCGGGCCTAACTCTTCCAGCACCGGCTGTACGGTACGCACCACAAACGGGATGCTGGTAAAGGCCATGGCAATGGCGATACCTATCCATGTGTAGGAAATTTTGATGTCGAAATGAGCGAACCACTGTCCGTACCAGCCATTGACTGAGAACAGGCCAGCCAGGGTTAAACCGGCCACCGCTGTCGGCAGCGCAAACGGCAGATCCATCAGGCCATCCAGCAGCGCCCGACCCGGAAAACGGTAACGGGTCAGGATCCATGCCATCAGCATGCCGAACACCGCGTTAAACAGCGAAGCGACACCGGCGGAGAGCAGCGTCACTTTATAGGCGGCAATCAGCTGCGGATTGGTCACCACATCCCAGTACTGTTGCAGCGTCATCTGCGACAACTGCATGATCACTGCGCTAATCGGCAGCAGCAGAATCAGGCAGGTAAACAGCAGGCTGGTGCCGAGGCTCAGTCCAAAGCCGGGCAATACACGTTTCTGGCTGGCTGCAAACATTATCCGCGCCCCGCCGCTAACAGCTTGTCAAGCTCACCGCCGCTGGCGAAATGGGTCTTCATCACCTTATCCCAGCCGCCAAAGGCCTCTTCTACCCGGAACAGGCTGGTCTGCGGGAAGCGATCTTTCTGCTCCGCCATCAGCTGTGGATTGTTCACGCGATAGTAGTAGTGCGTAATAATATTCTGCGCTTCAGGGGTGTAGAGGAAATTCAGGTAAGCACTGGCCGCCTCCGCGGTTTTATTGGTGGCGACATTCTTATCCACCCATGCCACCGGAAATTCCGCCAGAATATCGGTTTTCGGCACCACCACTTCGTACTCATCTTTGCCGTACTGGTTGCGGATGTTATTTACTTCTGACTCAAAGCTAATCAGTACGTCGCCCAGACCGCGCTCAGCAAAGGTCGTGGTCGCGCCGCGACCGCCGGTATCGAAGACTTCAACGTTTTTCAGAAACTGCGTCATAAAGGCACGGGTTTTGGCCTGATCGCCGCCGTCCGCTTTATCCGCTGCGCCCCAGGCGGCCAGATAGGTGTAGCGGCCATTGCCGGAGGTTTTCGGGTTGGGGAAGATCAGCTTTACGTCGCTGCGGGTCAAATCTGACCAGTCATGGATCTGCTTTGGATTCCCTTTGCGCACCAGAAACGCCATGGTGGAGTAGAAGGGCGAACTGTTGTTCGGCAGACGACTTTTCCAGTCAGCGGCGATCAGATTGCCTTTATCGTGCAACACCTGCACATCGGTCACCTGGTTGTAGGTGACCACATCGGCGCGCAACCCCTGAAGGATAGCCAGCGCCTGCTTCGAGGAACCGGCATGAGACATTCTGATGGTCAGTGGATCGCCGGGATGGGCGGCATCCCACTGTTTAACAAAGGGGGCGTTCAGGGCAACAAACAGCTCGCGTGACACATCGTAGGAGCTATTAAGCAGTTCAGTGGCATTGGCTGCGCCGGCCAGGCTCAGCGACAACGCGAGTCCGCTCACGATTTTTTTCATCGCTTGTAATGTCATTTGGCACCCTGAAAAAGTTTGATGCGGATCTCACCCGCTGAGGCACCAGTTTATTTATAACTCAGTGAAAACCAGTAACGGTTTTATATATCGTTTGATGATTTCAAAGTCGAAAAAAGCATAAGACGGCGGCAGAATTTATGCAGAATTCAGCAAAAGCCGATCGGGACGGAGAATCCCGTCCCACGCGGGCTGGCAGGCTGTTGAACCCGGTATCGTGGCCGCCTGACGCGGCGCACGTTTAAGCAGCGGTCAGCGCTGCCAGACAATCTTGCTGATTTTCCAGTTCTTCAGCGTATCGTCAGAGGGCATCAATCCTTCCGGGCCATGCCACTCTCCCTGATAGAGATAGGTCAGGTGCTGACTGCCGGGCGCACGACAGGCGACGCTGCGCGCATCCGCCCCGCTGGCTAACTCGCAGTTGTTAAAGGCTTTAGTGAATTTATTGCTGAAGGCATCGCCGACTTTGCTGCCGTCGCTACTGACGACGCGGCTGTCCATCACTTCGATGCGCTCGACCTGCGACTGGCCATACACCACCAGGCTGACTTTGCCGTCATCCAGCGCCTGCCAGAATGAGATCACCTGACCGTTCTGACTGCGCATGCCCTGGCGCAGGCTGTAGTCCCCATTAAGCCCGGCGTTGATCGCGCTCTCGCTCATGGCGGTCGAGGCCGTCAGGCCGCCAACGCCCTGCTCGGTCACGCTCAGCGACGATCCAAACCAGTTCCACGGCAGCGCCGAAGACCAGTGATAACTCAGCGGATTCCACCAGCTTACCTGCTGGCTGCTGTCAGCGCCGGAACCCGAACTGGCGCAGCCGCTCAGCATAACGGCGGCGATCAGTAACGTGGAACGAACAGCTTTCATGAAAACTCCTGTTAATACGAGGCCGGAAAGGCGGAACTGATTGGAGTCGCAAAGCGCCAAAAAGTTTAGTGAAGATGATGTTCAGGCAGAAAGCAGTCACGGCAGCGGCGACTGGTTTGCAGCCAGATCAGCGCCAGCAGGTCGAACAGCGTCAGCAGCAACAGCAGCGGCGAACTGAGCAGATCGCCCTGCACAAACTGCACCGCCTGCCAGAGCAGGTTGACCAGCAGAGAGAGCGCCAGCACGCCGCGCCACTGCTGCCAGAGTCGCGGCAGGCGGGTGCGGTAGCCGGTCAGCAGCAGGCCGGCCAGCGCCGGTAATCCCAGCGCCAGGCCGATCCAGAACGCCTGGCGATCCGGGTAGAAGAGCGCCAGCAGATCGTTGCCCTGCTGCCGTGAGGCCCCGGCCATCACCAGCAGCAGCCAGGTCCGCGCCTGGAGCAGCAGGATCAGCCAGAAAAGAAACGGCAGCCGCAGCTGCCCTCTGGCGTCATACTCCTCCGGCTGATAGCCAGGCAACGGATTAGTACTCACGATCTTCAATCAGACGTTTGCCAAACAGCAGCGCGTCCACCGGCTCATAATCGAGCTTCTCATAAAACGCCACCACCTGATCGTTCTCTTCGCGGATCATCAGATGCAGCTTCGGGCAGCCGCGCGCGATCAGCTTCTTCTCCAGCCGGTTCATCAGCGCATTGGCGAAGCCGCGTCCCTGATAATCAGGGTGCACCGCCAGATAGTAGGCCGCGCCGCGATGACCGTCGTAGCCACCCATCAGGGTGCCCACCACCACGCCACCGACTTCAGCCACCAGAAAGAGATCGGGGTCGTGATGCATTTTACGTTCAATATCCAGCTCAGGATCGTTCCATGGCCGTAACAAATCGCAACGTTCCCATAAGGTGATCACTTCTTCAAAATCTTCCTGGCGGAAGGCGCGGATTTCCATCTTCTTTACCTGCAAATAAGCACAATTTGCTGATTATCACGCATTCTCTGGCGCACGCAACCCTCGTCGGGCTGGCGACAAATAAAAAAGCGCAATATTTCTGTTCGCGGCCTGCAATACAAAGTAATGCCCTGAAATGGTTCTGTGATCGCGGGCGGCAGCCCCTTACGCTATAACACCGGCAGGATTACTGTTACCGGACCCGTACATGCACCTGCTTAAACGTTTGATTCATCGTCGTCAGTTACTGCTTTCCGGGCTGGCTCTGGCTATTTTATCGCCGCGCGCGGTTCAGGCAAAAGAGCAGTCCGCCCTTCTCCCCGGTTCCGGTCGTCATGCCCGGCCTGCGCCCCCCGCCGATAACGGCAAACGCATCGTGATGCTCGATCCCGGCCACGGCGGCATCGACTCAGGTGCGGTGGGTGAAGCGGGCTCCGAGGAGAAGCACATCGTGCTGGAGATTGCCGGTAATGTGCAGCGCCAGTTAGAGAATCATCCGCGCATTGAAGTGCGCCTGACCCGCGACAGCGACCACTTTATTCCGCTTTATCAGCGCGTGGAGATCGCTCATCAGCACGGCGCGCATCTGTTTATGTCGATCCATGCCGACGGCTTTACCAGCCCTGACGCCAGCGGTGCCTCGGTGTTTGCTCTCTCCAATCGCGGCGCCAGCAGCAGCATGGCGCGTTATCTGTCGCAGCGTGAGAACGATGCCGACAAACTGGGCGGCGTAAAGGCGCAGCAGCAGGATCACTACCTGCAACAGATCCTGTTCGATCTGGTGCAGACCGACACCATCAGGAACAGCCTGACGCTGGGTAAACACGTACTGGACCAGATCCGGCCGGTGCACCATCTGCACAGTCAGCACACCGAGCAGGCCGCCTTCGCGGTGCTGAAGTCACCGTCGATTCCCTCGGTGCTGGTCGAAACCTCCTTTATTACCAATCCGCATGAAGAGCAGTTACTCGGCACCCATGCGTTTCGCCAGAAAATCGCCGCCGCGATTGCCAGCGGCATCGTCAATTTCTTTGAAGAGTCTGACCGGCGTAATGCCTGACGCCGGACGCCGGACGCCGCACTCATGCAAGCGGCCAGCTTTTGCGTATAATCGCCTCAGACTCTGAACAACGATAAGCGAAAAGATGGCTGATATTTCCCGCGTTAAAGCGTTCCTGCTCAGCTTGCAGGATGAGATTTGTAACCAGCTGGCGGCTGAAGATGGCGGCGCGCAGTTTGCGGAAGATAGCTGGCAGCGTGCTGGCGGCGGCGGCGGCCAGAGCCGGGTGCTGCGTAACGGGGCGGTATTTGAACAGGCGGGCGTCAATTTTTCCCACGTGCATGGCGACCAGATGCCCGCCTCCGCCACCGCTCACCGGCCGGAGCTGGCGGGCCGCAGCTTTGAAGCGATGGGGGTTTCGCTGGTTATTCACCCGAACAACCCTTATGTACCGACCAGCCACGCCAACGTGCGCTTCTTCATCGCTGAAAAACCCGGTGCCGATCCGGTCTGGTGGTTTGGCGGCGGCTTTGACCTGACGCCGTTCTACGGTTTTGAAGAAGATGCGCTGCACTGGCATCAGACCGCCGCTGACCTCTGTCAGCCGTTTGGCGAGGATCTCTATCCGCGCTACAAAAAGTGGTGCGACGACTACTTCTATCTGAAACATCGCGATGAACAGCGCGGCATCGGCGGCCTGTTTTTTGACGATCTCAACACGCCTGACTTCGAGCACTGCTTCCGCTTTATGCAGGCGGTGGGCCGTGGCTTTATTGATGCCTATCGGCCGATTGTGGCGCGGCGTAAAGATCACCCGTGGGGCGAGCGCGAGCGCCAGTTCCAGCTCTATCGCCGCGGTCGCTATGTGGAGTTCAACCTGGTGTGGGACCGTGGCACGCTGTTTGGTCTGCAAACCGGGGGACGCACCGAATCGATTCTGATGTCGATGCCGCCGCTGGTGCGCTGGGAATATGATTATCAGCCTGAGCCCGACTCCCCGGAGGCGGCGCTCTATCGCGATTTCCTGCCGGTAAAAAACTGGCTGAACCTGCCGGAGTAGTCCCTGCCCTGCCCGCCGCGCGGCCCCGCTGTCGCGCGGTCACTTCCCCGTTTTGCCGCCCTTCACGCCAGCAGGGCACGGATTGCTACAGTGTTACCTGCGTCATTTGTCCTGACTGCTATGCTTAAGGATGGAATATGGCGCATCCCACGGTTAACACCGCATGACGGCTCCTTCGCACCGCCTCGCAGCGCAACAATCAGAGAAACCGCATTTTCATTCGAAAATGTCTGTTGCAATGTTATGGGTTCGCGTTACCGGTAGCAGAGTATGCCACAGACCGGCTGCGAGGCCTGAGGTGCTCCCTGTTCGCTTTCACTTTTCTTTTCAAGGAGTTCAGAGATGAACCAGCTAGAAGCGTTAAAACAGTTCACCACCGTGGTGGCGGATAGTGGTGATATTGAATCAATTCGACATTACAACCCGGAAGATGCCACCACCAACCCCTCACTGATTCTCAAAGCCTCCAGTCTCGACGCCTACAAACATCTGATGGACGATGCGATTGAGTACGCCAGAAAACAGGGCGGCAGCAAAGAGACGCAGATTATCAACGCCAGTGACAAAGTGGCGATTAACCTCGGTATGGAGATCCTGAAGAGCATACCGGGCCGTGTTTCGACCGAAGTGGATGCGCGCCTCTCTTTCGATCGTGGCATGTGTGTGACCAAAGCGGAAAAACTGGTACGGATGTATGAAGAGCATGGCATTGACCGCTCGCGTATTCTGATCAAGCTCGCCTCCACCTGGGAAGGCATCCGCGCGGCGGAAGAGCTGGAGAAGAACGGCATCCACTGTAACCTGACGCTGCTGTTCTCCTTTGCCCAGGCGCGCGCCTGTGCCGAAGCGGGCGTCTTCCTGATTTCGCCGTTTGTTGGCCGTATTTACGACTGGTACAACTCACGCAAACCGATGGAACCCTACGTCGCCGATGAAGATCCCGGCGTGAAATCGGTACGTCGTATCTATGACTACTACAAAAAGCACCGTTACAGCACCATCATCATGGGCGCCAGCTTCCGTAAAGTGGAGCAGATTGTGGCGCTGGCAGGCTGCGACCGTCTGACCCTGTCGCCGAACCTGCTGGAAGAGTTGCAGAACAGCGATGCGCCGCTGGAGCGCAAACTGGAGCCGTCAACCGAAGGCTTCCATCAGCCGTCGCCGCTCTCCGAGGCGGAGTTCCGCTGGGAGCACAATCAGGACCCAATGGCGGTGGAAAAACTGTCTGACGGTATCCGCCAGTTCGCGGTGGATCAGCAGAAGCTGGAAGATGTGCTCGCCGCACGCCTGTAGTCTTCAATTTTAGTCGGGCGGGACTTTCCCGCCCTGATGCTTAACAAGGGAGAACTTTATGTCCTCACGCAGAGAGTTGGCAAACGCGATTCGTGCACTGAGCATGGATGCGGTTCAGAAGGCAAATTCAGGTCACCCCGGTGCGCCGATGGGCATGGCCGACATCGCCGAAGTGTTGTGGCGCGACTTCCTCCAGCACAACCCGACCAATCCCGCCTGGCTCGATCGCGACCGCTTTATCCTCTCCAACGGCCACGGCTCAATGCTGCTCTATAGCCTGTTGCACCTCAGCGGTTATGACCTGCCGATTGAAGAGCTGAAAAACTTCCGTCAGCTGCACTCGAAAACGCCGGGTCACCCGGAAATCGGTTATACCCCAGGCGTAGAGACCACCACCGGCCCGCTGGGTCAGGGTCTGGCTAACGCGGTCGGCTTAGCGATTGCCGAGCGGACGCTGGCGGCGCAGTTTAACCGCCCGGATCACGACATCGTCGATCATCACACCTATGTTTTTATGGGTGATGGCTGTCTGATGGAGGGGATCTCGCACGAGGTCTGCTCGCTGGCTGGCACGCTGGGTCTCGGCAAGCTGATTGGCTTCTACGACCACAACGGCATTTCGATCGACGGTGAAACTGAAGGCTGGTTTACCGACGACACCCATAAGCGTTTTGAGTCTTACAACTGGCATGTGATTGGCGATATTGACGGCCATGATGCTGACGCGATCCGCGCGGCGATCGAAGAGGCGCAAAGCGTCACCGATAAGCCGTCACTGATTATCTGCCGCACCATTATCGGGTTCGGTTCACCGAATAAAGCCGGTAAAGAGGAGTCGCACGGCGCGGCGCTGGGTGAGGAAGAGGTGGCTCTGACCCGCAAACAGCTGGGCTGGAACTACCCGGCGTTTGAAATCCCGGCGGAGATCTATCAGCAGTGGGATGCCAAAGCCGCGGGCGCTGAGCGCGAAAAAGCCTGGGATGCCAAATTTGCCGCCTATAAGCAGGCTTACCCTGAGCTGGCGCAGGAGTATGAGCGCCGCATGAACGGCGGCATGCCGTCGGCGTGGGAAGCGGAAACCAGCCGCTTTATTCAGGATCTTCAGGCTAACCCGCAGAAAATTGCCAGCCGCAAAGCGTCACAAAACGCGCTGGAAGCCTACGGCAAACTGCTGCCGGAGTTCCTCGGCGGTTCTGCTGACCTGGCACCCAGTAACCTCACCATGTGGTCCGGCTCCAAATCGATCAAAGAGGACGCGGCCGGTAACTATATCCACTACGGCGTGCGTGAGTTCGGGATGACAGCGATCGGTAACGGTATCGCCCACCACGGCGGCTTCGTGCCCTACACCGCGACCTTCCTGATGTTTGTCGAATATGCGCGTAACGCCGCGCGTATGGCCGCCCTGATGAAAGCGCGCCAGATCCTGGTCTACACCCATGACTCCATCGGTCTGGGCGAAGATGGTCCGACCCACCAGCCGGTTGAGCAGACCGCCAGCCTGCGTCTGACCCCTAACATGAGCGTCTGGCGTCCATGCGACCAGGTGGAGACGGCGGTGGCGTGGAAAGCCGCCATCGAACGTCATCACGGTCCGACCGCGCTGATCCTGTCGCGCCAGAATCTGATGCAGCCGGAACGTACCCCGGAGCAGATCGAAAACATCAAGCGCGGCGGTTATGTGCTGAAAGATTGTGACGGCACCCCGGAGGTGATTCTGATCGCCACCGGTTCCGAGGTTGAGATCACTCTGGGCGCCGCTGAGAAGCTGACCAGCGGCGGTCACAAGGTGCGGGTGGTCTCTCTGCCCTCGACCGACCTGTTTGATGCCCAGGATAAGGCTTACCGCGAATCTGTCCTGCCGAGCGGCGTGAAAGCGCGTGTGGCGGTCGAAGCCGGTATTGCCGACTACTGGTTCAAGTATGTTGGTCTGGACGGCGCGATTGTCGGCATGACCACTTTTGGTGAATCGGCCCCGGCCAGCCAGCTCTTCCCGGAGTTTGGTTTCACCGTTGAAAACATCGTCAGCCACGCTGAAGCCCTGCTTCAGCCAGCCTAAGACGTTGGCCCTTCCCGTCCTGACGGGAAGGGCCAGTTCAGCCTGTAGCTGGCAACAGAAAAAAATCTCCCTCCCCCTCTTCACGCCCTGCGCAAACCCATTACTATAGAGCCGTCATACTTTACGCTGCCTGTGCGTGGGCCGCCCGCCGCTCTCTGCATCTTTTCTGCCGGGATAGTACGGTTCGCCGCCTTAATGCATCCTGATTATTTAAGGTAGCTTTCTTCCGATTGTTATAGCGAAGCCACTTCCGTTGAACATGCGTACCCCCTATTTACTGGCCCTGATGGTTTCTCTGCTTCCTTTAAAAAGCATGGCGCAGGTCGCGCCCGATCCGCTGCTGGCATCACAGATTGTCGATCGTTACGCAGAACACATTTTCTATGGCAGCGGTGCGACCGGCATGGCGCTGATTGCGATTGATGGCAATCAGCGCGTCTTCACCAGCTTTGGTGAGACACGGCCTGGCAACAATGTGCGGCCGCAGAAAGATTCCCTGATCCGCATCGCCTCACTGAGCAAGCTGATGACCAGTGAAGTGATGGTCAAAATGGCTGAGCGTGGTCAGATCCGCCTCGACGATCCCCTGAGCAAATATGCGCCGCCGGGCGCGCGGGTGCCCGCTTTCAACGGCCAGCCCATTCGCCTGATTAATCTCTCTACCCATACCAGCGGCCTGCCGCGTGAGCAGCCCGGCGGAAAGCCGCATCGTCCGGTTTTTGTCTGGCCGACGCGCGATGAACGCTGGTCATGGCTGTCGCGCGCCAGCCTCAAGGCCGCGCCGGGCAGCAATGCCGCCTACTCCAACCTGGCGTACGATCTGCTGGGCGATGCGCTGTCGCGCGCGGCGGGGAAACCCTATCCGGCGCTGTTTCAGCAGCTGATCACCCGTCCGCTCGGCATGAAGGACACCACCTTTACCCCGTCACCCGAGCAGTGCGGGCGGCTGATGGTGGCGGAAAAAGGGGCCAGCCCGTGCAACAACACGCTGGCGGCGATTGGCAGCGGTGGCGTCTACTCGACGCCGGATGATATGGGCCGCTGGATGCAGCAGTTTCTTAACTCGTCGGTGAATCAGCGCACGCCACAGATCGATCGGCTGCAAACGCTAATCTACCGCCGCGATCAGCTGAATAAAGTGGAAGGCATGGATGTGCCCGGCAAGGCGGACGCGCTGGGTATGGGCTGGGTCTTTATGGGGCCGAAAAAGGGCCATCCCGGCATCATTCAGAAAACCGGTGGCGGTGGCGGCTTTATCACCTATATCGCCATGGTGCCACAGCAGAACATCGGGGTGTTTGTGGTGGTGACGCGCTCGCCGCTGACCCGCTTTACCCCGATGAGCGACGGCGTGAATGACTTGCTGGCCGAGCTGGCGGGCAATCAGTCCGGCTCCTCCATGATGGTGCAGGTGATTCGTTAACGCGGCTGCACGCCGTTGTCAGGCTGGCTGACCCACAGGGTTGGCCAGTCGTCACTGCTGTGCCAGGCGTCGCAGGTTGACTCTTCCGCATACTCCGCCAGTACAAAACCTTTGCCATCGAACTGCCAGCGCGTCGCCCTGCCGCAGTCACCTAATCCCCGCCCCTTGCCAAAGGTATAGAGCTGACCGGTAGCGGCGTCATATTCGGCGTTGATCAGTTCAAGCTGCCGGTCGCTGGCACCCGGCGGGGTAAACGGCAGGGTTAAGGTCACGCCGCGCGCCACATAGGGGGCGGTGCGCGTCACTTCAAAAGCGAGATCGATGACGTTATACGCGCCCATTTCACAACTCACCAGCAGCAGCGCCCGCTGATCGGTCAGCGGCGCCACGCTGACTTCACGCCGCAGCGGATCGAGTGAACAGGAGTCGCTGTTGACGCGCCAGGTGCCGTAGTCGATTAAGCCACTCATCTCATCATGGGTTAACGCCGCAGGCTGCGGCAGCGCGGGCGGCAGCGGCTTTACCTCAGGCGCGGGCGGCACATCCCAGCTGGGGCGATCGCCGCGTCTGACCCAGGCGCTCATGCCATTGACCCTGCCCTGCACGTCATCCATCAGCAGCAGCGCCGCTTTCATGCCGCGCAGTGAAATCAGCGCGTTAGCGTCGTAGGTGAGTTGCAGCGTTTTGGCTTCCATCACCAGATCAAGAAACTCATTAATGGCGATGGCATTGCTGGTAGCCAGATGATGGGGTTCAACAGTCCAGTGTTTGAGGTCAGGCTGGAGGCGGCGCTGATCGAGCAGCAGGTTCTCGCGCAGCGGCCCACCGGGCAGATTGCCGCTGTAGGCGCTGCCGTAGTCGATACGCAGCAGCGGGCGATCGTTGACGCCCGCATGGCGCGAAAGGGTCATCACTAACCCTTTATCACCCGGCGTATTACGTGCCACGCAGAAGGCCACATTGTTGCAGGTTATCTGCCAGTCATTGAATGACTTCTGTAACGGTTCGGCCTCTGCCGAGGCAACCCATAACGAAGACAACAGCCACAGCGATTTCATCCAATACGACATTAAGAAGATCGATCCCCAGAGACTCAGAGTGGAGATGATAGCGCATCAATCGCCCTGGCGAAGGCCGCATTCTGTGAACCGGTCCAGAAAGCGCGGTTAACTGCTGAAAAAACAGGCATAGCGCGCCACGTCGCCTGGGGACGTTTCAGGCTGACGCGGCCTCGCACTCAGGGCTTGAGCCAGCCAGCGATGCATGCATGTTGTAACAACATGATGGTTTTACCGTCGCGGATGCGGCCATCCGCTACCATCGCCATCGCGTCAGGAAAAGGCAGTTCCAGCACATCAATCGCCTCATCGTCGACGCCGCCGCCCGCGTTGTCGCGCAGCGATTCATTATACTCCGCGGCGAAAAAGTGAATCAGCTCGGTGACGCCACCCGGTGACATATAGCAGGCATAGAGTTTTTCCACCTTGCCCACCGCGTAGCCGGTCTCCTCAATTGCCTCTTTACGGATGCAATCTTCCGGCGAGTCGTCATCCAGTAAGCCGGCACAGGCTTCAATCAGCATGCCATCTTCGTTACCGTTGACATAGGTGGCGATACGGAACTGACGGGTCAGCACCACGCTGTTCTTTTCGCGGTTGTAGAGCAGGATGGTCGCGCCGTTGCCGCGATCGTAAACTTCACGTTTATGACGGATCACCTCGCCCTGGCGGTCGGTGATTTCATAAGTTACGTTGCGCAGCACAAACCAGTTTTCAGACAGCAACTTATCTTTGATGATATTGATCTTAAAAGACATAACCCCTCCATGACAGCCATATAAGATGCCACTCATCATAGGGACAAGCCGGGTGAAACACTATCTGAATTCGTGCGGGATCAGGGAGCGGCGCGCCCATAAAAAAGCCAGCCCGAAGGCTGGCTTTATCACTATCAGCAGAGATTAGCGTGAGGTTTCGTCAGCCAGCCGGGTCGGCTTTGGCTCCTCTTCATGGTGATCGTGCTCGGTTTGCGCGATAGCGTGCACCCGCTTACGTACGCCAAACCATCCCAGCACCAGTACCAGCGCAATCAGCGGAATCGAGGCGATGGTATAGGTGCCGTTCGGATAGTCGAACGCCATCAGCACCAGCACGCTGAACAGAAACAGCAGCGTCAGCCAGGAGGTAAACGGCGCGCCCGGCAGCTTGAAGCTGACATCATCCGCCTTGCCCTCTTTGATCGCTTTGCGCAGACGCAGCTGGCAGACCACGATAAAGGCCCAGGAGGAGATAATGCCGAGCGAGGCGATGTTCAGTACGATCTCAAACACCTGAGACGGCACATAGTAGTTAAGCACCACCCCAATCACATAGACGCAGATGGTGACCAGAATCCCGGCATAAGGCACCTGCTGACCGCTCATCTTCGACATGAACTTTGGTGCCGAGCCGCCCATCGACATCGAGCGCAGGATGCGGCCGGTGGAGTAGAGACCGGAGTTGAGGCTGGAGAGCGCCGCGCTCAGCACCACGATATTCATGATGCTGCCAATGTAAGGCACACCCAGTTTTGAGAAGAAGGTGACAAACGGACTCTGACCCGCCTGATAGGCGTTCCACGGCAGCAGCAGCACCAGCAGCACCACAGAGCCGACATAAAACAGGCCGATACGCCAGATCACGCTGTTGATCGCTTTCGGCAGCATGGTTTTCGGGTCTTTGCATTCCCCGGCGGCGGTGCCTACCAGCTCGATAGAGGCAAAGGCGAACACCACCCCCTGAATCAGCACCAGCGCTGGCAGTAAGCCATGCGGGAACATGCCACCGTTATCGGTGATCAGATGGAAGCCGGTATTGTTGCCATCGAGCGGTTTGCCGGTGCCGAGGAACACGACCCCGACAACCAGGAACACCACAATCGCCAGCACTTTCACCAGCGCGAACCAGAACTCCATCTCGGCAAACCACTTAACGCCGATCATGTTCATGGTGCCGACAATCGCCAGCGCGCCCAGCGCGAAGACCCACTGCGGGACGTCGCCAAACGCGCCCCAGTAGTGCATATAGAGCGCCACGGCGGTAATGTCGACGATACCGGTCATCGCCCAGTTAACGAAGTACATCCAGCCCGCCACATAGGAGGCTTTCTCACCGAGGAACTCACGGGCATAGGAGACGAAGCTGCCGCTGCTGGGACGGTGTAATACCAGCTCGCCCAGCGCACGCAGAATAAAGAAAGAGAAGATGCCACACACCAGATAGATGATGGCCAGCGCGGGTCCGGCTGCCTGTAAACGGCCACCTGCGCCGAGGAACAAACCGGTGCCGATAGCACCACCGATCGCAATCATCTGAACATGACGGTTACCCATCGCTTTCTGGTAGCCGGAGTCATGAGAATTCAGCCAGCGTCTTTTCGCAGCGCGCATCTCATCTGGGGTTTTCTTTTTAGATTTCATAGCATTCCTGTTTGTCCTGACCATCAGTCGTCGCATCCCCTGCGCAGGCGTATGCCCGGCGAAATGGGGTGGTTTCCTCTGTGCGTCTGCCTGGGAGTGAGTGAGCAGGCAGCGCGGGAATTTACGGCGATGAATCCTACCCGTTATGCAGGAACGAAGCAAAATATACCGGGCAGATGCACAGGCTGATTTGTAAGAATCCATCCTGATGCACAAAAACAAAAAAACCGGCCATTATCAGGCCGGTAAAAGCTACAGGGAGGGTAATGGGTGGAGCGGGTTAGCGGTAGATCTCTGCGGTGCCGCTCCAGAGACTGGAGTCACCTGGGTTATCGACACCGATAATCCGGTAGTGGCTGGCACCGCTCTCAGCCGCTTTTTGCGACAGCTGGCGGCTGGCGTCATCCAGCGAGCCACGCACGCTGGAGACTGAGACGCTGCCCAGACTCTGCATATCCTGCGCCTGGGAACGGTCAACCGGCACAGCGGCGAAGGTGGCAAAAGAGGCGGTCGCCAGCAGCACGCCAGCCACGACAGCATTCACTTTTTTCATCAGAAGCTCCTCAATTCCGGGAATAGAAACGAGTAATGACGGAATGAATTATTAGCGCTGCAATGAAAGGCAACATCAGGCTGGCGTAAAGCTGTTTATTTTTTAACCGTGAAAGCGCAACGCTTCCTGGGAACTGTCAGCTGCGGTCATTTTAGGTACGATATGTAACCCGCTGTGCCATAAACAGGAGAGGGATCATTTGTGTTACGTCACCGCTCTCTTATAATCCCGCACTCTCAACAGGGCCATTCATGTGATTGTAAAACGTTCCGTTACTCAAAGTATCGCGCAGGCGCTGATCGCGATTGTCCTGCTGTCGCTGTTAACCACCAGCCTGGCGTTAGTGACGCTGCTGAGCAGTCAGCGCGACGCGGAAGCGATCAATCTGGCGGGCTCATTGCGGATGCAGAGCTATCGCATGGCGTGGGATGCCAGCCGTCAGCCGCAGAATCTGGCGCACCATCTGGCGCTCTATCAGCAAACGCTGGATGCGCCGGTGCTGCAAAAGCTGGATCGGCCCTGGGTGCCCAGAGAAGTGAGCGTTCGCTACCAGCGGTTACGCGCCGTCTGGCCCTCGCTACAGCAGCGGCTGCAACAGGGCGATACCGTGGCTTATCAGCAGCAGGTGCCAATCTACGTGGGTGAAATCGACCGCTTCGTGCTGGGTTTGCAGCGCTACACTGAATTAAAAATGCATCTGGTGGCCGCCAGCAGTCTGGTCGGCGTGATTGCGATTGTGGCGCTGGCGCTGATGACCATTCGCTTTACCCGTTTGCAGGTGGTGCGACCGCTGAATGCGCTGGTCACCGCCAGCCGCTACGTCGAGAACGGCAATTTCGATTTTCCGCCGCTGCGGGTTGAGCAGCAGAATGAGCTGCGGGTGCTGTCGCAGACCTTCAGCGGCATGGCGGCGCGGCTGCATTCGCACTATCAGCTGCTGGAGAGCACGGTACGGGCGAAAACCGAAGATTTAACCCAGGCGAACCATACGCTGTCCCTGCTTTATGACAGTTCACAGATGCTGACCGCCAGTCCGCTGCATCCCGCGCTGTTTGAAGCGGTGCTGACCAATGTGCTGACGCGCGAAAAGCTGACCGCTATCCGGCTCGACAGCGATCAGTTTCAGTTCAGCGCCGGTCACGACCGGGCGGAAGGCGTATGGCAGCGTCTGCCGCTCCAGCAGGACGATCAGCAGATTGGCGAACTGCGCTGGCAGACGCCTGGCGCTGCGCCGCCGGATGAACTGATGCGCAGCCTGGCGGCGATGCTGGGCCGGGCGATCTGGATCTGGCAGGCGCAGCAGCACTATCAGCAGATGCTGCTGATTGAGGAGCGCACCACCATCGCCCGTGAGCTACACGACTCGCTGGCACAGTCGCTCTCCTTTCTGCGTATTCAGCTGACCCTGCTGCGCCGCACCGTGGATAAAAACGACAGCGCCGCGCACGCGATTATCGCTGACTTTGACCAGGCGCTGGCTGACGCCTATCGCCAGCTGCGGGAACTGCTGACCACCTTCCGTCTGACCATTGAGCAGGCGGACCTGGTGGCCGCGATGCAGGCGATGATCGCCTCGCTCCAGGAGAAGAGTGAGGCGAAGATAGAGTTTAATTACCAGAGCGGCCTGCAAAGCCTGGCGGCCCAGCAGCAGGTGCATGTGTTGCAGATTGCGCGTGAGGCCCTGCTGAACGCCATCCGTCACGCCAGCGCCCGGCTGATCCGGGTAGATTATCAGCACAGTGAAGAAGGTGAGCACTTACTGACGATTACCGATGATGGTGTCGGTATCAACAGCAGTGAAGAACCTCCAGGCCATTATGGTCTGACGATTATGGCGGAACGCGCCCAGCGTCTGAGTGGCAATCTGAGCATCCGGGCTCAGCCGCGCGGAACCCAGGTGCTGCTGCGTTTTCCCCCACAACCCGCGCGCCCCTATTCATAACGCGCTGAACAGGCTAACCCGCCCCTGAACAGCGAATTGATCGGCTTCAGCCCACTGTCAGCCGCACGCCGGGCAGCGGACCGCCTTACAGCCCGCTGAAACCGGCCAGATAAAGGAAGAAAATATGCAACAAGCCTTAACCCTGATGATTGTGGATGACCACCCGCTGATGCGGCGTGGCGTTCGCCAGCTGCTGGCGCTGGATCCCCGGCTGGAAGTGGTGGCCGAAGCCAATAACGGCACCGAAGCGCTGGCGGAAGCGCGCCGGCTGGAGCCTGACATCATTCTGCTCGACCTGAATATGAAAGGGATGTCCGGGCTGGATACGCTGAAAGCGCTGCGCCATGAAGGTATCAGCTCACGCATTCTGGTGCTGACCGTCTCCGACGCCCGCAGTGACATTTTCGCGATGGTGGATGCCGGTGCCGATGGCTATCTGCTGAAAGACAGCGAGCCGGAGATCCTGCTGGGGCATATCCTTCAGGCTTCGCAGGGGGAAAAGGTGTTCAGTGAAAGCGTCGCCAGCTATCTCGCCAATCGCCAGTACAGCGCCGATCCGCTGCGGCAGCTCACCGATCGGGAGCAGGATGTGTTGCAGGAGGTGGCGCGGGGCCTGTCGAATAAAGAGATTGCCACCATTCTGCATATCTCTGAAGAGACGGTAAAAGTGCACATCCGCAATCTGCTGCGTAAGCTGAACGTCCGTTCGCGCGTCGCCGCCACCGTGCTGTGGCTGGAAAGCCGCAAATAGCCAACGAATTTACACTTTCTCCTCAATTTCTCCACGATTTCCCCTCCTGCCGCACGTAGAGTAAATGTCGGCGGAGGGTGCTAGCCTTAATCCTCCACTATCCCCGTCAATGCGCCCTGTGCTGGTGGGTCTGACTGAGTATATCAAGCGCTGAGGAGTGTCGGTTTAATGTCGAATTTCTTTATCGACCGTCCCATCTTTGCCTGGGTTCTGGCGATTCTGCTGTCTCTGTGCGGCATACTTGCGATTATTTCGCTGCCGATTGAACAGTATCCCGATCTGGCCCCGCCCAACGTCCGTATCACGGCTAACTATCCCGGCGCATCCGCCCAGACGCTGGAAAACACCGTGACGCAGGTAATTGAGCAGAACCTGACCGGCATCGACAATCTGATGTACATCTCCTCCAACAGCAGCAACACCGGTCAGGCGCAGATCACCCTCACCTTTACCGCCGGAACCAATCCCGATGAGGCCCGTCAGCAGGTGCAGAACCAGTTGCAGTCGGCGCTGCGCAAGTTGCCGCAGGCGGTGCAGTCGCAGGGCGTGACGGTCAACAAAACCGGCGACAGCAATATTCTGATGGTCGCCTTTGTCTCTACCGACGGCAGTATGGATAAGCAGGATATTGCAGACTATGTCGCCAGTAATATTCAGGACCCACTGAGCCGGATTGATGGCGTCGGCCAGGTTGACGCCTACGGCTCGCAATATGCGATGCGCATCTGGCTCGATCCCAACAAACTGATCGCCTACGCGCTGACCACAGAGGATGTGGTCAGCGCGATCCAGTCGCAGAACAGCCAGGTTGCGGTGGGCCAGGTGGGTGGCCTGCCGTCGGTGGAGAAACAGGCGCTTAACGCCACGGTCAATGCCCAGTCGATGTTGCAGACCCCGGAACAGTTCCGGGCGATTACCCTGAAGAACAATCCTGATGGGTCGGTGGTGACGCTGGGGGATGTCGCCAGCGTGGCGCTCGGCGCGGAGAAATATGATTACCTCAGCCGCTACAACGGCCAGCCCGCCTCTGGTCTGGGGGTGAAACTCGCCTCCGGTGCCAATGAGATGAACACCGACAAGCTGGTGCGGGCGCGGATTGAAGAGCTGTCGCACTACTTCCCGCACGGCCTGGAAGCCAAAATCGCCTATGAAACCTCCCCTTTTGTTAAAGCGTCGATCACCGATGTGGTGAAGACACTGCTGGAAGCGATTGTGCTGGTGTTTGGCGTGATGTACCTGTTTATGCAGAATTTCCGCGCCACCCTTATCCCCACCATTGCGGTGCCGGTGGTGCTGTTCGGCACCTTCAGCGTGCTCTACGCCTGCGGCTTCAGCATTAACACCCTGACGATGTTCGCGATGGTGCTGGCGATTGGGCTGCTGGTGGATGACGCCATCGTGGTGGTGGAAAACGTCGAACGGATTATGCGCGACGAGGGATTGTCGCCGCGCGCCGCCACGCGAAAATCGATGGGTCAGATTCAGGGGGCGCTGGTGGGGATTACGCTGGTGCTCTCGGCGGTGTTTGTGCCGATGGCCTTTTTTGGCGGTACCGTCGGCGCGATTTACCGCCAGTTCTCCATCACCATTGTATCGGCGATGGTGCTGTCGGTGCTGGTAGCGATGATCCTGACGCCCGCGCTGTGCGCCACGCTGTTAAAGCCGGTGGCGCAGGGTGAGGCGCATCAGCGTCGCGGCTTCTTCGGCTGGTTTAACCACCACTTCGAGGCCAATACCCGCCGCTATGAGCGCGGTGTGGCGTCGATTTTGCAGCGCGGCGGCCGCTGGCTGGTGATCTATCTGGCGATCATCGGCCTGATGGCCTTTCTGTTTCTGCGGCTGCCGACCTCGTTTCTGCCGCTGGAGGATCGCGGCGTCTTTCTGACCCAGGTTCAGCTGCCGGCGGGATCGACGCTGGAGCAGACCGCCCGCGTGGTGGCGAAAGTCGAGCACTACTATCTGACCGAAGAAAAAGCCAATGTGCTCTCGGTCTTCTCCACCATCGGTGCCGGACCGGGCGGCAATGGCCAGAACGTGGCGCGCCTGTTTGTGCGGCTGAAGAACTGGGAGGAGCGGCCTGGCAGCGATCGTACCTCGTTCGCGATTATCGATCGCGCCACCCAGGCGTTTAAGAAGATCAAAGAGGCGCGGGTGATTGCCAGCAGCCCGCCAGCGATCACCGGTATGGGCAGCTCCTCTGGTTTTGACCTGCAACTCCAGGATCATGCCGGGGTCGGGCATACGCAGCTGATGGCGATGCGCGATAAGCTGCTGGAGATGGCGGGCAATGACAAAGCGCTGTCGCGGGTACGGCACAATGGACTCGATGATAGCCCGCAGTTGCAGATCGACGTTGACGAACGCAAAGCGCTGGCGCTGGGCGTGTCGCTCGATACCATCAACGACACCCTGACCACCGCGTGGGGCTCCAGCTATGTGAATGACTTCCTGGATCGGGGCCGGGTGAAAAAGGTCTATGTGCAGGCCGCCGCGCCGTTCCGCATGCTGCCGGATGACATCAACAAATGGTACGTGCGCAACAGCAGCGGCAAAATGGTGCCCTTCTCCGCCTTTGCCACCAGCCGCTGGGAGACCGGTTCACCCCGCCTTGAGCGTTACAACGGCTACTCATCACTGGAAATTGTCGGCGAGGCCGCCAGCGGCGTCAGCAGCGGTGCGGCGATGGATGAGATGGAAAAACTGGTCAACGCGCTGCCGCTGGGCATCGGTTTTCAGTGGAGCGGCGCCTCTTATCAGGAGCGGCTCTCCGGCTCGCAGGCCCCGGCGCTGTATGCCATTTCGCTGCTGGTGGTGTTTCTCTGCCTCGCCGCCCTCTATGAGAGCTGGTCGATTCCCTTCTCGGTGATGCTGGTGGTGCCGCTTGGCGTGCTGGGGGCGCTGATCGCCACCTGGCTGCGCGGGCTGGAGAATGATGTCTACTTCCAGGTCGGCCTGCTGACGGTGGTGGGATTATCGGCCAAAAACGCCATTCTGATTGTCGAGTTTGCCAACGAGATTAACAGCAAAGGACGTGAGCTGGTGGAGTCGACGCTGGAAGCGTCACGTCAGCGCCTGCGACCGATTCTGATGACCTCGCTGGCGTTTATCTTCGGGGTGCTGCCGATGGCGATCAGCAGCGGTGCCGGCTCCGGCAGCCAGCACGCGGTGGGAACCGGCGTGATGGGCGGTATGATCTCCGCCACGCTGCTGGCAATTCTGTTTGTGCCGCTGTTCTTTGTACTGATCCGCCGTCGCTTTCCGCTCAAAGAGAAGCCGCACGACTAAGACCCCAAACCGAAGCCATAAAAAAGCGGCCACTGAACTCAGTGACCGCCTTATTTTCTGTGTGTGGTAAGAATTCCAGCAAGAGGGAATGTCCTGCTTTTTTCTCCGCCTGTTACTTGTTGCGTAACATCGCTTCGATAAATTCTTTCCAGGTTCCCATTTCAGTGTCAATCATAATGCCCTCTCTTATTGTAATAGCGATGTTACGCGCTTTTTTCGTACAGGTGAATACGTTTACACCTGTTATCACTATCGGCAACATCGATAAAAAGCTGAGTTTTATCGGATCTGGTAGCTGACGCACATTTCAGCAACTGCCTGGTCTGGTTGAAAATAATTTCCGATAAGCCCAGCGGTAGCTTATTTTACCCGCATAGCGAAATTCTTAATAGCATAATGATGAGCGTAGTAATGATTGCTAAACGAATTGATAACGGTTACCCGGCGATCGTCCCAGCGTGCTGGCGGGGGGACGTCTGGCCGATCGGGCCAGATGCCGCAACGGATCACACTATGCTAAACTCGCGCTTTGGCTGCTTTTTCAGCCTCACCTCTTCACATGACAATAAGGACTGGCAATGAGCACGCAGTGGGTGATGTTCGGCATTAAAAATTGCGACACCATAAAAAAAGCCCGGCGCTTTTTAACCGACGCGGGCGTCGACTATCACTTTCATGACTACCGTGCCGATGGCCTGAGTGATGCGCAGTTGCAGGAGTTTATCGATGCGCTGGGATACACCACGCTGCTTAACACCCGCGGCACCACCTGGCGCAAACTGCCTGAGGCTGAACGCGAGGCGATCACCGATGCCGACAGCGCCAAAGCGCTGATGCTGGCGCAGCCTGCCCTCATTAAACGTCCACTGTTGCGCACTCCGAATGGCACCTTGCTTGCCGGTTTCAGTGAAGCCACCTATCAGAATGCTATCCAGGAGAAGCCATAATATGTTTTGCCCGGTCATTGAGCTGACGCAGCAGCTTATTCGTCGCCCCTCTCTCAGCCCCGATGATGCCGGATGTCAGGCGCTGCTGATCGCCCGCCTTGAAGCCATTGGCTTTAAGATTGAGACGATGAACATCGACGACACCCTGAATTTCTGGGCCACCCGTGGCGAAGGTGAAACCCTGGCGTTTGCCGGCCACACCGATGTGGTGCCAGCGGGCGATGTCAGCCGCTGGATCAACCCACCCTTTGAGCCGACCATCCGCGACGGCATGCTGTTTGGCCGCGGTGCGGCTGACATGAAGGGATCGCTGGCGGCGATGGTGGTCGCGGCGGAACGGTTTGTCGCGGTACGTCCTCATCACAGAGGGCGGCTCGCCTTTATGATTACCTCCGACGAAGAGGCCAGCGGTGCCAACGGCACGGTAAAGGTGGTTGAACGACTGATGGCGCGCCGTGAGCGACTCGATTACTGCCTGGTGGGTGAGCCCTCCAGCACGGAAGTGGTCGGCGACGTGGTGAAGAATGGTCGTCGCGGTTCGATCACCGCTAACCTCACGGTGCACGGTGTGCAGGGCCACGTCGCCTATCCCCATCTGGCAGATAATCCGGTGCATCGGGCGATGCCCGCGCTGAATGAGCTGGTGGCGGTGGAGTGGGATCAGGGGAATGAGTTCTTCCCGGCGACCAGCATGCAGATCGCCAATATCCAGGCCGGCACCGGCAGCAACAATGTGATCCCTGGCGAGCTGTTCGTGCAGTTTAACTTCCGCTTCAGTACCGAACTGACCGATGAGATGATCCGCCAGCGGGTGGCGGAGCTGCTGGATCGCCATCAGCTGCGCTACACCATTGAGTGGAAGCTCTCTGGCCAGCCCTTCCTGACCTCACGCGGTAAGCTGGTTGACGCCGTCGTAAAAGCCGTCGCGCACTATAATGAAATTAAGCCGCAGCTGCTGACCACCGGCGGCACCTCCGATGGCCGCTTTATTGCCCGGATGGGGGCGCAGGTGGTGGAGCTGGGGCCGGTGAATGCCACCATACATAAGATCAATGAGTGTGTGAAAGCCTCCGACCTGCAAATGCTGAGCCGGATGTACCAACGCATCATGGAACAACTGATCGCCTGACGGCGGTGTTAAGGAGCAGCAAATGGAATTTATTAAAGATTACTGGTGGATCCTGGTGATCCTGCTGATGGTTGGCGTGCTGATGAACGTCTATAAAGATCTGAAACGCATCGATCATAAAAAATATATGGATAACAAACCGGACCTGCCGCCGCATCGTGATTTCAACGATAAATGGGACGATGACGACGACTGGCCGAAGAAGAAGTAATCACGGCTTACTGCTGAATGCCCCCGCTCTGCGAGGGCATTTTTACATCATCACGATAACGTCATCGTCACCGGGTTTTGCCCCGCTTAACGCTTCGTCAAAGTAGCGTTTCGGCACGGTGTAGCGCAGATGGTTCAGCGCCAGCGCCATACTGCGGTGATCGATGGCGTGCGCCAGATCGTCGACAATATCCAGCGTTGCGTCACCGCCTGACGCCGTCAGCCGCTGCTCAGCCTGCTGGGCGTGGTACATCGGGATCTGCTCATCGTAATCACCGTGGATCAGATGAACCGTGGTGCGGGTGCTGGCCTTCTCCGGCAGGGTAATAAACCGGCCGTTAAACACCACCGCGCGCCCCGCCAGATCGGCATGCGCTTTGATCCCTTCCAGCACCATACTGCCGCCCTGGGAAAACCCGATTAACGCCGTGGCTTCCGGCCTGACGCCGCTCTTTTTTTGCCAGTGGCGCACCGACTCCACAAACAGCGGCATCGCGACATCAACCCGCTGCTGGAGTGTCTGATCGTGCAGGTCCGCTTCGCTGAACCACTGCCGGCCCGCCGCGGGTGAGCCGACTGACACCACCAGCGCCTCAGGAAAGGTCCGGGCGAACCAGTGACCAATCTCGCCCATCGAATCGGGATTATCCCCTACCCCGTGGTAAAGCAGAAACAGCTGAGCTGCCGTAGCAGGCTGCTGAACAATAATATATTTCAGTGTCATATTGACCTCCTGTGTTCACTCTACGCCACCAGGCACAAAATGATACGGGGATTATTTGAACCAGCGGGTCGAATTATTTGACGAGCAGGCGCAGCGATTCCGCCTCTGAACCCGTCAGCGCGTCAAGCGCGACGGCGGTCTGCTGACGTAGTGCGGCGATCAGGGCTTTGCGTCCGCTCAGCCCCGCCTGTTGCGCCAGCCCGCTTAACGCATCGGGAGCGGCGACCGCCGCGGCCAGCAGCGGTAATGCCACCACGCTGGCCTCAACCAGCCGCTGCAATACCGGCAGGCTCGCTTCCAGTGGCCGCTGCGCCCAGGCAAAACCGGCGGCCAGGCGGGCATCCTGCGCGCTGAAACTGTCGTCGTCAGGCTCATCAAACTGTAACGCCAGCGCGATATGCTGACGCAGCCGCGGCCAGTCACGCGCCAGCTGGCGGGCGGCACGGCGCAGTAACGCCTCGCCGGCCGCAGAACAGGCCCGGACAGCCATCGCCGCGTAACAGCCACTGCTCGCTTCGCGCTGACTGCCGATTCGCACCAGCGTAAAACCACAGCTGCGCCAGAAAGCCCAGAGTGATTCAGTGTAGCCGAAGCTCACTGAGAGGTAGTCGTGACCGGCGGCGGCGCGGGCGGCGGCGGCAACCAGCTGGCGACCTATGCCCAGCCGACGGCTCTCAGCCGCCACGGCAATCCGGCTGATGCGCAGCGATCGCAGGGTCGCCGCCTCCACCAGACCGGCATGGGCCGCCAGCGACTGAGCCACCAGATTGCCGCGTGGCCGCCGGGTCCCCGCCCATACCGCCTGCGCCAGCGCAGCATCCAGGCCGCCCTCCTCCACCAGCCACAGCGCCCCCTGTAATTGCTGGATGTCACCAGCCAGCCACAGCTGCATACCGGGAGCATCCAGCAGGCGGCGCAGATCGAGCGGGGAGGTGCGATAGTGCGCACTGGTCAGCAGCCGGTAAGCGGCCTGCACGGCGCTGAAATCCTGACGGGACACCAGATGGAGAGTCGGCGCTGGACGCGGCGTGACGGCGCTGGCATCGTCAAACAGCAGCGCCTGATTCAGCCACTGCTCCAGCGGATCGCAGCGCGACCAGCGCAGTGGCTCATCCAGCGTAAAAGTGTGAACGTCTGTCAGCCCGGCACAAAACTTCAGGATAAAACCGCGCCCGCTTCCTTCGTAGCCCTGCACGGTGGTGGTCAGTAAGACGCGCGGGAAGCGGTCGATCAACGCCTGCAACAGCGGCGCAGGGATCGCCGCGGCTTCATCGACAATCAGCCACTCCGCCTGCGGCGGCGTCGCCAGCGCCAGCAGCGCGTCAGGGGCGATAAAGTGAAAATGCTCCCCGGCGAAGGCGGCCAGCACCGCCGTTGAGGCTTTAGCGGGGGCCGTCACCAGCGCGTGGCGATTCTGCCGCGCCAGCATGCCAGCCAGCGCTGACTTGCCGCGGCCGCGTGCGGCGGTGAGTACCGCAACACCTGATGGCAGCGCCAGCAGCTGGTCGAGTATCTTCTGTTGCTGCTGCGGTGCCTGACAGTGCCACGCTGGCCAGCGGGCATCGGCGGGAAAACGGCATGGCTGATGCTGCCGTTCCAGCAGCACCTGCGGATCGGCCATGATCAGCTGTTGCAGATGTTGAATAAAAACGGGAGTGGCAATGGGGTCAGCGACATCCGCCCAGCGCACGCTATCCTCGTCCGGCTGCTGCGGCCAGCGATCCCAGGGCGGCACCAGCAGCAGCAGCCAGCTGCCCGCGGTGAGCGTACCGGTCAGCACGGCGAAGGCTTCAGCATGAAACCCGCGCCGGGCGTCGAAGATAGCATGATGAAATTCACGCCCCAGCAGCGTGCGTACCGCGCCCGGCAGTGTGTGCGGGCCTGAAAAGAGCGGCGCCGGTGCCAGCTCCAGCCATTCGCCCGCCAGCGTCTCACGCCACGCCGCGGCACGCGCTAAACACCAGGCCGGGTCGCCGCTGATCACCGCCAGACGACGCACACCGGCCTGCTGCATTTGCTGCGTAAGCGCCATCAGTTGCTGGCGAAGGTGTTGCACTGTCCCGGATCGCCGCCATCGAAACCGCGTTTGAACCAGCTGTAACGCTGCTCAGAGGTGCCGTGGGTAAAGCTATCCGGCACCACGCGCCCCTGACTTTTCTGTTGCAGGCGGTCATCACCAATCGCCTCGGCCGCGTTCAGCGCCTCCTGCAAATCCCCCGCTTCAAGGATATTTTCCTGCTGCATATAGTGTCCCCAGACACCGGCGAAGCAGTCAGCCTGTAACTCCATTTTGACTGAAAGCTGGTTAACCTGCGTCTGGCTGGCACCCTGCTGCATTTCACGCACTTTCGGTTCAATGCCCAGCAGCTTCTGCACGTGGTGGCCGACTTCATGCGCAACAACGTAGCCCTGGGCAAAGTCGCCACCGGCACCGAGTTTGGTTTTCATCTCGTCATAGAAAGAGAGGTCGATATAGACGGTCTGGTCGGCCGGACAGTAGAACGGCCCCATCACCGACTGGCCGGTGCCGCAGCCGGTGCGGGTAGCGCCGCGATACATCACCAGCTTCGGGGCCACATACTGTTTATGCATCTGCTGAAACAGTTTGCCCCAGGTATCTTCAGTGGTGGCCAGGATCACCTTCGTGAATTTTGCCGCCTCGTCATCATTGGCGCTGACGCTGCGCGATTGCTGCTGGCTGGTCGGTGCCACGTCACCCCCGGTCAACAGTCCGGTCAGGTCGTAACCGTAATAACCGGCTACCGCCACCACAATCAGCAGCACAATTCCGCCTTTGCCGCGCGGCAGACGGATCTGGCGGCCTCCTCCTCCAAAACCGGACGATTGATCGCGACGGTCCTCTACATTGTCGCTTTCGCGACGCCCTTGCCAGCGCATGCTGTACTCCCTTAGCGGTTTTTCAGATGGGATGATTTTAGTTGCGGGCGAGTGCAATCACCAGCTTTACGCCAAAATGAAAAAAGGAGAGCCGGGGCTCTCCTTTTTCTGCGCAGCAGGATGACTCAGTCGAGTTGCACGCCCAGCCGCTGGGCCACCGCTTCATAGGCTTCCACCACGCCGCCGAGGCTCTGACGGAAACGGTCTTTGTCCATTTTATCCAGCGTCTCTTTGTCCCACAGGCGCGCGCCATCTGGCGAGAACTCATCGCCCAGCGTCACTTCGCCGTTAAACAGGCCAAATTCCAGTTTGAAGTCGACCAGGATCAGACCCGCGTCGTCGAACAGTTTGCTCAGCACCTCGTTGGCTTTGAAGGTCAGCTCCTGCATCCGCGCCAGGTTCTGTTTGCTGACCCAGCCAAAGGTCTCGCAGTAGGATTCGTTGACCATCGGGTCATGTTTGGCATCATCTTTCAGGAAGAGATCAAACAGCGGCGGATTGAGTACCATGCCCTCTTCCACACCCAGACGTTTCACCAGCGAACCGGCGGCACGGTTACGCACCACGCACTCCACCGGCACCATCTCCAGCTTCTTCACCAGCGCTTCGGTATCAGAGAGCAGCGCTTCCATCTGGGTCGGGATACCGGCCTGCTGCAATTTGGTCATAATGAAATGGTTAAATTTGTTGTTAACCATTCCCTTACGATCGAACTGCTCGATTCTGGCCCCGTCACCTGCTGACGTATCATTGCGGAATTCGAGTATCAGCAGATCCGGGTTGTCGGTGCTGTATACAGTTTTCGCTTTACCGCGATACAGCTCAGCTCGCTTTTGCATCTTGTTCACTCCAGACTTGAAATAACGGGTGGTCAGCGGCCAGTGCCGCCGCGGCGATTGCGTGACGCAATCGTTTACTTCGCCGCGCGCTATTATGCCAAAAACAAAATAAAAAGGCCGGAGAATCTCCGGCCTGAGGCAACTTTATTTGTTGAGCGCCGCCTGGAACACCGCGACCAGCGCATCGTTTTGCGCCTGGGTCAGCACGTGCCCTTTCGGGTCGATGAATTGCAGGCTGGTGCGGTTGTCGAGATCGCCGACCTGCACTTTGTAATCACCGTTTGGCAGTTCAGGATCTTTAGCACCGATCTCATCCCAGCTGCTGCTGCCCGGTGATTTGTAGGTCACCTTCATGCTGCCGGTGGAGCGGGTGCTGTCGCTCACTTCCATACCGACACGCTTCATCGCCGCTGGCAGACGCTGCCACGCCACGTTGAACGGGGTACGCAGGATCAGCAGCGGCAGGCCGGTGTCATCCGCGCCGCTCTGCACATCCACCGCGCCATTGACCCGACCGGCGGCGGCGTTTTCACTGGCCGTGTCGATCTTGTCCATGCCGGTACTGATGTCATTCAGCATCTGCGCAGTATAACGCTGGATCTGCGCCGGTGAATTGATGGTTTTGCCATCCTGCTGAAGCTCAAGCAGACGCACGGTTAACAGCTGCTGATAGCCCTGCGACTGCACGCTGATCTGATAGCGGCCGCGGTACTGCTGATCTTCATCCGCGCGATTCCACTGCACCCAGTCGGTGGTCAGCTGCTGACCCGCGTCGTTACGTGACGCGATGGGGAATTTGTAAGACTGCACCACGTTGACGACCTGCGACCAGACGGAACCCCGGCTGCTATCAATCATCAGCGCGCCGGTGTTGTTGCTGTACTGGGCGCGGGTACCGTTCATCAGCGCCAGCGGCTGCGCAGGCGGACGGATGTCGAGTTGCTTGCCGGTCGGTGCCTGGCTGCTGGTGCGCGGCACATCGTAGTCACCGCGCTGTACCGGCAGGATCATACCGGCAGGCGCTTTCAGCTCATGGAGTTCACTGGCTTGCAGATAAGATTCATCACCACTGACCTGGCGCTTATAACGCTGATCGCTCGAACAGGCCGACAGCAGCATCAGGGTGGAAAGCCCCACCACCGTGGCCACCGTTGACCGCTTTACTGAGTAATTCATTCAAACTCCCTAAATTATCGCAAACCCGCTTTTACCAGCGCCTGCTCAACCTTCGGCTGGCCGGCGGCTGTCAGTGGCGTCATTGGCAGACGCAGCGTGTCGTTAGCGATTAATCCTAGCTGTTTCGCAGCCCATTTCACCGGGATAGGATTGGGTTCACAGAAAAGCGTCTGGTGCAGATGCATCAGACGCTGATTCAGGCGGCGTGCCTCGACGAAATTGCCCTGCTGTGCCAGTGTGCACAGTTCAGCCATTTCACGCGCAGCCACATTCGCGGTCACCGAAATGACACCCTTGCCGCCCAGTTGCATAAAGTCCAGCGCAGTGGCGTCATCGCCACTCACCAGAATGAAATCTTCATTAACCAGCTCTTGGATCTGACTAACCCGCGATAAGTTCCCGGTTGCCTCTTTGATTCCGATAATATTTTTTATTTCAGCCAGGCGGGCGACGGTCTCCGGCAGCATATCGCAACCGGTACGCGAGGGAACGTTATACAGCATCTGCGGCAGGCTGGTGCTGTTGGCGATCGCTTTAAAGTGCTGGAACAACCCTTCCTGAGTCGGACGGTTGTAATAAGGGGTCACGGTCAGACAGCCCACCACGCCGGAATTTTCAAACCGTCGGGTCAGGGAGATCCCTTCGGCAGTGGCGTTGGCACCGGTTCCGGCAATCACCGGAATACGGCCATCGGCCAGCTCGAGGGTCAGCATCACCACATCACCATGTTCCTCATGGCTCAGGGTGGCAGATTCACCGGTGGTGCCGACAGAAACGATCGCCGCGGTGCCGCTGGCGACATGATAATCAATCAGTTTTTTCAGACTCGACCGGCAGACATTACCGCTGTCATCCATTGGCGTAACGAGTGCAACAATACTTCCCGTAAACATTGGCGATCCCCTCGACAAACAAGTGCTTCATGGTACGTTTTACACTTAGGGAAAAGCAAGCAAGGCACGCCATTCCCGCGCTTGTCAGCAGTTTTTTTTATGTTTACCTTATGGTTATTAGCGAAAGCAGAGGAAAAGCCATTTTGCCGCCATCTCAGCCCCACCATCTGGTGATCACCGCGCTTGGTGTTGACCGTCCGGGTATCGTCAATACCATTACCCGACACGTCAGCAGCTGCGGTTGTAATATCGAAGATAGTCGTCTCGCCATGCTTGGGGATGAGTTCACCTTTATTATGCTGCTCTCCGGGAGCTGGAACGCCATCACGCTGATTGAGTCGACGCTGCCGCTGAAAGGGGCCGAACTGGAGCTGCTGATTGTGATGAAACGGACCAACGCCCGGATACGGCCGCCGATGCCGGACACCGCCTTTATTCAGGTCGAGGTGGCGGATTCGCCACACATCATTGAGCGTTTTACCGATCTGATCGATAAGCACCAGATGAACGTGGCCGAACTGGTATCACGCATCCAGCCGGCACAGCACACGCTGTCACCCACGCTCTATATTCAGATGACCGCCCATAGTCCGACGCGCACCGAAGGCACCTCCTTTGAACAGGCATTTAATGCGCTGTGTCAGGAACTGAATGCACAGGGGACACTGCGCCTCTATAGTATGTCAGACGCTGACAGCAGCGAATCCGTTAATACAGTACGCTAAACTGTTAAGGTAACCCGGAGTTATTTCTCCACATGACTACCGCCTGCGAGCCCGGCTATGTGGTGAAATACCCCCTGATGGTAATTTTCCCTCTGCCTTTTTCGGCGGAAGGTGATTACCCACAGCATAAATAAAAAATGGAGAGATGTGATGAATCCACTGAAAGCCGGTGATACCGCACCAACATTTAGCTTGCCCGATCAGGACGGCGAACAAGTGAATCTGGCCGACTTCCAGGGACAGCGCGTTCTGGTGTACTTCTATCCGAAAGCGATGACGCCAGGCTGCACCGTACAGGCGTGCGGTCTGCGCGACAACATGGATGATTTAAAGAAAGCGGGCGTGGAAGTGCTGGGCATCAGCACCGATAAACCAGAAAAGCTGTCGAAGTTTGTCGAAAAAGAGCTGCTGAACTTCACCCTGCTCTCCGATGAAGATCATGAGGTCTGCAAGGCGTTTGGCGTCTGGGGTGAGAAAACCTTTATGGGCAAAACCTATGATGGCATCCATCGCATCAGCTTCCTGGTCGATGCCGAAGGTAAGGTTGAGAAAGTGTTCGATAACTTCAAGACCTCGAATCACCATGACATCGTGCTGGACTATCTGAAGTCCGCCTGATGTTCAGGAGCGCGGTAGCCCTGGCGCCGCGCTCTGCTTATTCCTTTATCCGCCGCTGAATCACGGTTTCCCCTTCCCTGTCCGCCAGCGTAACACCGCGCCCGACTAAGAGGTTGCCGCCGCTATCACGCAGTTACGTCCCGCTTTTTTCGCCTCATACAGGGCAGCATCTGCCTGTTTTAAGCTCTTCTCCAGCAACGTATCCGGCTTCGCGCTCCATGATCCCACCCCGATGGAGAGCGTGATGCGTCCGACATCCGTATGCCAGGCTTCGGCAATACTGAGCCGCACGCGCTCCGCAATGATCAGCGCTTCCTCCTGAGGCGTATCGGGCAGCAGCATCAGAAACTCTTCGCCCCCGTTACGGCAGACCACATCTGACTGACGCGCGCTGGCGCGCAGCGTGCTCGCCACCTGCTGAATCACCCGGTCGCCAACATCGTGCCCCCAGTTATCGTTAACGCTTTTGAAATGATCAATATCCAGCGCCAGTATCGCGAAAGGCTGGTGCAGCGTACGGTAGAAATCCAGCACCGCGTTAAGGCCACGGCGGTTGAGCAGTTGGGTCAGCGGATCGGTCTGGACTTCGGAGTTAAGCCGGCCAATTTTATCCTGCACCAGCCCGATGCCCGTCAGCAGCGCTCGCTTGACCTGCGCCGCTTCAAAGTACCAGGCGCTGATGCCACCAATCTCTCTGGAGACACCCTGCGCATCCATCCGGCTGGCTTTGCGGGCCAGCTGAAACAGTGGCCGGGCAATCAGCCGTGCCAGTATCACCGCCACCAGCAACGTCAGCAGCGCAAAGGGCACCGAGTTTTTCAGGACGTTCAGTAACAGCCCGGAAAGCGGATCGAGCGTGACGCTGATCGGTTTAAGCGCCACCACGGTCCAGCCGGTGGTCGGCACTACCGCGTAGCCCGCCAGCTGGGTCGCTTTACCCGGTCCGGTGAGCATCAGCGAACCGTTGTTCTGCTCCTCGCGCGAACTGACGATGGCGGGCAGGATTTTGCCTATCAGCTGGCGATTCGGGTGATAGAGCACCTCATTGTTACTGTCGAGCACGTAGACAGTGGTGCCATCGCGATAAAATTGCTCCCCCAGCAGGGCGTTGAGGATGCTTTTTTTCTTCAGATAGATGGTGCCGCCGATATAGCCCAGATAGTCACCCTCTCCACTCCAGATTGGCCAGGAGACAAACACCAGCAGATTATTGGCGGCTGAAAGCACCGGTCGGCTGACCAGCGGCTGCCGCAGGGTCAGCGCTTCACGGGAGGCTTCGCTGGTGAGGTGCATCCCCTTCAGCGTCAGCGACTCAGGGGAAATCGCTTTTACTACGCCCTGCACATCCACCACCGCAACCGAGTTAAAACTGCTGGTCTGTTCACGCAGACGGTTCACTTCACTTTTCAGCAGCGCCTCGTTATCAAAATTCGTGCCGAGCTGATTGGCGCTGTAGTGCAGTTGCGACTGCGCCAGCTGAAAGAAAATTTCACTGGTGGAGGCCAGTTTGGCGGCGTAGGCGCGGTTAGCCTCCAGCGTGGTGTCGATCAGTACCTGACGCTGGACCCGCCAGGTCGCGTAGAGGGTGTTAGCGAGCGTGATAACAATACTGACTATCACCAGCAAGGCGATCAAATTACGTAAATCGGTCCGGGGCCGCAGATGCTCTAGCATGGCGTCGCCGCCTCAGAGGAGAAAGTCATGGATTAAAATGCCCGATGGTTTATCACGTTCGCCAGAAGCCTGGAGGATTTGCAGCTAAGTCTACACCCTGGCGAAAGTTTTGAGCAGCTTTAAGGCCTCCCGATCCGCGACTAAGTTCAAATTTATCTGGACCTGATTCATCAGGTCTGCTTGATGGTCCGCTGCGCCCTCCGATAAAAGCGCACCCGTGGCAGGCCGCTGAGCCTGCTGGCCGTTTCGCTTCAGCGCAGCAGAAGTGAACCTCTCAGGGCCGTTAATAACCGAGGCGGCGCTGCTGACTGAGCGCACCCGCGCTAAAAGCGCGGGTGCAACCCATAAGCCAGGCTTAAGCTGGTAAACAGAAAGGACATGGCAGGTCGTGCAGGTGACAGCGGCCGTGACGCCGCTGTGGCAGATTAAAGCATCAGGAAGGCGTAACCGGCGTTTTGCAGGGTAGCAACGGTGGTCCCGCTGGAGATGGTGTGGGTGACCATCGGGTCGATCCAGTTGCGCTCAAGCTGATGAAACGCCACTGACTGGTCGCAGATAGAGACTTCAACGCCCGCTTTTTTCAGCTCGCTGATCAGTTTAAGGTTCGGGTTATCGACGCCATAAGCTTTATGGAACTGCTCATTATTTAAGGCCGCTGGAACCGCGTCGCTGTTAATCGACACCACAAACTTCAACTGGTTGAGCGGTACGCCTGCCGCATAATAGAGGTTGGTGACGCGGGCGACCCGCTCCAGACCCAGATTAGGCTGGCGAATATCCCCTTCACTGCGGTTGATCTGGAAAACAATTTTATTGCTCAGACCATTATTGGTGCCGGGTTTAAACGCAGGCGTATCGACATAGTGTATTTTGCCGTAGCCTTCAATCGCTGGCGTACTCCAGAAATCCGCGGGCTGGGTTTTATTATCCGCCACTTTTCCGCTGACTTTATCGAATAACGCGGGCAATTGTAAAACATTGCCCCCTATAAATCCCGCTACGGCTGCCACCACAACAAAGGCTGCTGGACGCATTGCTTATTCTCCTGATCGCTTAAATATTAATTACATTGCCAGCCAGGCGTAACCCTGGTTTTGCAAGGTTGAAACGGTGGTTGGACTCGAAAGCGCATGCACAACCGATTTATCAATCCAGTTATTGGGATAGTGATGGAATGCCACCGACTGATCGCACACCGACACTTTCACCCCAGCCTGATTCAGCTCATTAATCAGCTTCAGGTTTGGGTTATCGATGCCATAAAACTTTTTAAAATGGGCGTTATCCAGCATGGCGGGCGTCGCATCACCGGTAACTGACACCACAAATTTCAGCTGATCCGCCGGGATACCGGAGGCGATGTATAAATTCACGACCCGCGCGACCCGCTCCAGCCCCAGATTAGGGTCGGTCATCGCCCCATCGCTGCGGGTAATCTGGAAGACAATTTTATTACTCAGGCCCGCCACCGGCTTAAAAGCCGCGTCGGGTTCATAATGAATTTTGCCGTAACCTTCAATCGCCGGGGTACTCCAGAATCCGGCAGGCTCCTGGGGTTCGGCTGAAAAATGGCGTGCCACTTTGTCATAAATATTGCCACTCTGCGTGACAGCCGCGCCAACCACACCCCCGATAATGGCGATTAACACGTAAGAAACTGCTGAACGCATAACACTTCTCTCCGGCAAATAATGTATTACCGATCCACTTCCTGAATCAGCCCGAATATCTATATCACAGCAGAGCTTTATTTATTGAATGTGTAAATTCAGGTCAACGCCAATCTGATGACCAGGGGGATTATCGAACCGGGGAATTAATCGAAAAGTTTCATCATGATTTTCAGGGATTCTCTGTTTTACCGGACCTGAACAGGCTTTATATCTGAAGCAGCGCTGCGTTTATTTTTAAATTATGCAGCCAGCTATTAGTGGAGAAAGATCGGCACCAGAGCGCGAGACGATTTAATTTATCAATGAAGCCGGGTGAAATGAGAGCGCCGGACGCCCGTTTTTTTCAGAGTATGCCTGGAAAAAGTTGTGCCACATTCAATTTTTTTGAGTGAATTTACATAACTTTAAAAAATGAACGGTAATCCTGCTCACTCTTCATCAGCAGATTCTGCTTTATTCACCGCCTCCTTAGCCGGAAGCGATGAATAAGCCAGCTGACGAGGCTCAGCATCAGGGAGTTAACCGCCTGCTTGTGTGTTCGTTTAACTGCGGTTTAACCGGCAATGATGTTCAATTTTTTTCGGCATAATCGCTGATCTTGCACAAATTCCGCCGGACGTCCGCCAGAAAACATCATTTCTTTCTTTTCTGGCTCTGGTTAAGATAGTCGCGACCCGTCGTTATCTGCAAAAAATGGAACGTTCCCGCTGCGCACCTGTCCATTGTCAGGGCCTCTCTACAGGATTAAGGCATGCTGAACCGGTTAAAAAAAACGCTGATCGCCGCGCTCCTTCCGACGCTTATCTTTAGCGCTCTGACACCCGCCAGAGCCGACATCAGTGATTCCCTGCCCGATATTGGCACGACGGCCGGTTCGACGCTGTCGATTAATCAGGAATTGCAGATGGGCGACTTCTATGTGCGCCAGCTGCGTGCCAGCGCGCCGCTGATCAACGATCCGCTGCTGAATCAATACATTAATCAACTGGGCCAGCGCCTGGTCGCCCACGCAGATTCGGTCAGAACCCCGTTCCATTTCTTTCTGATCCAGAATGATGAACTCAACGCCTTCGCCTTTTTTGGCGGCAACGTGGTGCTGCACTCGGCGCTGTTTCGCTTTACCGATAATGAGAGCCAGCTGGCGTCGGTGATGGCGCACGAAATTTCGCACGTCACCCAGCGCCACCTGGCGCGAGCGATGGAAGATCAGAAACGCAACGCGCCGCTGACCTGGGTCGGTGCGCTGGGCTCGATTCTGCTGGCGATGGCCAGTCCGCAGGCGGGCATGGCGGCCCTGACCGGCACGCTGGCAGGCACCCAGCAGGGCATTATCAGCTTTACCCAGGGCAATGAGCAGGAGGCGGACCGTATCGGCATTCAGGTGCTGCAACGCGCCGGTTTTGATCCGCAGGCGATGCCCAACTTTTTACAGAAGCTGGCCGATCAGAGCCGCTTCTCGTCGAAGCCCCCCGAAATTCTGCTGACGCACCCGCTGCCCGACAGCCGCCTGGCGGATGCCCGTAACCGCGCCAACCAGATGCGGCCGGTGGTGGTGCAGTCTACCGAAGATTTCTATCTGGCGAAGGTGCGCGCGCTGGGGATGTACTCTACCGGGCGTAATCAGCTGACCGATGACCTGCTGAATCAGTACGCCAGCGGCAACAGCCGTGAGCAGCTGGCGTCACAATATGGCAAAGCGGTGCAGTTTCTCCAGGCGAAAAGCTATGCCGATGCGAAACGGATTATCACCCCGCTGCTGGCGAAGCAGCCCAACAACGTCTGGTTTCTCGACATTATGTCTGACATCGACATCGGCCTGAACCAGCCGCAGCAGGCGATCGCCCTGCTCAGCGCAGCCAGCGGTGCTAAAAACAGCCCGGTGGTACAGCTCAATCTGGCCAATGCCTACGTGGAAGCAAAGCAGTATGCCAACGCCAGCCGTATCCTGAATCGCTATACCTGGTCGAATAAAGATGATCCCAACGGCTGGGATTTACTGGCCCAGGCCTCTGCGCAGCAGGGATTGCACGATGAAGAGCTGTCAGCGCGGGCAGAGAGCCTGGCGCTCAATGGTCAGCTCGATCAGGCGATTAGCACACTCAGCAGCGCCAGCGCGCAGGTGCCGCTCGGCAGTCTGAAACAGGCGCGCTACGACGCCCGTATCGATCAGCTGCGTCAGCTGCAACAGCGCTTTAAGCAGTATCAGAAAGGATAAGGATGCAGGGCAATTCAAGCGGAGAGTGTGAAATGGTGACGATTTACCACAACCCACGATGCAGTAAGAGCCGTGAAACCCTGGCGCTGCTCCAGGCGCGCGGCATTGAGCCGGAGGTGGTGCTCTATCTGCAAACGCCGCCCGATCGCGAAACGCTGCACATTCTGTTGCAGAAACTGGGGATGCGGAGTGCGCGCCAGCTGATGCGCAGCGGGGAAGCGATCTACAAAGAACTGGCGCTGGCGGCGGAGAATAAAAGCGAAAACGCGCTGCTGGATGCGCTGGTGGCCCATCCGCTGCTGATTGAGAGACCGATAGTGATCAACGGCGATCGGGCACGGATCGGGCGTCCGCCAGAAGCGGTGCTCGAGATTCTTTAAAGGCCGAGCGTCTCTTTCACAAAGGGAATGGTGAGCTTACGCTGGGCGCTGATCGAGGCGCGATCGAGCCGATCCAGCGTATCGAACAGGGTGCGCATTTCACGATCCAGCCGTTTCAGCAGGAATCGACCCACATCTTCCGGCAGCTCAAAGCCGCGTAACCCGGCGCGCAGCTGCAACGCCTGTAGTTTGTCTTCGTCGGAGAGCGGTTGCAGGCGATAGATCTGCCCCCAGTCGAGACGCGACGCGAGATCGGGCAGTTGCAGATTCAGCTGGCGGGGCGGACGATCGCCGCTGATAAACAGCCGCGTGTTGCCGGTTTCCAGAATGCGGTTATAGAGATCGAAGATCGCCATCTCCCACTCCGGCTCGCCCGCAATGCATTCGATGTTATCGATGCAGACCAGTGACAGCTGCTCCATCCCTTCCAGCACCTCCGGGACAAACCAGGTGCGCTTATCCAGCGGAACGTAACCAACCGCCTCACTGCGCGCAGACATCTCTGCGCAGGCGGCGTGCAGCAGATGGCTCCGCCCTCCGCCTTCGCGGGACCAGAAGTAGAGATAGCTGCCATGTTGTTGGTTGAGAGCACCTTTCAGCGCGGCAATCAGCGACGGGTTCTCCCCCGGCCAGAAGCTGGCGAAGGTTTCATCGTCAGGTAAATAGAGTGGCAATGACAATTGTGCCGGCGTGTTCAGAAGCACCTCAGCAAGAGAACAAGCAAAAAATCGGGGGAAGTCTAACACAGTTTTCAGAAAGAGATGAATGGGGCATCCCTGCCCCGATCCTGTCAGGCGTCCGGCGATCGCGGCTCGCGCGAATCTTCCGCCTCCAGCACCACTTCTTCCGGTCTGAGCCACGAGATCACGCGGAAGATCAGCGCCAGTCCCACGCCGACGATGGTCGCCAGCGCCATGCCTTTCAGCTCTGCCGCGCCGATATGCACTTTCGCGCCGCTGACGCCGATGATCAGGATCACCGAGGTGAGGATCAGGTTCTGCGCTTTGTTGTAGTCCACTTTCGATTCGATCAGCACCCGGATACCGGATGCGCCAATTACGCCATACAGCAGCAGCGACACGCCGCCCATCACCGGGACCGGGATCGCCTGAATCACTGCGGCGAGCTTACCGACGCAGGAGAGCAGGATCGCCAGAATCGCCGCGCCGCCAATCACCCAGGTACTGTAAACGCGGGTAATCGCCATCACCCCGATGTTTTCCCCGTAAGTGGTATTCGGCGTCGACCCAAAGAAGCCGGAGATCACTGTGGACAAGCCATTAGCGAACATCGAACGATGCAGACCCGGATCGCGGATCAGATCTTTCTTCACGATATTGGCGGTAACCACCAGATGACCGATATGCTCGGCAATCACCACCAGCGCCGCGGGCAGGATCGTCAGCATCGCTACCCACTCAAAGCGCGGGGTGTAGAAGGTCGGCAGTGCAAACCACGGCGCTTTGACCACGCCGCTCCAGTCGACGATGCCCATAAAGGCGGAGAGCAGATAACCGGCCACGACGCCGACCAGAATCGGGATGATCGCCAGGAAGCCACGGAACAGCACCGAACCGAACACCGTCACCGCCAGCGTCACCAGCGAGATCAGCACCGTTTTACTGTCGGGCGCGCTGCCTTCAGCGGGCAGCAGACCCGCCATATTGGCGGCCACCCCCGCCAGCTCCAGACCGATTACCGCGACAATCGCGCCCATCGCCGCGGGCGGAAACATCACGTCGAGCCAGCCGGTGCCCGCCCGTTTGACAATCAGCGCCACGATACAGAACAGCACGCCGCACAGGATAAAGCCGCCCAGCGCCACCTCATAACCGAGTGGCAACAGCAGCAGCACCGGCGAGATAAAGGCAAAGCTGGAACCGAGGTAAGCGGGGATTTTTCCCTTACAGATAAAGAGATAGATCAGCGTGCCGACGCCGTTAAACAACAGCACCGTCGCCGGGTTGATGTGGAACAGAATCGGCACCAGGACCGTGGCGCCAAACATGGCGAACAGGTGTTGCAGGCTGAGTGGAATGGTTTGCAGTAACGGCGGTCGTTCACTGACGCCAATGGCGCGACGAGTCATCATTTATCCCCTTATTGTTTTCATCTCCTCCCGGTTCACGCAGCCGCGACAGCAGGATGCGCACCGGTAAGCCGTAAGGCAAACCGATCCGCGGTCAGAGACAGTGCTTTTTTGCCAAAAAAAAGCCGACTCTCTGGTCGGCTATGCGATTTATTTGGTTCCGAAAATCTTATCCCCGGCGTCACCGAGTCCGGGAATGATATAACCCTTCTCATTCAGTCCCTGATCCACTGACGCGGTGTAAAGCTCAACGTCCGGGTGTGCTTTCTCCAGCGCGGCAATCCCTTCCGGGGCCGCCACCAGCACCAGCACTTTGATGCTGCTACAACCCGCTTTTTTCAGCAGGTCGATAGTGGCAATCATCGAGCCCCCGGTGGCCAGCATCGGGTCGACCACCAGCGCCAGCCGCTCTTCAATGTTAGAGACCAGCTTCTGGAAGTAGGGAACCGGCTCCAGTGTCTCTTCATCACGGTAAACCCCCACCACGCTGATACGGGCGCTGGGAACATGCTCCAGTACCCCTTCCATCATGCCGAGGCCGGCACGCAGAATCGGCACCACGGTGATTTTTTTGCCTTTGATCTGATCGATCTCTACCGGGCCGTTCCAGCCCTCAATGGTGACGCGCTCTGTTTCCAGATCGGCGGTCGCTTCGTAGGTCAGCAGGCTGCCCACTTCAGAGGCCAGCTCGCGAAAACGCTTTGTACTGATATCATGCTCACGCATCAGGCCCAGTTTATGTTTGACCAGCGGGTGTCTGACTTCCACGATCTTCATTGGTGTTCTCCCGGAATGAGTTGAGCTAAAAAAAAATCGCGGGATTATACCGCCTTTTCGACGTTGCGCCACCTGTCCTTGCGCAAAGCCACCGCGTTAACCAGCCCAAAATAAGGATTAATGAAAATCACCTGATGCGCAATCCCAGACTCGCAAACGTTTGCCTGCACTGATAGAATTGCCGCGCTCTATTTTAAAACCACCAACCGCAACTCGCGTGGGGACCTCGCAGTGACCGACAAGACCTCTCTCAGTTACAAAGACGCCGGTGTTGATATTGATGCTGGTAACGCCCTGGTTGACCGTATTAAAGGCGTAGTGAAAAAGACCCGTCGCCCCGAAGTGATGGGTGGACTGGGCGGTTTCGGTGCGCTTTGTGCGCTGCCGCAAAAATACCGTGAGCCGGTGCTGGTCTCCGGCACCGATGGCGTGGGCACCAAGCTGCGTCTGGCGATGGACCTCAAACGCCACGACGCGATTGGCGTCGACCTGGTGGCGATGTGCGTCAACGACCTGGTGGTACAGGGTGCTGAGCCGCTGTTCTTCCTCGACTACTACGCCACCGGCAAGCTGGATGTGGATACCGCCTCCGCGGTGATCACCGGCATCGCCGAAGGCTGTCTGCAATCGGGCTGTGCGCTGGTGGGCGGTGAAACCGCAGAGATGCCTGGCATGTATCACGGCGAAGATTATGACGTGGCCGGTTTCTGTGTCGGCGTGGTGGAAAAATCAGAGATCATTGACGGCAGCAAAGTGCAGGATGGCGATGTACTGATCGCGCTCGGCTCCAGCGGCCCGCACTCCAACGGCTACTCGCTGGTGCGCAAAATTCTGGAAGTCAGCAACACCGATCCGCTGGCTGAACAGCTGGAAGGCAAACCGCTGGCCGATCACCTGCTGGAACCAACCCGCATCTATGTGAAAAATATCCTGAGCCTGATCGAGCAGGTCGATGTGCACGCTATCGCACACCTGACCGGCGGCGGCTTCTGGGAAAATATTCCGCGCGTACTGCCCGACAACACCCAGGCGGTGATCGACGAGAAGAGCTGGCAGTGGCCGGCGGTCTTCAGCTGGCTCCAGCAGGCGGGCAACGTCAGCCGTTTTGAGATGTACCGTACTTTCAACTGTGGCGTCGGGATGATCATCGCCCTGAGCCCGGCAGAAGCGGACAAAGCGGTGGCGCTGATGGAAGCGGCCGGAGAGAAAGCCTGGAAGCTCGGCGTGATTAAAGCGTCCGATGCCGAAGAGCGTGTGGTCATCAACGGATGAAAAAGCTGGTTGTACTGATTTCCGGCAACGGAAGTAATCTTCAGTCCATCCTCGACGCCTGCGCCAGCGGGCGGATCCACGGCAGCGTGGCTGCCGTGTTCAGCAACCGTGCCGCCGCCTATGGCCTGACGCGGGCGCAGGAGGCGGGAGTACCTACCCACGCCCTTGCCGCCAGCGACTTCGCCGATCGTGACGCCTTTGATCGCCAGCTCATCGCTGAGATCGACGCTTACGCGCCGGATCTGGTAGTGCTGGCGGGTTACATGCGGATTCTCAGTAGCGCTTTCGTGGCCCATTTCCACGATCGCCTGCTGAATATCCACCCTTCCCTGCTGCCGAAATATCCGGGTCTGCATACCCACCGTCAGGCGCTGGAGAATGGCGACAGCGAGCATGGCACCTCGGTGCATTTCGTCACCGACGAGCTGGATGGCGGCCCGGTGATCCTGCAAGCCAAAGTGCCGGTGTTTCCCGACGACAGTGAAGCGGAGATTACAGAGCGGGTGCAGCATCAGGAGCACGCGATCTATCCGCTGGTGATCGGCTGGTTTGTCGAAGGTCGGCTGGTGATGCGTGAAGGTAAAGCCTGGCTGGATGGCGAACCACTGCCGCCGCAGGGTTATGCTAACGACTGACTCTTCATGAGAAGCCCTGGCTTCTCATGAAGTACGGGCAGGGCCCAGGCTCCCATCGCTTTGGGCTTATGTGCGTTCTGCCGAAACCCCCGCCTTTCCTTAGCCGTAGCGTCCGGTAATGTAATCTTCGGTTCGTCGCTGTTTCGGCGCGGTAAAGATACGATCGGTCTCATCAAACTCCACTAACGCCCCCTGATGCATAAACGCGGTGTAATCTGACACGCGCGACGCCTGCTGCATGTTGTGCGTCACCAGCACCAGCGTGAAATGCTGCTTCAGCGTGGTCATCAGCTCTTCAATCACCAGCGTGGAGATCGGGTCCAGCGCGGAGGTCGGCTCATCAAGCAGCAGCACCTCCGGCTCAATCGCAATCGCGCGGGCGATCACCAGACGCTGCTGCTGGCCGGTGGAGAGCGTCAGCGCATTCTGTCCCAGCTGATCCTTAACCTCACTCCAGAGTGCCGCAGCGCGCAGCGCACGTTCACAGGCCTCGTTCAGCACCCGCCGATCGCGCACGCCCTGTAATCGCAGCCCGTAGACCACATTCTCATAGATCGATTTTGGAAAAGGATTAGGCCGCTGGAACACCATGCCCACGCGACGACGCAGCGCCGAGAGATCCTGATCCGGCCGCAGGATCGGCTGCGATCCCAGCAGCACCTCCCCCTCTATCCGGCAGTGATCGATCACATCGTTCATGCGATTAAAGCAGCGCAGCAGCGTCGATTTGCCACAGCCGGAGGGGCCAATCAGCGCGGTGATCTGGTTTTTTGGCACCTGTAGTGAAATATCCTGTAGTGCCAGGCGCTCGCCATACCACAGCGACAGATGGTTAACGGTAAGCGCAATATCCGTGTCGGGCGTCATAGTCATAGCCTGTTATTGAGTCATAAGGCGATAGCGTTCACGCAGACGGTGACGCAGGCTCATCGCCAGCAGATTAAGCGACAGAATAATCAGCACCAGCAGCAGCGCGGTGGCGAACACCAGCGGCCGGTCAGCTTCAATATTCGGACTCTGAAACGCCAGGTCATAAATCTGGAAGCCCAGATGCATAAACTTGCGATCCAGATGAAGATAGGGAAACACCGCGTCGACCGGCAGCTCCGGCACCATTTTCACCACCCCGACCAGCATCAGCGGCGCGGTTTCGCCCGCGGCGCGCGCCACAGCCAGGATCAGGCCGGTCAGCATCGCCGGTAGCGCCATCGGCAGCACCACATGCCACAGGGTTTCCGCCTGGGTCGCGCCCAGCGCCAGCGAGCCCTGACGTAAGCTATTGGGGATACGGGACAACCCCTCTTCGGTCGCCACAATCACCACCGGCAGCGTCAGCAGCGCCAGGGTTAACGACGCCCACAGCAGGCCCGGCGTGCCAAAGGTGGGATTGGGCAGCGCGCTGGCGAAGAAGAGCTGGTCGATAGTGCCGCCCACCAGCCAGACAAAGAACCCCAGGCCAAACACCCCATACACAATCGAGGGAACGCCAGCCAGATTGACTACGGCGATGCGCACCAGCCGGGTCAACGCATTGCGCCCGGCATATTCATGCAGCCAGATAGCGGCGACAACGCCCAGCGGCATCACCACCACCGACATCAGCAGCACCATCAGCACCGTGCCAAAGATCGCCGGGAAAGCGCCCGACTCACTTTCACCCTCGGCCGGGGAGTCGCTGACAAAGCGCCACAGCTGATGCAGAAAATGCAGCGTTTTAGCGGTCAGCGTCATCGCGTTCGGCTGCCAGCTGTCCACGATTTCGGTCAGGGGAATAACATGCTCAGTGCCCTGTACGTCACGCAGGACCAGCGCGTCGCGCTGGCTCTGCTGCTGTAAACCCGCCAGCGTCTCACTCAGCTGATTAAAGCGACGCTGCAAGGCCGCCTGATTTGCCAGATAGTCTGACTGCGCCTCCAGATCGAAATGACCGGCAGTGCGTTTGGCCGCGGCCTGCTCATTGAGCTGTTCGCGCTGGCTGTTAAGGCGCGCCATATCGACCCGGCGGATCTGACTGGCCTGGCGCACCAGTGACTGCACCTGCTGAAGCCGCTGGTGCAGCAGTGCGTCGACATCCTGCGCGGTTAACTCTTCATTATCCTCACGCAGACCGGCAAACCAGCCATAGGCCAGGCCGTGGCTGCGGCGCTGCAATACCATCACGGCCGCAGGCTGACTCACCTTCACCGCTTCCCGGCTGTAGACCGTACGGAAATCGGGCGCGTCCCAGTCACGGTTGCCGGTTTTGATCAGATAACGATACACCAGGCCGCCGCTGTTGCCCTGCTCATCCGCCGGGGCCGGAAAGCGCGGCTGATACGCCAGCGTTTCACCCAGCAGTTGGATTTCGTCTCCGTCGGGCTGGCTGAAACTGTAGAGGTCTACGCGCTGCGGCCAGAAAGCCCGTACGCCCTGCCAGGCCAGCAGGCCAATCAGCAGCGTAAAGGCTAACAGGCAGACCGTGACGGCACCGGCGGTCAGCCAGCGCCAGCGATCGTTTTGCCGCATGACTTTCATGCCTGCTCCTCCTGCTGGCTATAGCGCTGCCGCAGCCGCTGACGGATCAGCTCGGCAACGGTATTGATCACCAGCGTAAACAGCAGCAGCATCAGCGCACTGAGAAACAGCACGCGATAGTGCGCGCTGCCCGCCGCCGCCTCCGGCATCTCAATGGCGATGTTGGCGGAGAGCGCGCGCAGACCGCTGAACAGCCCGCCTTCGCTTTGTGGGGTGTTGCCGGTCGCCATCAGCACAATCATCGTCTCGCCCACGGCACGTCCCAGCCCGATCATCAGGGCGGCAAAGATACCGGCGGAGGCGCCAGGCAGCACCACGCGGGTCAGGGTCTGCCACGGTGTCGCGCCCAGCGCCAGCGACCCCTGGCCCAGCGCGGCGGGCACGCTGAACAGCGCATCTTCAGAGAGGGTGAAGATCAACGGCACCAGCGCAAAGCCCATCGCCAGCGCGGCCACCAGCAGATTGCGCTGCTCGTAGTGCGGCAGCCAGTCGCCGGCATCCGGTATAAACAACGTAGGCAGCCACAGCGTCAGCAGCGTCACCAGCAGTAACAGCGGCAGCAATATCATTATTTCGCGGCCCGGCTGTCGCCAGCGTGCCGGCAGACGGGCGCTGAATACGCCACACAGCAGCAGCGTGCCCGCCAGCGTCAGCGGTAACAGCAGCACGCCCACCAGCGCCTGACCAATATGCGGCGCCAGCCAGATCCCGGCGATTAATCCCACCACCACGCTGGGCAGCGCGCCCATCATCTCAATCGCCGGTTTAACCCAGCGTCGCAGGCCGGGCGCCATAAACCACGCGGTGTACATTGCCGCCGCCAGCGCCAGCGGCGTGGCGAACAGCAGAGCTAAACTGGCCGCTTTCAGCGTGCCGGCCACCATCGGAATCAGGCTGAACTTGGCCTGAAAGCTGTCGCCCGCCGCGGTCGACTGCCAGACCCAGTCAGGTTTGGGGTAGTTTTCATACCAGATTTTTTGCCAGAAGTTGCGCCAGGTGACATCCGGCCAGGGGTTGTCGAGCCGCAGCGTCTGCCAGCTGCCCGCCCGCTCAATCAGCAGGCTGTCGCCGCGCGGGGAGAACTGCGCCTGCACGATGCCGGGTGCCAGCTGGCGTTGCAGGATCGGGCCATCCTGTTTGCTGGCGAACAGCCGCAGCATCCCCTGCCTGCTGAGCGTGGCGAATACCTGCCGTTGTGGTTCGGTGATAAGAAGGCTCTCTCCGCCGCTGTCGGCAAAGGTACGAATGCGTTGCAGCCGTGGCCCCTGGGCGCTGGCGATGGCAAACCACTGGGTGACACCACTCTGATCCTGGATCAGCAGGCTTTTCCCGCCCACCAGCAGATGCAGGCTTTGCGGGCGCTGCGGCAGGGTCTGCGTTTCCCGCAACAGCGCCCGATCCTCATCGAGCTGCCAGACCCGCAGCAGATTGCCTTCGGTGGTATAGAGCAGATCCCCCGCCGGCGACAGGGCCAGCAGATCGGGCTGCGGCTGCGGCAGCGAGAAAATCGCCGCCTGGCGATCGGTGCCCAGCGTCAACACCCGCAGCCCGGCGTCCGTGAGCGCGGCGATCCGCCACTGACCGGGATGCCGGGTCGCCAGCGCCATTTTTGTCACCGCGCCCTCGGGCAGATGGAATGGCTTATCACCCAGCGGAAAATGCCACTGCTCTCCGGCGCTGGGTTGCAGCAGCGTCAGCGCGCCCTGCATATTCAGCAACAGCGTCTGACCATCGGCACTGCGCACCACCTCAGCGGGCGGCGGAGAGAGCGCCAGCGCCGGCTCGGCGGGCTGACCATCCAGCGGAATAAAGCGTGCCGCGCCCTGTTCGCTGATCCGCCAGCCGACGCGCCCCTGATTACCGATGGCTAATGCGGGTGCCCGATCCCAGAGCTGCTGACTGTCGGCGATTTTCAGGCCAGGTGCACTAAACAGCGGCAGTACCACGCCAATCAGCCAGCAGAACAGCAGCAGCATTAACAGCAGGATCGCCACGCCACAGCCGGTGATCAGCCGCCGCGTCAGACGATCCACGGCACGGCGCTTGCGATCGCTGAATTGGACAGGAATGTGGTTTACGCTCATGCGGTTCCGGTAGCAGGCCAAAATAAGCCGCTATGTTGCCCGTAGCCGGTTGATAAGACAACTGCTGGCGTTGGACAACGCTGCCATACTCTCGCCATAATGTTCCGGGACACTGGATCTTCAGTCCTGCAACCGCTATATGGAGTGAGAATGGGTCAGGTAAAGCTTTATATTGAAAAAGAATTAAGCTGGTTATCCTTTAATGAACGGGTTTTGCAGGAGGCGGCGGACAAAAGCAATCCACTGATTGAGCGGATGCGTTTTCTCGGCATCTACTCCAATAACCTCGACGAATTCTATAAGGTGCGTTTCGCCGACCTGAAACGCCGCATTCTGATTGGTGAAGAGCAGGGTTCCGCCAGTACACCACGCCATCTGTTTAAAAAAATACAGCAGCGGGTGATGAAGTCCGATCAGGAGTTTGACGCGCTCTATAATGAGCTGCTGCTGGAGATGGCGCGTAACCAGATCTTCCTGATCAACGAACGTCAGCTGTCGCCCAATCAGCAGGCGTGGCTGCGGCACTACTTTAAGCATGAGCTGCGTCAGCACATCTCCCCGATTCTGATCACCCATGAAACTGACCTGACCGAATTCCTTAAAGACGACTACACCTACCTGGCGGTCGAGATCATCCGCGGTGAGGATATTCGTTATGCGCTGCTGGAGATCCCCTCCGATAAAGTGCCGCGTTTCATTAATTTACCGGCAGAGCCACCGCGCCGCCGTAAACCGATGATCCTGCTAGACAATATTCTGCGTTACTGCCTGGATGATATTTTTAAAGGCTTTTACGACTACGACGCGCTCAACGCCTATTCGATGAAAATGACGCGCGACGCCGAGTACGACCTGGTGACAGAGATGGAGTCGAGCCTGCTGGAACTGATGTCCTCCAGCCTGAAGCAGCGCCTGACCGCAGAGCCGGTCCGCTTCGTCTACCAGCGCGATATGCCCGATTCGATGGTGGAGCTGCTGTGCCACAAACTCTCTATCTCCAACTTCGACTCGATCCTGCCGGGCGGCCGTTATCACAACTTCAAAGACTTTATCGGCTTTCCGAACGTCGGCAAAAACAACCTGGTCAACCGGCCGCTGCCGCAGATCCGCCATATCGGATTTGATGGCTTCCGCAACGGCTTTGACGCCATTCGCGATCGCGACGTGCTGCTCTATTACCCCTATCACACCTTTGAGCATGTGCTGGAGCTGCTGCGTCAGGCCTCGTTTGACCCCAGCGTGCTGGCGATCAAAATCAACATCTACCGCGTCGCCAAACATTCGCGCATCATGGACGCGATGATCCATGCCGCCTATAACGGCAAAAAGGTGACGGTGGTGGTGGAGCTACAGGCGCGCTTTGATGAAGAGGCGAATATCTACTGGGCGAAACGGCTGACCGAAGCGGGCGTACATGTGATTTTCTCTGCGCCGGGCCTGAAGATCCACGCCAAGCTGTTCCTGATCTCCCGCCGCGAAGGGGAAGAGATCGTGCGCTATGCCCATATCGGCACCGGCAACTTTAATGAGAAGACCGCCCGGCTCTATACCGACTATTCGTTGCTGACCGCCGATGCACGCATCACCAATGAAGTGCGTCGGGTGTTCAACTTTATTGAGAACCCCTATCGGCCGGTGACCTTCGATCATCTGATGGTCTCGCCGCAGAACTCACGCCGGATGCTCTATGAGCTGATCGACACCGAGATCGCCAACGCGCAGCAGCAGAAGCCCAGCGGCATTACTCTGAAAATCAACAATCTGGTGGACAAAGGGCTGGTGGATCGGCTTTATACAGCCTCCAGCGTGGGGGTAAAAGTCAATCTGCTGGTGCGCGGCATGTGTTCATTGATCCCGGATCTGCCTGGCATCAGTGAGAATATTCGTGTCATCAGTATTGTTGACCGCTATCTGGAACACGATCGCGTCTATATTTTTGAGAATGGCGGCGATAAGAAGGTGTTCCTCTCCTCCGCTGACTGGATGACACGTAATATTGATTACCGCATCGAAGTGGCGGTGGCGATTCTCGATCCCCAGATCCGGCAGCGCATACTCGATATTATCGCTATTCAGTTGAGTGATACGGTGAAAGCCCGCATCGTCGATAAAGAGCTGAGTAATCATTACGTCCAGCGCGGCAACCGTCGTAAAGTGCGCTCGCAGCTGGCCATTTATGATTACATCAAGAAACTGGAACAACCTGAATAAATCCTATGCCAATTTCTCATAAAAGTACGCCAAAACCCCAGGAGTTTGCGGCGATTGACCTGGGCTCGAACAGTTTCCATATGGTGATTGCGCGGGTCGTCGACGGTGCGATGCAGGTACTGGGCCGCCTTAAACAGCGCGTCCATCTGGCTGACGGGCTGGATGCTCAACACAATCTGAGCGAGGAGGCGATGGAGCGGGGATTAGCCTGTCTGGCGCTGTTCGCTGAACGCCTGCAAGGATTCAGTCCGAGCAATGTCACCATTGTCGGCACCCACACGCTGCGGGAGGCGGTCAACGCCGAAACCTTCCTGCAACGCGCCGCCGAGGTGATCCCCTATCCGATCGAGGTGATTTCGGGCCATGAAGAGGCTCGTCTGATCTTTATGGGGGTGGAACATACCCAGCCAGAGAAAGGCCGCAAGCTGGTGATCGACATCGGCGGCGGCTCCACCGAGCTGGTGATTGGCGAGGATTTTGAACCGCAGCTGGTTGAGAGCCGCCGCATGGGTTGCGTCAGTTTCGCCCAGCTCTATTTCCCGAACGGGGAGATCAGCCGTGAGAATTTCCGTCGCGCCCGCTTAGCGGCGGCACAGAAGCTGGAAACCCTGGCGTGGCAGTATCGCCTGCATGGCTGGCAGTATGCGCTCGGCGCTTCAGGCACCATCAAAGCCGCCTGTGAAGTGCTGCTGGCGATGGATGAGAAAGAGAAGCTGATTACGCCTGAGCGCCTCGATAAGCTCTATGACGAAGTGATCAAATACAAATCCTTCGCCTCTCTCAGCCTGCCGGGGCTGTCGGAAGAGCGTAAAGGGGTGTTTGTTCCGGGCCTGGCGATTCTGTGTGGCGTGTTTGACGCGCTGGCGATTCGCGAACTGCGTCTCTCTGACGGTGCGTTACGTGAAGGGGTACTCTATGAGATGGAGGGCCGTTTCCGTCATCAGGATATTCGCAGTCGCACCGCCCAAAGTCTGGCAAACCACTACGCGATCGACAGCGACCAGGCGCGGCGCGTGCTGGAAACCACCGAGCTGCTCTATACGCAGTGGTGTAAGCAGAACCCGAAGCTGGCCAATCCGCAGCTCGGCGCACTGCTGAAGTGGGCGGCGATGCTGCATGAAGTGGGCCTGACCATCAATCACAGTGGCCTGCAACGCCACTCAGCCTATATTCTGCAAAACACCAACCTGCCCGGCTTCAATCAGGATCAGCAGATGCTGCTGGCGGCGCTGGTCAGGTTCCATCGCAAAGCGGTAAAACTTGATGAGCTGCCACGGGTCACGCTGTTTAAGAAAAAGCAGTTTGTGCCGCTGATTTTCCTGCTGCGCCTGGGTACGCTGCTCAATAACCAGCGCCAGGCCACTACCCGCCCGGATGCCTTAACCCTGAAGTGCGATGATGGCCACTGGACGCTGACGTTCCCGACTGGCTATTTCAGCCAGAACAACCTGGTGCAACTCGATCTGGAACGCGAGCAGAGTTACTGGAACGATGTCACGGGATGGAAGCTCATCCTTGAAGAAGCCTGACCACCCGGGCGCGTTGCGCCCTTCTCACTGAATTGATGAATATGACACATACAGCATCGCTTTCAGGCGAAAACTATTTCGCCGAAACCTATGGACTGACGCCTCCCCACTCTGAAGTGGTTGCGGCTCTGCCTCAGCTCACTATCGGCAAGGCGCTGGATCTTGGCTGCGGCGTGGGACGAAATACGCTGTTTCTTAACCAGCAGGGTTTTGATGTCACCGCGTGGGATCACAATCCGCAAAGCCTGGCGCGTCTGCGTGAGATTATTGCCCAGGAAAAACTGAGCGGCATCCACACCGAACAGCGCGATCTGAACCAGACGCGCTTCAATGGCGGCTATGATTTTGTGCTGTCGACGGTGGTGATGATGTTCCTGCAACCGCAGACGATCCCGCAGCTGATCGCCGATATGCAGGCCTGTACGGTGAAGAACGGCTACAACCTGATTGTGGCGGCGATGAATACCGAAGATATGCCCTGCCCGGCCGATTTTGCCTTTGCTTTCCGATCGGGTGAGCTGAGCCACTATTACCGTAACTGGCACATCGTGAAGTACAACGAAAACCCCGGTCAGCTGCACCGCAAAGATGAAAACGGCAATCGCATTACCTGCCGTTTTGCGACGCTGCTGGCGCAAAAAGCGAGTTACTGATTTTTATCTGCTGTTTTTTTCAACAGCGATTGATTTCATCAGGCGACTGTGACTAAATATTGCAGTCGCCCAGATGGGTCATTACAGGAACCACCCCGCGTGAACAGCGCTATTTCTCCCCGAAGACGTCAAAAAACCGGCACCATGACCCGCATTGTGCTGTTGATCAGTTTTATCATTCTCTTTAGCCGCCTGATTTTTATCCTGCCTGCTGCCTTCGAACATCATCAGCAACAGAAAACCCCTGTGGAACCCGTTGCCGTTACTACTGGTGACACGCGCTAGCGAACAGCCTTTTTTGCCTGAAATCTGAATGTTGCCCGGCTGACCGGACTCTTTTTTGCATCCCTTTTTCAGGCGAAACGCTACACTTCGTGCTGGTGCTTTCAGACTAAAGGGACGCAATGTGTCTGCCTCACACTCACAACGTTTAAGTGAAATACGTCATCGTATTCTGACGCTGCTGCTCAATGAGCACGATCTGGTTGATGCCCTGCTGGAGAAATCCAGCGATCGCAACCCTGAACAGCAGCGTGAAAATGCGGCCCAGCGTGACGCGCTGGAACAGGATCTTCTGCAACTGCATGCGGCTGACCTTGCCGATATTCTCGAAGCCTTACCCGAAGAGGAGCGGCAGGCGCTCTGGCAACTGGTGCCCAATGCGCGGCGCGGACTTGTGCTGGTTGAAGCTTCTGAAACCGTCTGGGACAGCCTGACGGAAAAGATGAGCGACCGCGATATTCTCAGCGCCATTCAGCCGCTGGATATTGACGATCAGGTCTGGCTGGCGCGCTATCTGCCGCGTGACCTGACCGGACGCCTGCTGGCGACGGTCGAGCCGGGCCTGCGCGCCCGCATGCTCAGCATGGTGCAGCTCGACCGTGACCGCGTAGGCCGGGTGATGGATTTTAATATCCTGACGGTGCGCGACGATGTCACGCTGGCTACGGTGCAGCGTTTCCTGCGCAAGCGCAAAAGCATGCCGGGCGGCACCGATAAGCTCTTTATTACCAACAAAGACAACCAGCTGCTGGGCGAGTTGATGCTGACCGATATTCTGCTCAACAAACCCAAAACCCTGGTCAGCGACGTCATGAACGCGCGCCCCACCACTTTCCAGCTTAACGATAAGGCTGAAGACGCCGCCAGCGCCTTTGAGCGCTATAACCTGATCTCAGCCGCCGTCACTGACGCGAAAGGCAAACTGATTGGCCGCGTCACCATTGAAGACATTATCGATCTGGTAAACGCCGAGAACGAAAGCAACATTCGTAAGATGGGCGGTATCAGCCAGGAAGAGGATGTCTTTGCGCCGGTGCGTAAATCGGTGCGGAAACGCTGGGCGTGGCTGGCGATCAATCTCTGTACCGCCTTTATCGCTTCACGGGTTATCGGCCTGTTTGAAGGAACCATTTCGCAGATTGTGGCCCTGGCCACGCTGATGCCTATCGTGGCGGGTATTGGCGGCAACACCGGTAATCAGACCATCACCATGATAGTGCGGGCGCTGGCGCTGCATCAGGTGGAACCAGGCAACTTCTCGTTTCTGATTGTCCGTGAACTCGGCGTCGCGCTGATTAATGGCCTGTTCTGGGGCAGCATCATGGGCGGCATCACCTGGCTGATGTATGACAACCTGGCGCTGGGTGGCGTCATGATGCTGGCCATGGCGCTTAATCTGCTACTGGCCGCGCTGATGGGCGTGCTGGTGCCGCTGGTGATGACCAAGCTGAAGCGTGACCCTGCGGTCGGCTCCAGCGTACTGATCACCGCCCTGACCGATACCGGCGGCTTTTTTATCTTTCTGGGCCTGGCCACGCTGTTTCTGATACCGCACTGAACGTCAGGCGCGCTGGCCGTAGCGTTGCAGCGACCCGTTGAGATTACGCTGGCGCGTCACCTGCGCCAGTTCGCGGGTCGCCGCAGGCAGCGTATAGTTCCCCCGCTGGCTCAGCCATTCCAGTACGTCCGTTAAGTGCCAGATGGCGGTTTTACCGTCATGAACCGGCAGCGGAAACGGCGGGCGGTGGCTCAGCATCAGTTTGCGCATGTTCTGCCGCGTCATCCCGACAATCTCGGCCACATCGGTTAACCCCACGAAATCGGGTGCCGCTTCAACCAGCGTCGCGCCGGGTATCGCGCGCAGCACATCCTCTTCCGCGCTGTTCAGTACCTGCTGAGCGGAGTCTGACTCCCGGGTAAACTCCAGCGCGATCCGGCCAGGCATGCCCAGGCCGATCAGCGCATCGTCACAGCCTGCTGCCGCCAGCGTTTCCAGCATCTCATCCACCGGGGCATGACCTTCCGGCAGGCTGAACCGCAATGTAAAACAGTATTCCATACGCCTCTCCTTGTGCTGCATCAGGAATGCAGATAGTGACAGTGATCGACCACGCGCCGCAGCGCACGGGCATGCTGATGGGCATTTTTCGGTGTGCTCCAGATACAGGTCAGGCAAAACTCCCCGCATCGACACATCAACAGATTTTTCGGGCAGTACATTTTTCCCCAGGCGTGATGGCCTCCCGTCACCACCAGCCAGCCCCTGGATTCAGCGTAGCGTAACGCCGCTTCGATCTCTTTATTGGGATGTCGCTTCCTGCCCATGTGTGTCCCTATCCTGACGTTTAATTCGCAAGTTGTCAACTGACAACTCAATGAAATTTATCTCGTGCGGCACAGCATGCGCACTCTTTTTCTCACGGTAAAACGGTCAGGGTATAAACTGGAAAACGTCACGCAAAAAACGATCAACGCCGCAGTTCAGATGGCAGGATCATCGTTCAACAACGGAGGCAATATGTTTAAAGCAGAGGATTTTGTGCAGTCGAAAACCGGTGGGCCGAAGATGCAGGTGCTGCGCGTCGAAGGTGACACCCTGTGGTGCGCCCGCATTGATGATGCAGAGAAGAAAGAGATCGAGGTGAAGGCAGAGAGCGTCAATCTCTATCACGAAGAGGGCGATTTTGGCGTCTGCTGATACAAAATGGCCCCGCGAACGGGGCCTGAGTGTCAGGGTTTATTCTGCTGAAGGTTGTCATTACCCAGGCCGCCAATAAAAGGCAGCCGCAGCCGGAACGGCGTAAAATCGAGCCCCATATTCAGCCCCAGCAGATTGACTTCGAACCCTTCTTCCGCCCCCAGCGTCACGCCCGCCACGCCCAGAATCGACACCTGCACGCCACGTCCTGATGGCGGCAGTCCGACCGGACGCCACAGTGGCCGGTAATCTTTACCCAGCGCATTGGCGGGCAGATCGAGCTTTAAAGTCGGCACTTCACGGCCAATGTGTGCCAGGAAGGTGTTGCTGTTCGGCCCCGGCCAGGCGTGGTAGGTCGTGGGCCACGGATAGGATTTAATGGCGGCCTCGATCCGCGGGATCATCGCTTCCGCTTCCGGCCCGCGATGCTCCACCAGCAGTCGGGGCTTCGCGCCATACCAGTAGCCATCCGGGATATTGGTGTTGCGCCGCACTTTATCGCCGCTGCCCCAGCTAATCACCTCATAGCGGGTATAACGGGTTTCCCCCGCACGTTTGAAAATGATCCACGGATGCACCGCCACCGCCCCTTTCCAGCCATAGGTCGGTGCGGCATAGACCTGCACGATAGCCAGATTCGCCACAGCGCGTGGATCGGGCGCTATCCCGGCCGAATCGCGCCGGGCCGACCACCAGCCGCCCCGCTCTGCGGTTTCGCTGTGGCGCGTCGCCTGCGCGATGCTGGCACCCAGCGATAACAGCAGTACGGCAACAAAAAACAGGCTGAACACTTTCAGTGAGAGCATGACAACATTCCTGGTGACGTAAGAATCATGAAACGCCTGTTTAACAGGCGGTTTCAGTAAGCGGCTTTGGGATACGGGCGATCGGTAAAAGCGGCGGGTAAAAGCGGGACAGCCATTGATGCTGGCGAACAAGCTTTTACTGCCAGGCAGCATAGCGCAATTTTCAGCAAAGTGAACAGAAAACCGCCAGCGTCGGGGGGAATGTGCTGAAAGGTTAAAAGGGTGGGAAGACCAGCAAGTGTGATGAGGAGCAGACAGTAAAAAGCCCGCTATGCGGCGGGCTTCAGAGTCATCAAGACTTAGGCGGGTTTATTCCCACTCAATCGTCGCTGGTGGCTTACCGCTGATGTCATACACCACGCGGGAGATACCGTTGACTTCATTGATGATGCGGTTAGAGACACGACCGAGGAACTCATAAGGCAGATGCGCCCAGTGGGCGGTCATAAAGTCGATGGTTTCCACTGCACGCAGCGAGACAACCCAGTCATATTTACGGCCATCGCCCATCACACCCACTGAACGGACCGGCAGGAAGACAGTGAACGCCTGGCTGACTTTGTTGTAGAGATCCGCTTTATGCAGCTCTTCGATGAAGATGGCATCGGCCCGGCGCAGCAGGTCGCAATACTCTTTCTTCACTTCGCCCAGCACGCGCACACCCAGCCCCGGCCCCGGGAACGGATGACGATACAGCATGTCGTATGGCAGACCCAGCTCCAGACCGATCTTACGCACTTCGTCTTTGAACAGCTCTTTCAGCGGCTCAACCAGGCCCATCTTCATCTCTTTCGGCAGGCCACCGACGTTGTGGTGCGATTTGATCACGTGCGCTTTACCGGTGGCAGAGGCCGCCGACTCAATCACGTCAGGATAGATGGTGCCCTGCGCCAGCCACTTCACGTCCTGAAGCTTCAGCGCTTCTTCGTCAAACACTTCAACAAAGACACGGCCAATGGTTTTACGTTTGGCTTCAGGATCGTCGATGCCCGCCAGCGCGTTCAGGAAGCGCATCTCAGCCGGAACATGGATGATGTTAAGGCCAAAGTGATCGCCAAACATATCCATCACCTGCTGCGCTTCATTCAGACGCAGCAGGCCGTTGTCCACAAATACGCAGGTCAGACGATCGCCGATGGCGCGGTGCAGCAGCATCGCCGTCACAGAGGAGTCCACGCCACCCGACAGGCCGAGGATCACCTTGTCGTTGCCTACCTGCTCACGCAGGCGCTCAACCGCATCTTCGATAATTTTGGCGGGCGTCCACAGCGCTTCACATTCACAGATGTCGATGATGAAACGCTCAAGCATCCGCAAGCCCTGACGGGTATGGGTGACTTCCGGGTGGAACTGCACGCCGTAGAAACGCTTCTCTTCGTTGGCCATGATGGCGAACGGACAGGTTTCGGTGCTGGCAACGGTTACGAAGTCGGCCGGAATAGCGGTGACTTTATCGCCGTGGCTCATCCAGACATCCAGCAGCGGCTTACCGGTGGCGCTGATGGCGTCCTCAATACCGCGCACCAGCGCGCTTGGGGTGGTCACTTCAACCTGCGCATAACCAAACTCGCGCTCGTTAGAGCCAGAGACAGTGCCGCCCAGCTGCATCGCCATGGTCTGCATACCGTAGCAGACACCCAGTACCGGTACGCCTGCGTTGAAGACATATTCAGGTGCACGCGGGCTGTTCAGCTCGGTGGTGCTTTCCGGTCCGCCGGAGAGAATGATGCCGCTCGGATTGAACTGGCGAATCTGCTCTTCGGTGACGTCCCATGCCCAGAGTTCACAGTAGACGCCCAGCTCACGCACGCGACGTGCCACCAGCTGAGTATATTGAGAGCCGAAATCGAGGATCAGGATGCGGTGCTTATGGATATTTTCCGTCGTCATTGAGGGGTTTCCAGAACGGTGACTTGATAAATAAAAGCGCCCGGCTGAAGCCGGGCGGGAAATCGGGATTACGAACCCATCCGGTAGTTCGGTGACTCTTTGGTGATGGTCACGTCATGCACGTGGCTCTCATTGATGCCCGCGCCGCTGATGCGGACAAACTCCGCTTTGGTGCGCAGATCGTCAATGGTCGGGCAACCGGTCAGGCCCATGCATGAGCGCAGGCCGCCCATCTGCTGATGGACGATCTCTTTCAGACGGCCTTTATAGGCGACGCGGCCTTCGATCCCTTCCGGCACCAGTTTGTCAGCGGCGTTATCTGTCTGGAAGTAACGGTCAGAAGAGCCTTTGGACATCGCGCCCAGTGAACCCATGCCACGATAGGATTTAAACGCACGACCCTGATAGAGTTCGATTTCACCCGGCGACTCTTCGGTTCCCGCCAGCATTGAACCGACCATCACGCAGGAAGCACCGGCGGCGATCGCTTTGGCGATGTCGCCAGAGAAACGGATACCGCCATCGGCAATCACCGGAATGCCGGTGCCTTCCAGCGCGGCGACAGCGTCAGAAACCGCGGTAATCTGCGGTACACCAACGCCGGTAACGATACGGGTGGTACAGATAGAGCCAGGGCCGATACCCACTTTAACCGCGCTCACGCCCGCTTCAACCAGCGCCAGTGCACCCGCACCGGTCGCCACGTTGCCGCCGACGATCTCAAGATCCGGGTATTTCGCACGGGTTTCACGGATACGCGACAGCACCCCTTCCGAGTGACCGTGCGAGGAGTCAATCAGCAGCACGTCAACACCCGCCGCGACCAGCGCATCGATACGCTCTTCGTTACCGGCACCGGCACCTACCGCCGCACCGACACGCAGACGACCCTGCGCATCTTTACAGGCGTTGGGTTTACGTTCGGCTTTCTGGAAATCTTTCACGGTGATCATGCCCAGCAGATGGAAGCTGTCGTCCACGACCAGCGCTTTCTCCACGCGCTTTTCATGCATTTTGTGCAGCACCACATCGCGCGCTTCGCCCTCTTTCACCGTCACCAGACGCTCTTTCGGGGTCATCACGGCAGAAACCGGCTGGGAGAGATCGGTAACAAAGCGTACGTCACGACCGGTAATAATACCCACCAGTTCGTTGTCGCGGTTCACCACCGGGTAGCCGGCAAAGCCGTTACGCTCGGTCAGCGCTTTAACCTCAGCCAGCGGCGTGGTAGGCAGCACGGTCTGAGGTTCAGTGACCACGCCGCTTTCATGTTTCTTCACCTTGCGAACTTCATCCGCCTGGCGTTCAATCGACATGTTTTTATGGATGAAGCCCAGGCCGCCTTCCTGCGCCAGCGCAATCGCCAGACCCGCTTCGGTCACGGTGTCCATCGCAGCAGAGAGCATCGGAATATTTAAACGGATGTTTTTGGTCAGCTGAGTGCTGAGATCGGCCGTATTCGGCAGGACGGTGGAGTGAGCAGGAACGAGCAGAACGTCGTCAAAAGTGAGTGCTTCTTTAGCGATTCTTAACATGGCAATACTCCACCTCGGGTGATTGAGAATAGATAAAATATTGCCGCGGCATTATACAGGCCGTAACCGTTTGCCTCCAGCATTATTTAAGAAAAACTCTTGATCCGCGCAGGCAGCCCTGTAGTATCGATGAATTAACCTGCTGATTTGGAATTTGATCTTCGTCACATGTCACTGCCACCGACCGCCAATATTTTTACCGTCAGCCGTCTTAACACTACAGTGCGTCAGCTACTGGAGAAAGAGATGGGCCTGGTATGGATCAGTGCCGAGATTTCCAACTTCACTCAACCGGCATCGGGTCACTGGTACTTCACGCTAAAAGATGATGGTGCCCAGGTGCGCTGCGCCATGTTCCGCAACAGCAATCGTCGCGTCACCTTTCGTCCGCAGCATGGTCAGCAGGTGCTGGTGCGCGCCACCATCACGCTCTATGAGCCCCGCGGTGACTATCAGCTGATCGCCGAAAGCATGCATCCGGCGGGCGAAGGTCTGCTTCAGCAGCAGTTTGAACTGCTGAAGGCGAAGCTGGCGACCGAAGGGCTGTTCGATCCGCAACACAAGCAACCGCTGCCGGAACCGGCGCGTCAGGTTGGGGTCATCACCTCGGCCACCGGCGCGGCGCTGCATGATGTGCTGCGCGTGCTGCATCGCCGCGATCCCTCTCTGCCGGTGGTTATCTATCCCACCGTGGTGCAGGGTGTTGATGCCCCGGCGGCTATTGTCCGGGCGATTGAAATCGCCAACCTGCGCAACGAATGTGACGTGCTGATTGTCGGACGCGGCGGCGGTTCGCTGGAAGATCTGTGGAGCTTTAATGACGAACGGGTTGCGCGCGCCATTTTTGCCAGCCGCATTCCAGTCGTCAGCGCGGTCGGTCATGAAACTGACGTGACCATTGCCGACTTTGTCGCCGATTTACGCGCGCCGACCCCCTCGGCGGCGGCAGAGATTGTCAGCCGTAACCAGCTGGAGCTGCTGCGTCAGTTGCAGTCACAGCAACAGCGGCTGGAGATGGCGATGGATTACTATCTGGCGCGTCAGCAGCGCCTGTACAGCCGGCTGGAACACCGGCTGCAACAGCAGCATCCGCAGCTGCGGCTGGCCCGCCAGCAGACGACGCTGTTCCGCCTGCAACAGCGCCTGACGGACGCGATGGAAACCCGGTTGCGTCAGGCTTCGCGCCAGCAGGATCGCCTCGCCTATCGCCTTAACGCCCGCCAGCCTCAGCAGCGGCTGTTCGAGGCGCAGAAGCAGCTACAAAGCTGGCACTATCGTCTGCAACAGAGCATGGAAAAACAGCTGAGCGCGGAGAAACAGCGCTTTGGTCAGTGCGTGGCACAGCTGGAAGGGGTCAGTCCGTTAGCGACCCTGGCGCGCGGTTTCAGCGTGACCACCGACGCCACAGGCGAAGTGGTGAAAAAGACCGGCCAGCTACAGAGCGGCGACCTGCTGCGAACCCGTCTTGATGATGGCTGGGTCGAAAGCCAGGTGACTCAGCTATTGCCTGAGAAGAAGCGCCGCCGCAAAACCGCCTCCTGACCGCCCTGCCCGTCAGCGCATACCTCTCTACTTACCGCTGGCCTCACGAATGAGGCCTGTTCAGCCGGACGGGTCTATACTTTTTGGTACATTCCTACTGCCAAGGAGTTTCCGATGGCTCACTGTGTTATTCCTCCCTATATCCTTCGTAAAATTATCGCGCACGGCTCCGGCCATCAGCAGGAGCAGGCGCGTCGCACCCTGACGCATGTTCAGCATCTGATGGCGCAGCACTGGCAAAAACCGACGGTAACTAAAACCGCCGCTGGCGGCCATGTGGAGCGTGAGATTTATGATGCGCAGGGCCAGCAGACCCTGCCCGGTAAGCTGATTCGTCAGGAGGGTCAGCCTGGCAATGATGATGTGGCAGCAGAAGAAGCCTGGGACTATCTTGGCGTCACCTATGACTTCTTCTGGCAGGCCTACCAGCGTAACTCGCTGGATAATCAGGGGCTGAAACTGGCGGGAACCGTGCACTATGGTGAGAAATATCAGAACGCCTTCTGGAATGGTCAGCAGATGGTGTTTGGTGATGGTGACGGCGAAATCTTCAACCGTTTCACCATTGCGATTGACGTGGTGGCGCACGAACTGGCGCACGGCGTGACAGAAAATGAAGCCGGGCTGATCTACTTCGAACAGGCTGGCGCGCTGAATGAGTCACTGTCGGATGTGTTCGGCTCGCTGGTGAAACAGTTCAGTAAAAAACAGAGCGCCGATCAGGCGGACTGGATCATCGGCGAGGGGCTGCTGGCGAGCGGCATTCATGGGCGCGGTTTACGTTCGATGTCGGAACCCGGCACCGCCTATGACGACCCGATGCTGGGGAAAGATCCTCAGCCAGCCCATATGGACCACTTTGTGAAGACCCGCGAAGATAATGGCGGCGTTCACATTAATTCCGGCATTCCTAATCGCGCGTTTTATCTGGCGGCCAAAGCGCTGGGCGGCTATGCGTGGGAACAGGCGGGTCAAGCCTGGTACGACACCCTGTGTGACGATGAACTGCCGCAGGATGCGGACTTTAAGACCTTTGCCCGCTTCACCGTTCAGCATGGTGAAAAACGTTTCAATCGCTCGGTTGGCAGCGCGATTGAGCAGGCCTGGCAGGAGGTTGGCGTGCTATGAGTCAACTGCCGGAACTCACCGATGATGCCACCATCATCGTGGCGCGTGAAGGAGGGATGGCCTTTATTCCGGGGCTACGCGCCGAACGACGCTTTATGCTGGGTGAGCTGCCAGCGCCTGAAAAACAGCGCGTCTGTCATGCGCTGGAACAGGCGATGCCGCTGGGTGAACCGGAGGAGAAAGCCGCGCAGGTGGGCAGTGGCGATCAACGCTATTTCCGCATTCAGATCCAGTACGCCACACGCCGCCAGGCCGGGACTATCGTCCTGCTGATCCCTGAACAGGTGGCCCCGCCGGAGTTGCAGGCACTGTGGCGCGACGGCGAATAAACAAAAAAAGGGTCGACAATGTCGGCCCTTTTCCTTAAACGTTGTTACTTGCTGTCTGGCAGCGCGTAGGCAATCACATAATCGCCACGATCCGGCGACTGACGTGCGCCACCCGCCGAAATCAGGATGTACTGTTTGCCATTTTTCGGTGAGACGTAGCTGATCGGGCCGCCCTGACTGCCGACCGGCAGACGCGCTTTCCACACCTCTTTACCGGTTGAGGTATCAAAGGCGCGCAGATAGTAATCCTGCGTACCGGCAATAAATACCAGTCCGCCCTGCGTAGCCAGGGTTCCGCCCAGCGTTGGCATACCGATCGGCATTTTCACGCCCATCTTAATGCCAAAGGGTCCGGTATCCTGCACGGTACCGACCGGCACCTGCCAGACGATTTTCTGGGTTTTCATATCAATCGCTGACAGCGTCCCGAACGGTGGCTTCTGGCAGGGAATACCCAGCGGTGACATAAAGCGGTTTTTATTCACCGCATACGGCGTGCCTTTCAGCGGAACCGCGCCCATACCGGTGTTGATTGCTTCGCCGCCGTTGCTGCCGCGTGCGATGTTGCCGGTATCCGCCGGGATCATCTGCACCCACAGACCTAAGCGCATGTCATTGACGAACAGCAGATGATTGTTGGGGTCGGTCGACATGCTGCCCCAGTTCATCCCGCCCAGCGAACCTGGGAAGCTCAGCGACTTATCAGTACCCGGCACGGTGAACAAGCCATCATAACGCATCGATTTAAAGGCGATACGACACGCCAGTTGATCAAACGCGGTCGCGCCCCACATATCGGACTCTTTCAGCGTCTGGTTGCCAATCTGCGGCATCCCGGTCGAGTGTGGCTGGGTTTTGGTGTACTGCTCGTTGGGGATATTACCCTGCGGCATCGGCAGTTCTTCGACTTTGGTCAGTGGCTTGCCGGTCATGCGATCAAGCACAAAGATCATGCCGGTCTTACCGCCGATCACCACCGCTGGCGTAGTGCTGCCATCTTTCTGCGGGAAGTCGATCAGGCTCGGCTGCATCGGCAGGTCGAAATCCCACAGATCGTTATGCACGGTCTGATAAACCCACTTCTCTTTACCGGTGGTGGCATCCAGCGCCAGCACCGAGGCACCATATTTGTGATCCAGCGCGGTACGGTTCGCACCCCAGAGATCGACCGATGAACTGCCCATCGGAATGAACACGGTGTTCATTGCCGGATCGTAAGACATCGGCGCCCAGGAGTTTGGCGTACTGCGGGTGTAGGCTTTGCCTGGCATCAGAATCGCGTTGGGATCGACATTGCCGGGGTCAAACGCCCAGCGCATCTGGCCGGTGATCACGTCAAATCCGCGCAGTACCCCACCCGGCATATCTGTCTGTACGTTATCCGCAACGCGACCGCCCACTACTACAGTGGTTCCGGCCAGCGTTGGCGCGGAGGTCAGCTGATATTGCGGGTCCGGTGCCTGGCCCATGCCCGCTTTTAAATCAACGATGCCGTGATTGCCGAAGTTTTCGCAGAACTCACCGTTGTCAGCGTTAATCGCAATCAGGCGCGCGTCGATGGTGTTCATCAGAATACGACGCTGACAGCTGTCACCGGCTGGCAGCACGGCGGCAGGCACCGGCGTCGAGCCGGGCTTATCAGGCTGTTGCAGCGGTCGGGTGGCGTCAAAGTAAGCCAGACCCCGGCAGCGCGGCCAGACTTCCGCCTGAGCATTAATTTCACGCTTCCAGATCTGCTTACCGCTGTCCGCTTCAACCGCAATAACGTTGTTGTGCGGGGTACAGAGATAGAGCGTGTTGCCAATCTGCAACGGCGTCTGCTGATCTTCTGCGCCGTTACCGGTCGGGCTGACCGGTGTATCGCCGGTATGGAAGGTCCAGGCGACCTGCAAATCTTTTACGTTGTCGCGGGTGATTTGATCGAGCGCCACAAAGCGACTGCCCTGCGGCGTATTGCCGTAGTTATCCCAGTTTTTCTGCTGTTGCGCTTTATCGACCGGGATCAGCGGCAGCTCCTGACCGGAGCTGGCGACGGTCGGATGCGGCTGGAACATCTGCACCAGGGTGGCGACCATGCCTATCGCCAGCAGCGCAGAGAGGCTATAAGCGGGTTTTGCCAGTGAGCGCTTACCTTCATGCTTGCGCAGCGCAGGCCAGAGCAGGAAAGCGAGCAACATCAGTCCGGCGGGCAGCATCAGGCGCGATACCAGTGGCCAGAACTCCAGCCCGGCGTCAGACAGTGACCAGATCAGCGTGCCGATAAAGACCAGCAGGAACAGCACCACGGCCGAGGATTTGCGACGAAAGAACTGAATTGCGGAGAGGATAATCACGATACCCGCAATCAAAAAGTAGCAGCTGCCGCCAAGCGCAACCAGCTTGCCGCCGCCAATTGCAAAAAACAGACCGGTGGCAAGCAGCACCAGTCCAAGCAGCACCGATGCGATTCCCAGTCCCTTTGCGGAGCGGGAGGATGTTTCAGCCATAACAGTAACTCTCCTGAGTAAACAGAATGCCCGGGCGTGCGTCACCCGAACTCCGGCGGGGTAAAAAGCCCACGCAGAGCGGTTTCAAACCGACTATAAACAGACCTGCGTCCGTGAGAATTGCTGAACCGAAAGAGAATGGATGTGGCTGGCCCTCCCACGACGCGGCAGGATTGTACCACCTGGTACATTATGGAGTGAACATTTACAACGCACTTGTTACGGCGTAATAGCATTTTTGCTACAAATTCGGCCCGGCTAAGGCTGAGCCTCCGCAAGTTTCGTCGTCAGAGGGTCGTCAGCCACCGGCTGGCAGCAACAGCACGCGCTTTGTGGAGATCAGGCCATGCCCCTGTCCGCAGAAATAGTTAACCGCACCACAGGCTTTGAGTACCTCCAGCGGCTGATGGCACTCCGGGCAGCACGGCTGCGCCGGGTAACGCGCACCACAGCCATTACAGATCAATTCACCGTCACTGAGCGACAGCGGTTGCTGACATTGCGGGCAGTTCAGACTCATCATTCACCTCCTGGCTGACGATAGGCAGGGCAAAAAAAGAGGGCCGGAAGGCCCTCATTCGCTTAACGCTTATTCTTTTTCATATGCGCCATCAGACGCTTACGTTTACGCTGCTGGGTTGGCGTCAGCAGGTTACGTTTACCTTCATAAGGGTTATCACCCTCTTTGAACTGGATACGGATCGGCGTTCCCATCACGTTGAGTGATTTACGGAAATAGTTCATCAGGTAGCGCTTGTAGGAGTCCGGCAGATCTTTAACCTGATTACCGTGGATCACCACGATTGGCGGGTTATAGCCCCCCGCGTGCGCATACTTAAGCTTCACGCGACGGCCGCGCACCAGCGGTGGCTGATGGTCGTCGGCCGCCATGTTCATGATGCGGGTCAGCAGCGAAGTGTTAACGCGCCGGGTCGAACAGTCATAGGCTTCGGTGATCGACTCAAACAGGTTGCCGACGCCGCTGCCGTGCAGCGCAGAGATAAAGTGGATGCGGGCGAAATCGATAAAGCCGAGACGGTAGTCCAGCGTCTCTTTCACTTCATCACGCACTTCCTGCGACAGGCCATCCCATTTGTTGACCACAATCACCAGCGAACGACCGCTGTTCAGGATAAAGCCGAGCAGCGAGAGATCCTGATCGGAGATACCGGCGTGGGCATCAATCACCAGCATCACCACGTTGGCATCTTCAATCGCCTGTAGCGTCTTGATGACTGAGAATTTCTCGACGGTGTCGGAGATTTTGGCACGCTTACGCACCCCCGCGGTGTCGATCAGCACATATTCACGCTCATCACGTTCCATCGGGATATAGATGCTGTCACGGGTGGTGCCCGGCATGTCGTAGACCACGACGCGGTCTTCACCGAGGATACGGTTAGTAAGCGTTGACTTACCTACGTTGGGACGGCCCACGATCGCCAGTTTAATCGGCAGACCGGTCGGGTCGAAGTTTTCTTCTTCCTCTGCGGCTTCCTGCTCAGCAATCTCGTCAGCTTCAAGCGAAGCCCAGTAAGCCTGGTTCTCTTCTTCTTCAGTGAGTTCGACCGGCTCAACCTTCTCCATCCACGGCAGCAGCGCCTCTTCTATCAGGCTGGTCACACCGCGACCATGCGAAGCCGCGATGGCGTGGATTTCGCCCAGCCCCAGCGAATAGAAATCGACCACCGCCTGATCGGGATCGAGTCCGTCAGTTTTGTTCGCCACCAGGAAAGTGGCCTTCTGGCGGGAACGCAGATGCTTAGCGATTTGCTGATCGGCGGCCATCATGCCGGCGCGCGCATCGACCATAAACAGCACAACGTCCGCTTCTTCAATCGCCAGCAGCGACTGCTCCGCCATCCGCGTTTCAACACCCTCTTCGGTGCCGTCGATACCACCGGTATCAATAACAATAAATTCGCGCCCTTCCACTTCGGCGCGACCATATTTGCGATCGCGAGTCAGTCCGGGAAAATCCGCTACCAGCGCATCACGAGTGCGGGTTAAACGGTTAAATAGCGTAGATTTTCCCACATTGGGACGCCCAACCAGCGCGACCACAGGTACCATAACAAAATGCCTCAATAAAAAATGAATCGCCCGAATGGCGTGATTATAACGGCTCTGGCCATTAAGTTCAGGCTGAAGGCGCAAAGAATACCATGCCTGACTAAAAACGAAACGGCCCCTGATTAAATCAGGAGCCGTCACAACGGAGGATTTCACCTGCCGGACGTTTACCCCTTAACGGGTAATCGCATACACCTCGCCATCTTTCGACTGGATCAGCAGCTTATCGCTGGCGACCACCGGCTCGGTCTGGAAGCCAGAGCTATCCAGTTTCTGCTGCGCGACAAAACGCCCATCCGTGGTGTTCAGCCAGTGCAGATAGCCTTCGCTGTCACCCACCACCAGATAGCCGTTGTAGAGCACCGGTGAAGTCAGGTTACGGTGCAGCAGGTCGCTCTGACGCCAGATGGCGACACCGCCGTCGGCGTTAAGCGCAATCACGCGGTCATCCTGATCGACCAGGTAGATGCGGCCCGCATCGACAATCAGATCTTTAACACCGCCGATTTCACGTTTCCACAGAATCTGACCGGAGCGCAGATCCAGTGCGGTTAAATCGCCGTTGTAGGCCAGCGCGTAAACCACGCCATTGACGATCACCGGCGTGGTATCGACGTCGTTCAGGCGATCAATTTCGGTGGCACCGCTAATTTGCGAAATACGCTGCTGCCAGATCAGCTGTCCCTGGTTCAGGATCACCGCGCTGACACGACCGTTGTCGCCGCCGACGATAGCCCCGCCAAAGGCGACCGCCGGAGCAGACTCACCCCGCAGCGACAGCGCTGGCATATCCAGGTTAACGCTCCATTTGATCGCGCCGCTGCTCTGATCCAGTCCCTGCAACATGCCGTTGCTGGTGTGAACCAGCACTAAACCGTCGCTGACCACCGGACGCGACAGCGCTTCACCCGCGACTTTAGTCTGCCAGGCCTGGCTGCCATCACTGCTGTTCAGGGCATAGACCTGACCGCGCTCGCTGCCGACATAGATCCGATCGCCATCCGCGGTCAGACCACCGGATAACAGGGCGGAGCGGTTTTTCGAGAAGAAACCGGTTTTCTCAGAGAGATCGACCTTCCATTTCTCTTTACCGTTGGTCGCATCCAGCGCTTTTACGATACCAAAACGATCGGCGGCGTAAACGGTGCCCTCCTGCCAGGCAGGATGGAGGTTAGAGTAGAAATCACCGACGCCATCGCCCACCGAGGTGTTCCACACTTTCTGTGGCGTGAACTGATTTTCCACCTTCGGCAACGGGGCCATTTTTACTACATCTTCTTCGCCGCTAAACAGCGAACAACCGCTGAGCAAAGTGACTGAAATCAGTCCCGGCAGCAGGTATTTACGTAATTCCATGCGCTCTCTCTTGACTGGCTTAGCTTAAGTTATTCATCTTCATCTGCATCATCTGCTTCAATGCCGGAGAGGCGTCAGAGTCGACTCCTTTACTCCAGGCATCGCGCGCGCCCTGCTTGTCGCCTTTGCTCAGCAGCGCTTCGCCGCGAATATCGGCCACAATGGCTGTCCAGCCATCACCCTTCACACCGTCAAGGGTTTTAAGCGCCGCGTCCGCTTGATTCTGTTGCAGTTGAATGCGTGCCAGGCGCAGGTTAATCACCGCCTGCAGATTGGCATCTTTGGTATCTTTCAGGCCGTTTTGCAGCAGCGTCGCGGCTTTATCGAGCTGACCGCCGTCAACATAGCGCTTCGCCAGATCCATCGCCGCCAGGGCACCGTAGGTGTTGCTGTTTTCACTGGCGAAGCGATCGACCGCTTCCAGCGTCGCTGGCTTGTCCGCCTGCATGGCACTGGTCAGCTGCTGATACTGCGCGGATACCGACTTCGCCGCGTCATCCTGGTGCGAAGTCCAGTAACGCCAGCCACCCAGCGCCGCGATACCAATCACCACACCAATGACTAACGCTTTGCCATTGTTGGCAAAAAAGTTGCGCAGCACTTCGGTCTGCTCGTTCTCATTGCTATACACTTCCACGCAATCCCTCTCCTTTCTATGGTTGGTGCTGTGCCACGCTTACTGTAACAGCGTGCGTAATACAGCAGCAGCCTCTGCCTGATCCCGCGTTTGCTGCTCGCCACGGCGCAGATCTTTAATCACGACCTGACCGGCTTTCACCTCATCCTCGCCCAACACCAGCGCGACGCGAGCGCCCCACTTGTCAGCACGGGCAAACTGTTTTTTGAAGTTGCCGCCACCAAAGTTGGTCATCAACCTCAGTTCAGGCGCTTCATCACGCAGTTTTTCGGCCAGCTGCATCGCAGCAGACTGCACGCCCTGACCTGAAGCGATAACATAGACATCCACATTGCTCGTCGGTTCAAATTCAGGATTAACCGCCTGAACCAGCAGCACCAGACGCTCCATGCCCATCGCGAAGCCGACGGCGGGCGTTGCGCGTCCACCGAGCTGCTCGACCAGACCATCGTAGCGACCGCCACCGCATACCGTGCCCTGTGAACCCAGGCTGTCGGTGACCCACTCAATCACGGTGCGATTGTAGTAGTCGAGGCCGCGCACCAGACGCTGATTGACGGTGTAGCCAATCCCGGCGTCATCCAGCAGGGCACAGAGGCCGCTGAAATGTTCGCGTGACTCCTCATCCAGATAGTCGCCAAGCTGTGGCGCATCATTCAGCAGCTGCTGAACATCGGGATTTTTGCTGTCGAGCACGCGCATCGGGTTGCTGTACATGCGGCGTTTGCAATCCTCATCCAGCACCTCTTTGTGCTGCTCAAGGAATGCCACCAGCGCATCACGATAGTGGGCGCGCGCTTCCAGAGAACCGATAGAGTTAAGTTCAAGGCGAACGTGATCGGCGATGCCCAGCGCTTTCCACCAGCGCGCGTTCAGCATGATCAATTCCGCGTCGATGTCCGGTCCCTGCAAACCAAACACTTCGACGCCCATCTGGTAAAACTGGCGGTAGCGCCCTTTCTGCGGACGCTCATAGCGGAACATCGGCCCCATGTACCACAGACGCTGTTCCTGATTGTAGAGCAAACCATGTTCGATACCGGCGCGCACACAGCCTGCGGTCCCTTCCGGGCGCAGCGTCAGGCTTTCGCCATTGCGGTCTTCAAAGGTGTACATCTCTTTTTCAACCACATCGGTGACTTCCCCGATGGCACGTTTGAACAGAGGGGTTTGCTCCACCACCGGTAAGCGAATTTCGCTGTAACCGTAGCTCGCCAGCGTCTGCTTGAGAACGCCTTCAATCCGTTGCCAGATGGCGGTATCCGCAGGCAGGTAATCGTTCATCCCGCGAATCGCCTGAATATTCTTCGCCACGTTAGAATCTCTTAATGCAAAAAAACCTGTCCGGCATCATACCTTATGAGGATGAAACCGCACAGGTTCAGTCAAAAAAGTCACGCACGCAGGCCGCGTACGCCATTATTTTTCCAGATGCTGCACATCAATGCGGCGGGAGGCGTCCAGCATCGACGCTTTGGCACGAATACGCGCTTCCAGCTGGTCGATCATGTCATCATTGTCGAGACGATCGCGCTGACGCACGCCATCTTCGTAGAAGCCACTCTTCTTGCTGCCGCCGGTGACGCCCAGCGTAGAGAGGGTCGCTTCGCCCGGACCGTTGACCACACAACCGATGATTGAAACATCCATCGGGGTGATCAGATCTTCCAGCCGCTGCTCCAGCGCGTTGACGGTGCCGATAACGTCAAACTCCTGACGTGAGCAGGTTGGACAGGCGATAAAGTTGATGCCGCGCGAACGGATGCGCAGTGACTTAAGAATATCGAAACCGACTTTCACCTCTTCAACCGGATCGGCCGCCAGCGAAATACGCAGCGTGTCACCAATCCCTTCGGAGAGCAGCAAACCCAGCCCGATGGCTGACTTCACTGCGCCAGCCCGCGCGCCGCCCGCTTCGGTAATCCCCAGGTGCAGCGGCTGATCGATCTGCTTCGCCAGCAGACGATAAGATTCCACTGCCAGGAAGACGTCGGAGGCTTTTACGCTGACTTTGAACTGATCGAAGTTGAGGCGATCGAGATGATCGACATGGCGCATGGCCGATTCCAGCAGCGCCTGCGGCGTCGGCTCGCCATACTTTTCCTGCAAATCTTTTTCCAGCGAACCGGCGTTGACGCCAATCCGAATCGGAATGTTTTTGTCGCGAGCGCAGTCCACCACCATGCGGATACGCTCATTGTTGCCGATGTTACCGGGATTGATGCGCAGGCAGTCTACGCCATACTCAGCGACCTTGAGGGCGATGCGGTAATCAAAATGAATATCGGCAACCAGCGGCACGTTCACCTGCTGCTTGATCAGCTTAAACGCTTCGGCGGCGTCCATCGTCGGCACTGAGACGCGGACAATATCAACACCGACTCGCTCAAGGGCTTTGATCTGATTGACCGTTGCCTCAACGTCAGTGGTGCGGGTGTTCGTCATCGACTGAACGGCGATTGGCGCGCCGTCACCGACCGGCACCTTGCCGACGTAAATGCGTCTGGATTTACGACGGATAATGGGTGCTTCGTTATGCATATTTTCTCTCCACAATTGCCCGGTACGCGATACGCCGTTATTGCGCACCCAACGTCAGGCGAGCAACCTGGTTATTACGGATAAAACGACTCAAATCAACGGGCTGATTCTGATATTGCACCTGAACGGCGGATGGTGCGCCAATTTTCAGACGATACGGAGCCGTTCCGGCCAGACTGAGTTTACCACCGCTGCGCTGTGTGCCACTGAACAGTTTTTTGCCGGTGGCATCGCTCACTTCCAGCCAGCAGTCGGCGGTGAAGGTCATCACCACCGCGTTTGGATCGGCTGCGGGTTCGCTGACTGCGGCCGCACCCACCGGCATCTGCGGTGCGGTGCTGCTGTTGCTGTTAGTGGCCGCAGGTGCCGCGGCGGTGTTATCCACCGGCGCCTGGCTCGGCGAAACTACCGCGCTGTTGCCATTATCAGCCTGAGCGCTGCTGGCGCTGTTAGTGGTGCTGGCAGAGGGCGCTGCGCTGGCTGGCGCAGTGGCCGCGCTGTTGTCGCTGGTCGCGCTGTTGCTTTCGTCCGGTGCGGCTGGCGCCGGGCTGTCGCCGCTGTTGTCGCCCAGCGGAATGGACTGACTGTTATCGCTACTGGCGCCGTTCTGATCGCTCACTGACACCAGATCATCCTGCGAGGCTTTATGATTCTGCCACCACCAGGCACCGGTCAGCCCCACCACCACAAACAGCACCAGCCAGGTGAAAATCATCAACCAGCCGTCGCGTTTTTTGCGGCGTTTGCCGAGAGAGAAGCTCTGCATCGGTTCGATCTTCGCCGCCCGCACCGGCGTCTGCTTCGCCATCATCGGCAGCAGTTCCTCTTCAGGAATATGCACCAGACGCGCGTAGGAACGGATATAGCCGCGCAGGAATGTCGAAGCCAGATCGGCAGGCGATTTGTCTTCCTCAATATCACGCACGGTAGAGAGTTTCAGACACAGGCGTTCAGCGACGTTCTGCTGCGTCAGCCCCATCTGCTCACGGGCCAGACGCAGGCGTGCACCTGTTGAATGTACTGCAGAATTTTCTTGAGTGGCTTCAGTATTCATTAGCTAAATAACGCTGGTACTGTATCGATTGCGGAAAACGTCGCGCTAACTGGTCGCCATAACGTGAAACGTCTGCGGCATTTCCCTGTAGCGCGGCGAAACGTAAGTGTAACGCCAGACTGCGTGCCGTTTCGGGCAACTGTTGCTGGTAAACGTCGAGCAAGATCTGCACATTCGTCAGATGATTATCTGCCATCTGCTTTTCAGCTTCCGCCAGCAGCGCGTCAGCTTTGCGCCTGTCTGCCTCAAGGGCCTGACGTAGTGACCTGCGGGCTGCGGCAACATCCCCAGCCTGTAGATAACAAAATCCCGCCAGTTCAAGCGCGTCGTTGCGTGCATCAGACTGCCCTGCTTCTCTTGCCCGACTAAACTGTTGATGCGCTTCGTCATACTGCCTTAAAGCGCAAAGAAACGCACCGTAATTGTTAGCAACAAAACCATTCTCCGGCGCCTGCCGCTGCGCCAGTTTAAACCGTACCTGAGCCGCGGCCTGATTCCCCTGCTTCTGCGCCAGTCGCGCCAGGGCCAGCGAGACCCGGTAATCATCCGGCGCCGCCGCCTGCGCACGCAGGAAATTGCGCTCCGCGGCGGTGTAGTCGCCGCTGGCCAGATAGTGCATTCCTAACTGTAAACGCACCTCTTCAGCACCAGGCTGAACAGGCTGGCTGACACACCCGCTTACAACAAACAGGGCCAGCAGCAGAGCAGGTAATCCATTACGCATAATCGTTTCCATCCGGTTGACGTGAGCAGCAGGCAGCCTGCCACGCCTCACACTTTCAGGAAACGTTATCTGTCAGCCTTTCAGAGAGCCTTCACAGATATGGCTTCACCCGCCATTTTTTTGCGCATTGTACGTTTGGTACGATCTATGACTTCCCCGGCTAACTGACCGCAGGCGGCGTCAATATCGTCGCCACGGGTTTTACGCACGATGGTGGTAAAACCGTAGTCCATCAGCACCTTAGAGAAACGATCGATGCGGCTGTTGGAGCTGCGGCCATAAGGTGCGCCCGGGAAGGGGTTCCAGGGGATCAGGTTGATTTTACACGGCGTTTCTTTCAGTAATGCGGCAAGTTCATGCGCATCATCTGTGCTGTCGTTAACGTGATCCAGCAACACGTACTCAATCGTTACCCGTCCCTGATTCGCATTGGATTTACCAATGTAGCGTTTCACCGCCGCCAGGAAGGTTTCGATATTGTACTTTTTGTTGATCGGCACGATGTCGTCACGCAGCTTGTCGTTAGGCGCATGCAGTGAAATCGCCAGCGCCACGTCAATCATATCGCCCAGTTTATCCAGCGCTGGCACCACGCCAGAGGTGGAGAGGGTCACGCGACGTTTCGACAAACCAAAACCGAAGTCATCCAGCATGATCTCCATCGCCGGAACCACATTGTTCAGGTTGAGCAGCGGCTCACCCATGCCCATCATCACCACGTTGGTGATGGGACGCTGGCCGGTAATTTTGGCTGCGCCGACAATTTTCGCCGCACGCCAGACCTGACCAATAATTTCCGACACCCGCAGGTTACGGTTAAAGCCCTGCTGGGCAGTCGAACAGAATTTACACTCCAGCGCGCAGCCCACCTGTGACGAGACACAGAGCGTGGCGCGGTCGCCTTCGGGGATATAGACCGTCTCTACCAGCTGATCGCCGACGCGAATCGCCCATTTGATGGTGCCATCGGTGGAGCGCATCTCCTCCGCCACTTCTGGCGCGCGAATCTCAGTCAGCTCCATCAAGCGGGTACGCAGCTTTTTGTTGATGTCGGTCATCTGCTCGAAGTCATCGCAGCAGTAGTGATAGATCCACTTCATCACCTGATCGGCACGGAAAGGCTTCTCACCCAGCGACTGAAAGAATTCACGCATCTGCTGACGGTTGAGATCCAGCAGGTTAATTTTCTGGCTTTTGGGGGAAACGACAATAGGGGATGCGGACGCGGACGTCACAATCTGTTCGGACATAATATTCTCTGGCCTCGTTGTTACACGTTATGGCGCGGTTCAGGGATAGGTGAAAAAATTGCGCCCTCATTAAGCGGAGTCAATGAAGGCGCAATATTGTACAACATCTGCGGCCTGATAACAGGCGGGAGTGACCTCCCCTACGCAGATTTTTGTAAAGCCGACCGACAGTTTATCGCGAAGCGATTAACGGGTGCGCGGGCAGATTTCGTTTTCGCCGAAGAAATATGCGATTTCGCGGGCAGCAGATTCAGCAGAATCGGAACCGTGCGTGGCGTTCTCGGTGAAGCTGTCAGCGTAGTCAGCACGCAGGGTGCCAGCCAGAGCGTTTGCCGGGTTAGTGGCGCCCATCAGATCACGGTGACGCTGAACGGCATTTTCGCCTTCCAGCACGGAAACAACAACCGGGCCAGAGGTCATGAATTCAACCAGACCATCAAAGAATGGCTTGCCCTGGTGCTCAGCATAAAAACCTTCAGCCTGCTCTTTGCTAAGCTGTAACATTTTTGCGCCAACGATTTTGAAGCCTGCGCTTTCAAAACGGTTGTAGATAGCACCGATCACGTTTTTAGCGACGGCGTTTGGCTTGATGATAGAAAAAGTACGTTCGATTGCCATGATGTCCTCTGTCTTGACGTCCTGAATAAACCGGAGGCGCACGCCCCCGGCTAAGAAACGGCGCCGATTATAGGGGTTGAGTCTGGCATTGCCTACCAGAGATCCCTGATTTATTGAAAATTCTTGATCTGAGTCGGAGCAGAGCCGGAACAGTTATGATTTAGCCTGAAAAAGCGTCAGCCGCGGCTGAAGGTGACGGTGGCAAGCGCGCCCTGCTCTGGGGCGGCGGCCAGGGTTGCAGCGACCATGACCAGCAGCGAGCTCCTCATCAGCATGCTGAACAGCCGTCCGGGTTTTCATCTCAATGCTCGCATTTAAGCAACGCTTCTCTTGAGATGGTGCGCACATTCCCCGACACTGGCATGACAGAATGCTGAGATGAGGTTGTTATGACGACGCCACTATTTGTGTCCGCCGACTGGCTACAGGAACATTACGACGATGCAGGGCTCCAGGTGCTGGATGCCCGCATGCTACCGCCGGGTATGGAAGCGGTTCGCGATATTCAGGCTGAATACCGGGCGGGCCATCTGCCCGACGCCCCGTTTTTCAATATTGAAGCCCTTTCCGACCACACCAGCCCTTATCCCCATATGCTGCCACGCGCCGAGAGTTTTGCCGTCGCGATGCGGGAACTGGGTGTCAGCAGTGATAAGCATCTGATTGTTTATGACGAGGGCAATCTCTTTTCCGCCCCGCGCGCCTGGTGGATGCTGAACACCTTTGGGGTGGCGCAGGTGTCGATTCTGGCGGGCGGCTTACAGGGCTGGAAAGAGGCGGGCCTGCCGCTGGCAACCGGCGAGGTCACGCTGCCAGAGGGTGAGTTTGAGGCGCACGCCGATGAGAGCCGGGTAAAACGCCTGACCGATGTGCTGCTGATCAGCCATGAAGGCGGCGCACAGATTGTTGACGCGCGGGCCGCTAATCGCTTTAACGCGGAAGTGGATGAGCCGCGTCCCGGTCTGCATCGCGGACATATACCCAACAGCCTGAACCTGCCGTGGAATACGCTGACAGAGCAGGGAAAGCTGAAGCCGGAAGCGGAACTGCGCCAGCTGTTTGCCGCGGCGGGGGTGGATGTCACTCAACCGGTGGTCGCCAGTTGTGGATCGGGCGTGACCGCGGTGGTGGTGATTCTGGCGCTGACCGCGCTGGGTGCGCGGGATGTCACGCTCTATGACGGCTCCTGGGGCGAATGGGGCAGTCGCGACGACTTACCGATTGCGAAGTAAAAAAACAGGCGGCCCATGAGCCGCCTGTTTACTTTGCTGTCTCAGATAATCCGCTCACTGCCTTTGAAATCGCGCAGGAAACTGCCCCAGCGACGCTCATAGAAGGGGGGGATGTGCGCGGTAAAGAAGTGGCTGATGCCGCGATCTTCCGCCGTGACTTCACAGATGTCGACAGGCGCATCGTCCGGCAGCGTATCGGTCGCCACGCTGCCCGCCGCCTGAATAATCGCTTCGATGTCGCTGTCCGCTTCAATGCCAATCAGCAGGTTGGACGCTTCATCGGCCCGTTCACGAATCGTGGCGATAAAGGCGCGACGTACCTGCTTATGCTTGCTGAACAGCTGAGTCAGCGAGTCAATCATCTGGGCTGGCGGTTCGGCCAGCTCCGACAGCAGCAGCGACTGCCCGCCTTCCAGCACGGTTTGCTGGCTCAGCGCACTGCCCTGCTCCGCCAGCAGATGAGTAATCTCTGCCGCGGTGAACTCTTTGCCGGAAGGCAATTTAGGATTCAGGAACAGCGTCTCACCGCGCGTAATCTCAAACAGCGTCCGTACCGGCAGACGCAGCCAGGACTGCTCACCGCTGACCGCTTCGCTCATCGCCTCTTCTGACGTGAAAAAAGGGATGACGCTGCTGCCATCCTCTTTCTCCCAGTGCTGGAGATCCACCGGCGTGGCGGCATCGAGCTGTGGCAGAGTGCTCTCGCCCGGCACCCAGACATCTGACTCCAGCAGCAGCTGAAAAAATTCGGGCCGATGTGCTGGCTCGGTAGCAGCCAGCTTCAGCACCTCTTCAAGACGGTTCATAGTTACCCTCTGAAAAGCGGCGGCCTGCGCCACCGCTGATTCACACTTATTTCAGTAACAGATTTGCGATAGTGCGCACGCCCAGCCCTGTCGCCCCTGCCGCCCACTGATCGACCGCGCCTTTGCGATAGGTCGCTGAGCAGTCGATGTGCAGCCAGCCCTGCTGATAGTTGCTGACGAAGTAAGAGAGAAACGCCGCCGCACTGCTGGCACCCGCCGCGTGGGAGGGGCTGGCGATGTTGTTGAGATCGGCGAAGTTCGACGGCAGATGGCTGCGGTGGAATTCCGCCAGCGGCAGACGCCAGAAAGGTTCGTTCTCACTCACCGCGCTGCCCATCAGCGTCTGCGCCAGCACCTCATCAAAGGTGAACAGCGCATGGTAGTCATTGCCCAGCGCGGTTTTGGCCGCGCCGGTCAGGGTGGCGGCATCAATCAGCAGCGTCGGCTGCTGCTCGCTGGCGTCGATCAGGCCATCGGCCAGCACCAGGCGGCCTTCCGCGTCGGTGTTCATCACTTCCACGGTTTTACCGTTGCGATAGCGAATAATGTCACCCAGTTTAAAGGCGTTGCTGCTGACCATGTTATCCGCGCAGCAGAGATAGAGTTTGACGCGCTTATTAAGACCGCGTGAAATCGCCATCGCCAGCGCACCGGTGACGGTAGCCGCCCCGCCCATATCGGACTTCATCGAGTCCATGAAGCTGCTCTGCTTCAGGCTGTAGCCGCCGGTATCGAAGGTGATCCCTTTACCCACCAGACAGGCGTAGACCGGCGCGCTGTCGTCACCGGTCGGGTTGTAATCCAGCGCCAGCAGCACCGGCGGACGACTGGAACCGCGTCCGACGGTATGCAGGCCCATATAGCCCTGCTCCCGCAGATCGTCGCCTTTGGTGATGCGATAGCTGACGGCGCTGCCGCCCACTTCACTGATCAGATCGATGGCGGTATGCGCCAGTTGCTCCGGCCCCAGATCGTCCGCGGGCAGGTTAATCACGTTACGCACCCAGTCGATAATCTTCAGACGACGATCGAACTCCGCCTGCTCATGGTCGCCCAGCGCCGGCCACTCAACCTTGCGCTGGCCTTTCGGCCCCCGGAAGCCCTGCCAGAAGGCCCAGCACTGCTCCAGATGCCAGCCTTCGCCGGTCAGTGCCACATGGCGGATGCCCTGGCTGTCGATTTTGTGCGCCGCACGCTGAATGGTGTTCAGCGGGTCCGCGCCGGTCAGATGCAGCGTCATGCCGCTGTCGTTGCTGCTGAGAATGGCTTTGTCGCCCCAGCGCGCATCGGCGGGCTGGCTGCTAAGCGTAATGTTCATTGGTTGTGTGGTCATCACAAAGCTCCATAGACGTTATTCGTTTCATCCAGCCTGATTGTTATAGCGGATTTAATAGAATGTTAAATGTAATGCAACGAGAGACCTGATAACAGATTCTGCCGGGGGATGCCAGTCCGGTGCGAACGCTGGCGCAGTTTCAGAATATCACCGGCGGCGATCAGGAGTTCATCAGCGCCCGCAGACGGGTCACCGACTTCTGCACCAGCGCGATGGCATAGTCGATCTCCTCCTCCGTGGTGAAGCGTCCCAGCGAGAAGCGTAGCGAACTGTGCGCCAGCTCTTCGCTCACTCCCAGCGCGCGCAGCACATAAGAGGGCTCCAGGCTGGCCGAGGTGCAGGCGGAACCGGAAGAGAGTGCCAGATCTTTCAGCGCCATAATCAGCGATTCGCCCTCAACCTCAGCGAAACTGAGGTTAACAATGTTGGGCGCACCCTGTTGCAGATCGCCATTCAGCGTCACGCCCGGCAGGCTGCTGATGCCCTGCCACAGGCGGTCGCGCAGACGTTGCAGACGCGCCATCTCGGTTTCACGCTCTTCGGCGGCGATACGAAAGGCTTCGCCCATGCCGACAATCTGATGCACCGGCAGCGTCCCGGAGCGCATACCGCGCTCATGACCGCCACCGTGGATCTGCGCGGCGATCTGCACGCGCGGCTTACGACGCACATAGAGTGCGCCGATCCCCTTCGGACCATAGAGTTTATGGGCAGAGAATGACATCAGGTCGACCGGTAACTGGCTGAGATCGATCGGCAGTTTGCCCACGCTCTGGGTGGCATCGACATGAAACAGAATGCCGCGCTCGCGGCACAGCTCACCAAAAGCGGCAATATCCTGAATCACACCGGTTTCATTGTTGACCTGCATCAGCGTCACCAGAATGGTGTCGTCGCGCAGCGCCGCTCGCAGCTGGTCGGGCGAGATAATACCGTTGGCCGCCGGAGTCAGATAGGTCACAGCAAAGCCTTCGCGCTCCAGTTGCTGGCAACTGTCGAGCACCGCTTTGTGTTCAGTCTGGCTGGTGATGATATGTCTGCCGCGCGCCTGGTGGGCATGGGCAGCGCCTTTAATGGCAAGATTGTCAGATTCGGTGGCGCCAGAGGTAAAGATGATCTCACGCGGATCGGCATTCACCAGTTCGGCGATCTGATTACGTGCCACATCGACCGCTTCTTCTGCCTGCCAGCCAAAACGGTGCGATCGCGAGGCCGGATTACCAAACGTGCCATCCAGCGTCAGAAACTGCATCATTTTGCTGGCCACACGCGGATCGGCCGGCGTGGTGGCGGCGTAATCCAGGTAAATCGGTAATTTCATTGCGCTACAGCTCCGTATAGAAAATCATACGTCTTTATAGCAGATTCGGCCCTGACCGCGTTAGCAGTAAGGGCCGCAACGGCGGGGGATCAGGAGGCGCGTTGGTTAACGTTAATTTCCTGCGAGCGCGGGCTCTGGAAGCGACGATTATCAATCGCATTCTGACGATCGGCCACGTCGAGGATCTCCTGATTATTCACCAGCTCAGCCAGCGTAATATTGTTCAGGAACTCGCTGATACGCACGCTGAGGTCGCGCCACAGCACGTGGGTCAGGCAGCGTTCGCCGCCCTGACAGCCCTCTTTGCCCTGGCATTTGGTGGCATCCACCGACTCATCAACGGCGGTGATCACCTCACCGACCGAGATGGTGTCTGACGCTTTGCCTAACAGATAACCGCCGCCCGGACCGCGTACGCTGGAAACCAGGCCATTTTTACGCAACCGGGAGAAGAGCTGCTCCAGATACGACAGCGAAATGCCCTGACGCTCAGAAATATCCGCCAGCGGGACCGGACCTTCATGGGAGTGAAGGGCAACGTCCAGCATAGCAGTTACGGCATAACGTCCTTTGGATGTCAGTCTCATAGCGTACGACCTCAATAGCGTCCGGTTATCGGAGGATTAGCAACAGATAACCGCAAGTCTGACATTCCCGAGTAAATTGGTCAACTATTTAACCTGGTAAAACAGTCAACTATTTAACCTGGTAATTTACTCAACTATTATCCGCTTCTTTTTTCTCGTTTTTACGCTTCTCAAACGAGGAGAGCATACCGCGCAGAATGTTCAGCTCATCCCGTTCCGGGCGTGCGCGGGTATAGAGACGACGCAGTTTGCTCATCACCTGGCCAGGATTGGCTTCACGGATAAAGCCGCTGTTCAGCATCATCTGTTCCATATGCTGATAGAAACGCTCCAGATCATCCACCAGCGGATAAGGTGATTCTTCATACTGTGGCGACGGGCTGGCCTGTTCCTGCGCCTGCAACCAGGCCATGCGCACTTCATAGGCGATAATCTGCACCGCCATCGCCAGGTTCAGCGAGCTGTATTCCGGGTTGGCCTGAATCGCCACGTGATAGTGGCACTTCTGCAACTCTTCATTGGTCAGTCCGACGCGCTCACGGCCAAATACCAGCGCCACCGGTGCCTGCTGGCCCTCCTCCACGCTTTTCACGCCGCATTCACGCGCGTCCAGCATCGGCCACGGCAGCGAGCGGGACCGGGCACTGGTGCCAACCACCAGGCTACAACCGGCAATCGCCTCATCCAGGGTGTCGACGATACGGGCATCCCCGATGACATCACTGGCCCCGGCCGCCAGCGAGATCGCCTGGGAGTCAGGTTTTACCAGCGGGTTGACCAGATAGAGGTTGGTTAAGCCCATGGTTTTCATGGCGCGCGCAACGGAGCCCATGTTGCCGGTGTGAGAGGTCTCGACCAGCACGATACGAATATTTTGCAACATTATTGAGGATACTCAGAAACGGGTCAGTAAAATCAGTAGAGAGAATCCTAACATAAAGCAGGACATTTACCGAACAGACTGCTATACTCCGCGCCGTTTTCCCCGTTCTTTAACATCCAGCGAGAGATACCGATGCATCCAATGCTCAACATTGCCGTGCGCGCAGCGCGCAAGGCCGGAAATTTAATTGCCAAGTATTATGAAACCCCGGACGCCGTCGAAGCCAGCCAGAAAGGCAGCAACGACTTCGTAACCAATGTTGACCGCGAAGCAGAACGCCTGATTATCGAAATCATTCGTAAATCTTACCCGAAACATACCATCATCACTGAAGAAAGCGGTGAGCTGGCGGGCGAAGATCAGGACGTTCAATGGGTTATCGATCCGCTGGATGGCACCACCAACTTCATCAAACGTTTACCCCACTTTGCTGTCTCTATCGCCGTGCGCATCAAAGGCCGCACAGAAGTCGCGGTGGTTTACGATCCGATGCGTAACGAACTGTTCAGTTCATCACGCGGCCAGGGCGCTCAGCTCAATGGCTATCGCCTGCGTGGCAGCATTGCCCGCGATCTGGATGGCACCATTCTGGCCACCGGCTTCCCGTTCAAAATGAAGCAGCATGCGCCGGCTTACATGAACATCATGACCAAACTCTTTACCCAGTGTGCTGACTTCCGCCGCACCGGTTCGGCTGCGCTGGATCTGGCCTATGTGGCCGCTGGCCGCGTGGATGGCTATTTTGAGATTGGCCTGAAGCCGTGGGATTTTGCCGCGGGTGAACTGCTGGTGCGTGAAGCGGGCGGTCTGGTCACTGACTTCACCGGAAACCACGGCTACCTGCTCTCCGGTAATCTGGTTGCCGGTAATCCGCGCGTGGTGAAAGCGATGCTCTCAACCATGCGTGATGAGCTGAGCGAAGCGTTAAAACGCTAAGTTTCAGCACAGAAAAAGGCGGCTTCTCAGCCGCCTTTTTTATTGCCTGTCGTTCAGTAACGATTAACGACGTTCGTGTGCCAGCACCTGACGAGGCTGAGTACGACGACCGACCATACCCATCACACCTGCCAGTACGGCTTCGATGATCAGCAGAATCAGGGCATACCAGCTGGCTTTCGCAGTGGCAGCGGCGGCTTTTTCACCCGCTTCACGCGCTTTCTGTTCTGCCTGCTGTTTCAGTTCCTGATACTTCTGAACCGCCTGCTGATAGCTCTGCTCGGTTTGCGCGACAATCTGATCCACTTCCTGATCGCTTTTACCGGTACGCGCTTTGATGATATTTTTCAATGCGTCACGATCGGCGGCCTGTAATGTATCGGAATGACGATCCATCACACCTTTTAGCCAGTTAGCCAGATCGGTATCGGCAGTTTGCGGATGATTCGCAGTGTTGTTAGCCTGGTTTTCTGCATTCTGCGCTTCTTTATTCGCATCCTGCTTTAAATTCTCTGGCTGTAATTCTGGCTTACCAGTCTGACGCAGTGTGGTTTCCAGTTCATTTTGCAGGTTATCTAAATTGATATTATTTTCCTGCAATTTATCTTTTGCCATTTGCGTCACCGATGGCGCAGCGGCGGAAATACCGCTACCTAACGCCTGGAAACCTGAACCGACAATATTCATCGCACCGCTCATTACGCTACTTGCCAGCGCAATCGCCAGGTAAATCGTGAAAATTGTGCTAAGGCCGAACATCAGTAAACCGTGCAGCGCGCCTTCACGCTGCGCCAGGCGACCCGCGACATAGCTACCTGCCGCCATCGCGACCAGCATTTCAATCGCGGTCCAGACCAGTGCGCCGGTGCCCAGGCCATCCAGCGGATTCTGTTCTTTCATCGGATCAATGGTGGTGGCACCAATGGCTGTTCCCAGCAGCGTCAGAATGATATGAACGATTAACGCACAGATAACACCGGCAAAGACCGCGCTCCATGAAATACGTTTTAACGGTAATCCTGCCGGCCCGGTTGCCAGCGTTTCGGTGTAGCCATTATTAATACGGGTATCAGCCATGAAATATACTCCTCGCAATAAACAGAAAGCGGCCTTGATCTTTTATCATCCCGACGGCGACATGCCGTTTTGGTATTAACAGCGTAGACAGGGAATAGTCATTTCTCCACTAAACTACCCAGAGAAAAAAATAAAGGGATGAATTCAGAGATAATTAGCGAGGTAAGAATAACAAGGGAAATTTTATTCCCGCTGCGTTTTTAGTCAGAAAGGCCGAATGCCGCCGCCCAGCGTGAACTGTGCCGACTGCCATAATGCGACCCCCACGACAATTAAAATCAGGCTGCCGGCTAATGCCACTATTGGCAGTAACAGCCGGGTGATCCCCGGCGTGGACCGTGGCTGCGCCAGCTGCCGGGCGACCGCGCGCGCCCGCTGAACCAGCAGGCCAATCGCTGAGATGGTTAACGCCGTGCCCAGCGCCATCACCGCCGCGGAGAGCACACCCCAGCCGTAGACGCCAATCACTTTGGCAAACAGCAGCATCATTATCGCCCCGGAGCAGGGACGTAAACCCATCGACACCACCACCAGCAACTGGGTTTTAATATTCACATCACCGTTTATCTGCTGCGGAGTCGGAAGATGGGCATGTCCGCAGCCGCAATCTGCCGTGTGCTGATGCTGAGGATGAGGATGCAGCGCCCGGAAGGTGAGCCCCGGACGCGGACGCAGCGCCTGCCACAGCGCACGCAGCGCGCGGAAACCGATCACCACGCCCAGCCCGATCACCAGCAGATAACTGCCCTTCTCCAGCCAGAAACTGCTGAGATGCAGCTGGCGCGACGAGGTTTTCAGCAGTTGCAGCATCACCGTCACCAGCCCAATCGCCACCGAGCCCTGCAACAGCGAGGCGAGCAGCGTCAGTCTGATACTGGTTTTTACTCTGCTGGGATGGGTTGCCAGAAAGGTGGTGATCACCACTTTACCGTGGCCCGGACCGAGCGCATGCAGCACGCCATACAGCAGGCTGAACAGCACCAGCGACAGACCAGCCTGATGAGGCTGCTCCGCCACCTGCTGCAACAGCTGCGTCATCTGGCGGTGCAGATCTTTCTGCCACAGCACGCTCTGGAGCAGAATCTGCGACCAGTAGAGCCAGATCAGCAGCCCGCCGCTGACAAATAAGATTGCCAGCAGCCACAGGGGCCAGAGAGACGCGCGCCGTGCCGGGGCTGAAATTAGTGACATGTCAGGACCACCGTCTGCGCGAACTGACGACCTAAATCAAGCTCCTCCGCCGGTGCGTCAGCTTTGTCCAGCGACAGCGCATACTGCTTCAGCGAATCATTGGGCTTTGGCGTGTTGAGCGTAAACCGGCAACGCGCCTGCAACGCAGGCGGCAGCGTCAGAGCGCTGGCGTTGTCGTAGAACATATCGACGAAATAGGTCGGATCAAAGGTGAGGATCTCAAAACGCTGACCGGTCAGCACGGGCGGTTCCGCCAGCGGCAGAATGAACTCCAGCACCGCTTTGTGGCCGCTGCGTGAAAGGTTATATTCGGTTGGCAGATTCAAAAACTTTACCCGCTGTTGGTTGTGCCAGATTTCAGAAAAGTAGTGCTGGCCCAGCACGTTGGCCATCACGCCCGCCGCCAGCTTTTTCCACACCACGCTGCCCGGCTTCGCCTCCCCCGCGTCATACAGCAGATCGGCAGAGGTAATCTCATCCATGGTCCAGATCATCTTTAAACCGGTGAAGGTATCGCCCTGCGCCACCAGCTCGGTTTTCATATCAATAAAGCTGTGAGGATGCGCCAGCGCAGCCGGACTCAGCACCATCAGTAACAGAAAGCATGCGCGTTTCATAATGTTATAAAGTAACATTCCTGGTAAAAAGAATACAAGGGTAACAAAATTTTGTGACCCGCCTTAAACCTCCGCTAAAAAAACCGCGTAAACCGCCCAGGCGTGGGCGGGGTTGACTATTCTTAGCTCAAATTAGCCTGCTGGAAATCTGATTGATGAGTTCTGCTACCCCTTTGGCACCACTCTTCTCCCGTTCACAGCGTCAGTGCCATCTTTTATTGCTGCTGTTTCTGCCGACACCCGTGCTTACGCTGGAAAAAATCTGTCAGTTAAATGGTGTTGATCCTGCCGTCGCCCGACAGGATATTGCGGAAGTCGGCAATGAGATAGAGCGGTATCACCAGCTGGAGTTGCACCAGATGGTGGATGGCAGCTTTCGCCTTCATGGCACCGAGCTGGATCGGCGTCTCTGCCTGCTGCACAACCTGCGACGCAGTCTGCGGTTATCGCAGGCGTTTGTCTGTGAGCACTTCGCCGCGCCGCTGCGTCAGCGGCTCAGGGTAATGAAGATTGAGAAAGCGCTGTGTGATGAGACCAATCTCCAGGCGCTGATCCAGCATTGCAGTCTGCGACTGCGGCGGAATTTCAGCGAGCGCGACCGGCTCTTTTTACAGATCTATATGAAGTATGGCTTATGTCAGCGTCAGCCGGTGCTGTTCAGCGAGGCGCAGCGCAGCTGGCTGCAACATAAACCTGAACGGCAGGCGGCGGAAGATGTGATTCATCACTGGCGCAAACGCTGCCACCCTGCGCCACCGGAAAGTGAAACGGACTTCTGGACCCTGCTGTTCAGCCAGCTGCATACGCCGGTCGTCGAGGCGATTTATCATCCCACCGAGCAGCAGTTACTGGCCGCGACCCAGCAGCTGATCGACGACTTCGAGCAGTGCGCCGGGGTGACGTTCGCCGACCGCGACGAGCTGCTCTGCCAGCTCTATCCCCATCTGGCGCAGGCGCTGGAGCGCACCCATTTCCGCATCGGCATCGACAACAGCGTGGCGCTGGATGTCAGCCGCCTCTATCCACGGCTGCTGCGCACCACCCGGCAGGCGCTGGCGCGGTTTGAGCAGCACTACCAGCTCACTTTTACCCCAGAGGAGGTGAGCTTAATTACCATCATTTTTGGTGCCTGGCTGATGCAGGGGAATGCCCTTCAGGAGAAGCAGGTGCTGATCCTGACCGGAGAGGATGCGCAGCTGGAGCAGGATGTGGAGCAGCAGATCCGCGAGATCACGCTGCTGCCAATCAATATCACCTATCAGGATGTGAAGACCTTTCAGCGGGATGGCGCACCGCGCGACGTGGATATTATCATTTCGCCCTACGCCACCTCACTGCCGCTGTTCTCGCCGCCGCTGGTGCATGCCGAACTGCCGCTGACATTGCACCATCAGCAGCGCATTCGTTATCTGCTGGAGTCATAGCGCGGGCGCAGAAACAGCGCGGGCAGCGCCACCAGCGCCATCACCCAGAACAGATGTCCCTGCAAATGGGTAAACAGCACGCCGCAGATCATGGTCATTACCGCAATACCGCCGCCCATCGCCAGCGCCGAGTAGAGCGATTGCAGCCGGATCACTTCCGCCCCCTGACGCGCAGCGATAAAGCGCATCGCCGCCAGATGGCAGACGGTGAAGCTGCCGCAGTGCAGGATCTGCGCCACAATCAGCAGCGGCAGCGCGGTGCTGGCCCCCAGCAGGCCCCAGCGGATCAGCGCGCAGATGCCGGAAAGCAGCAGCAGATCGCGCGCACTCCAGCGGCGGAACAGGCGGTTGCTCAGGGCAAACACCAGGATCTCCGCCACCACGCCCAGCGACCAGAGATAGCCCACCGTGGAAGCGGAGTAGCCGCTCTCCTGCCACCAGATAGCACTGAAGCCGTAATAGGCCGCATGCGCGCCCTGTAGCAGGGTCACGCACAGCATAAAGCGCCACACCGCATTCTCACGCAGCAGGTCACGCCAGACCGCCCAGCCGCCGCCCGCCGCACCCTGCCGCTCATGACCCTGTGGCTGGGTGGCGGGCGTCAGCATCATGCCAGCCAGCATACTGATAACCCCCAGCGACAGCAGCAGCAGAATCGCCTGCGACGACCAGGCACTCACCAGCACGCCGGTTAAGGCGGAGCTGATAACAAACGCCAGCGACCCCCAGAGCCGCACCGGACCATAGGCCAGCCCAATCTGTTGGGTCCAGGTGGCGGCCAGCGCATCGCTGAGCGGAACCAGCGGCGAGAAGAAGAGGTTAAAGCCAATCATCACGGCAAGCAGCCACATCCACTGCTCACCGACCCAGTAACCGAGGGCGAACAGACCGCTCATCAACGCCAGCAGACGCAGCGCCGTAATCAGACGAGCGGGATTTTTCACCTGGGAGGCGATAAGCAGGCTGCCGACAAAGCGCGCCACCATGCCACAGCCGAGTAACAGGCCAATCTTCTCCGCATCCAGGCCGGTGCCTTTCAGCCACACGCCCCAGAAGGGCAGATAGATGCCGTAACAGAAGAAGTAAGTGAAGTAACCCAGTCCGAGCCATCTGGCGGAGCCGATTGCCATATTCCCTCCAGCAAGTGCGCTGCATAACAGCTTAAGTGGCCGCTACTCTGGCAGAGTGCCGCAGGCCAGACAATAAAAAAGGATGGCGGATGCCATCCTTTTTCTGCTGTTGCACAACCGGTTAATGCTTAAGCATAGACCGGCAGACGGGCGCAGATCTCCAGCACTTTCTGTTTGGTGCGCTCGATGGTCGCTTCGTCGTTGATGTTATCCAGCACATCGGCGATCCAGCCGGCCAGTTCACGCACGTCCGCTTCACTGAAGCCGCGGCGCGTAACCGATGGCGTACCGATACGAATACCGGAGGTGACAAACGGGCTTTTTGGATCGTTCGGCACGCTGTTTTTGTTGACCGTGATGTTGGCACGGCCCAGCGCCGCATCCGCTTCTTTACCGGTCAGGTTTTTGTTCACCAGATCGATCAGGAACAGATGGTTGTGCGTTCCGCCTGAAACGATGTTGTAGCCGCGCGCGATCAGCACCTCGACCATCGCTTTGGCGTTTTTTGCCACCTGCTGCTGGTAGGTTTTGAATTCCGGCTCCATCGCCTCTTTGAAAGCGACCGCTTTACCGGCGATAACGTGCATCAGAGGACCGCCCTGCCCGCCAGGGAAGACCGCGGAGTTGAGTTTCTTATAGAAATCTTCGTCGCCGTTTTTCGCCAGGATAATCCCGCCACGCGGACCCGCCAGGGTTTTGTGGGTGGTTGAGGTCACGATGTGCGCGTGCGGAATCGGGCTTGGATAGACCTCTGCGGCCACCAGACCAGCCACGTGCGCCATATCCACAAACAGCCAGGCACCGACGCTATCGGCGATTTCACGCATCTTCGCCCAGTCGCAGACGCCGGAGTAAGCGGAGAAGCCGCCGACGATCATCTTCGGCTTATGGGTTTTCGCCAGTTCAGCCAGCTCGTCATAGTCAATTTTGCCGGTTTCATCGATACCGTAAGCGACCACGTTATAGAGTTTGCCGGACAGGTTAACCGGTGAGCCGTGAGTCAGGTGTCCGCCGTGCGCCAGGTTCATACCGAGGATAGTGTCACCCGGTTGCAGCAGCGCGGTATAGACAGCAAAGTTTGCCTGAGAGCCAGAGTGCGGCTGCACGTTGGCGTAGTCAGCACCAAACAGCGCTTTGGCGCGATCGATAGCTAACTGTTCAACGACATCCACATGTTCGCAGCCGCCGTAATAGCGTTTGCCCGGATAGCCTTCAGCGTATTTATTGGTGAGCTGAGAACCCTGCGCCTGCATAACGCGCGGGCTGGTGTAGTTTTCAGAAGCAATCAGTTCGATGTGCTCTTCCTGACGCACTTTCTCCTGCTCCATCGCCTGCCACAACTCGGCATCATAATCGGCAATGTTCATATCACGCTTTAACATCCGCATCTCCTGACTCAGCTAACTTTCAAACGGTATTTTACCCCCCTTCAGGGGCGAAGGCCCACAGTGTAAACCGTTTTAACAGGTGAAGGTAGGGTGAACCGCCTCTTTTTACGCAAACGTTTGGCTGGCTGCTGGCACGGCTTTTTTACGCTTTTTATCCCCTTGCGCCGCCAGGATTTTTCTTCAGGCTGCCGCGAAAAGTTGCCACTCAGACAACCACAAACTTTATCAGGCTGTTTACATCGTTAGCAGGACGGCTATAAGATGTATTTAAAATACAACTTTAAACACGAGGTCGCTTTTATGCTTGATGCACACACTATCGCCACGGTGAAATCTACCCTTCCCGCTATTGCGGCCTGCGGTCCCAATCTTACCGCTCACTTTTACAACCGCATGCTGTCGCACCATCCTGAACTGAAAAATGTCTTCAACATGAATAACCAGCGCAACGGCAACCAGCGTGAGGCGCTGTTCAATGCGATTTGTGCCTATGGCGCGAATCTGGAGAATCTGGCGGTGCTGCTGCCGGCGGTGGAAAAAATCGCGCAGAAGCACACCAGCCTGAATATTCAGCCGGCGCAGTACGCCATCGTCGGTGAAAATCTGCTGGCGACCATTAAAGAGTTACTGGATCCGGGCGAAGAGGTGCTGGCCGCCTGGGGACGCGCCTACGGGCTGCTGGCGGATATTTTTATCCAGCGGGAAGAGGAGATTTATCAGGCGTCAGAGCAGCAAACCGGCGGCTGGCGTGACACCCGCACTTTCCGCATCAGCGCCATTGAACAGCAGAGCGAGGTGATCAAAAGTTTTACCTTCACGCCGGTGGATGGCGGTCCGGTGGCGGCGTTTGAGCCGGGTCAGTATCTGACGGTGCATCTGCAACCCGCTGACTTCGAATATCATCAGATCCGTCAGTATTCGCTTACACAGCTCAGCAACGGCCGGGATTATCGCATCGCGGTGAAGCGTGAGCCGCAGGGCACCGTCTCCGGCTGGCTGCATCAGCACGGCAAGGTGGGCGATGAGCTGCAACTGGCCGCTCCGCACGGCGACTTTTTCATGCAGGTTGAGCCCGCCACCCCGGTGGCGCTGATCTCCGCCGGTGTAGGCCAGACGCCGATGCTGGCGATGCTGCATGCGCTGGCGGCCCGCCATCATCCTGCGCCGGTCAGCTGGCTGCACGCTGCGGAGAATGGCGCGCAGCATGCGTTTGCCGCTGAAGTTAACGCCACCGGTGCGCAGCTCAGCGATTTTGCCAGCCAGGTCTGGTATCGGGCGCCGCAGGCCGGGGATGCCGGTCACTATGATGCCGAGGGGGTGATGGATATTACCCGGCTGTCAGCCCGCCTGGCCTCGCCAGAGACCCACTTCTACCTCTGCGGCCCGCTGGGCTTTATGCAGCATGTGGTCGCTCAACTGCGCGATGCGGGTGTGGCAGATGATCGCATTCACTACGAGCTGTTTGGTCCACACAAAGGCATGTAATTCAGCCATAAAAAAAGCCCGCTGAGCGGGCTTTTTATCCAGCCGGACTCAGATCGCCTCTTCATCCTCTTCGCCGGTACGGATTCGTACCACGCGCGCTACGTCAAAGACAAAGATTTTACCGTCACCGATCTTGCCGGTCTGCGCGGTGCGCATAATGGTCTCAACGCAGGTATCAACAATATCGTCGCCGACCACCATTTCGATTTTCACCTTAGGCAAAAAGTCGACCATGTACTCTGCGCCGCGATAAAGCTCGGTATGCCCTTTCTGGCGACCAAAGCCTTTCACTTCACTCACGGTCATGCCGGTGATGCCCACTTCCGCCAGCGCTTCACGGACATCATCGAGTTTGAATGGTTTGATAATGGCATCAATCTTTTTCATGTCAGACCCTTTTCTCACTCCCTCCATTGTCAGAGGGTTTTCCAGGTAAAAATGTTGCTGTCGCTGTCGGGCGCTAATATCCGGGATTCTTCAGATTGCCGCAAGCGCTGTCGGGTAACGCGAATCGCTTCCCGCTGATCATCAGCGCCTGAGCCGCGCCCCGCCACTCAGCTACTCTTTGAAATCACTGGCGTCCAGTTCATGACGGGACAGCAGCTTGTAGAACTCGGTGCGGTTACGTCCGGCCAGACGCGCCGCGTTGGTCACATTGCCTTTGGTCATCTGCAACAGTTTACGCAGATAGTTCAGCTCAAACTGATTGCGCGCCTCGGCAAAGGTGGGCAACGCGCTGTTTTCTCCGCTCAGCGCCTGCTCCACCAGCGCATCACTGATCACCGGTGGTGAGCTTAGCGCCACACACTGCTCAATCACATTGACCAGCTGGCGCACGTTGCCCGGCCAGCTGGCCGCCATCAGACGCTTCATCGCATCGACCGAAAAACTGCGGATCTGCGGTTTATGCCGCTCCGCCGCCTGGCGCAACAGGTGATTAGCCAGCAGCGGAATATCCTCAGTCCGCTCATGCAGCGCCGGGATTTTCAGATTCACCACATTGAGTCGATAGAAGAGATCCTCGCGAAACTCTTTTTTCTCCATCGCCTTAGGCAGATCGCGGTGGGTGGCGGAGATAATGCGCACATCAATATCACTATCGTGATCGCTGCCCAGCGGCCTGACTTTACGCTCCTGCAACACCCGCAGCAGCTTAACCTGAAGCGGCTGCGGCATGTCGCCAATCTCATCCAGGAACAGGGTGCCGCCGCCAGCGGTTTTAAACAGCCCGTCGCGGGCGCTCACCGCGCCGGTAAAGGCCCCTTTAGCGTGGCCGAACAGCTCCGACTCCAGCAGCTGCTCCGGCAATGCGCCGCAGTTGATGGCGACAAAGGGTTTGCCGTTGCGCGGGCTGGCGGCATGAATCGCCTGAGCCAGCATCTCTTTGCCGGTGCCGCTCTGACCATTAATCAGCACGCTGACGTCTGACTGCGCTACCATGTGCGCCTGCTCCAGCAGCCGCAGCATCAACGGGCTGCGGGTAACGATCGCCTCGCGCCAGCGATCATCGCTGGCCGGGGCCTGCTGCGCCAGCGCCTCGTCAATCGCCTTATAGAGCGCATCGCGATCCACCGGTTTGGTCAGAAAGCTGAAAACGCCCTGCTGGGTGGCGGAGACCGCGTCCGGGATCGAGCCGTGTGCCGTCAGGATGATCACCGGCAGCCCGGTGTGCCGTTTCTGGATCTCGCCAAACAGCGCCAGCCCATCCATTTCATCCATCCGCAGGTCGCTGATCACCAGCTCTATTTTCTCTTTCTGCAACAGGCGCAGCGCTTCCGGGCCGCTGGCCGCGGTCGTCACCTGATAACCTTCGCTGCTGAGGCGCATCCCCAGCAGCTTCAGCAGGCTGGGATCGTCATCGACCAGCAGCAGACGGGCAGCTTGTTTCACCATTATTGCTCCTCATCCTGCGGCAGCGCGGTGCCGTGGCCATTGTCAGAGACATCGGGGGCTTTACGCGACGAGAGCTGGCGCTCAATGTCCGTCAGCCGCTCCAGCTTGCGCTGCGTATCGTTCAGTTGCTGCTGCTGTTTAACCATCTGCTGCTGCATCGCATCCAGCCGGGCGTCACTGCTCTGTTGCAGATGCGCATAGCGACTGCGCGCCTCGCTGAGATCGAGCTGCGCCACCTGATTACTGCGCCATAGCTGGATCAGCGGGCGGATAGGCTGGGGGAAATCACTGCTGTAGCGATCCAGGGTCTCCACATACTGACGCCGCTCTAGCGGGGTGACGTTGCCGGCAGACATCAGCACGCCCTGTTTAAAGGCCCGCGACCAGCTTTCGGCGGGCCAGCGGTGCGCTTCAGCTCGCGCTTCGGCGGGTGACAGGCGCTCGGCGCAGTCGATCGCCCGCATCCAGTATAGGGGGTTGTCCAGCGCCGAGCCCTTTTCTATCGGCCACAGGTCACTGCATCGGGTCGCCAGATAATCGGCTATTTTGACCTCAGGCTCGGTCACCTGATGGCCCGGCGACAGAGATGAGGTGGCCGGTGAGGTGGTGCAGCCGCTGAGCAACAGCGTGGTCAGCGTGCTTAACAGCAAAGCGCGTAAGTTGTTCATCGGTCAGACATTCCCGGCGGTGGTGTTCAGTTCAATACGAAAACAGACGTCAGCCTGCTCGCTGGAAACCAGCGTCAGGTCGCCATGCATCCGGCGCAGACAATCTTTGGCAATACTCAGTCCCAGCCCGCTGCCTTTTACCGGCCCTTTGCGCTGCTGGCTGCCCTGAAAGAAAGGTTCGAAGATCATCGTCTGCTCTTCCGGCGGGATCGGCTTGCCACTGTTGGCGACCTCGATCCAGACCCGATCGCCCTGCTGCTGACTGCGCAGCCAGATGGTACCGGATTCGCCGCCGTAGTTCACGGCGTTCGAATAGAGGTTGTCGATCACCCGCATCAGTAACATCGGTTCGGCCAGGCAGTGGCTGGCTTTCAGATCGACCACCGTCTGCATCAGCCGGGCCTGGGCCGACAGCGCATGCGCGCTGACCACCCGCTCGACAATCTCCGCCACGCTGACCGGCTCCAGCCGGGTCGGGCCATCGGCCAGTTTGCGGTTGTAATCCAGCAGCTGTTCAATCAGCCGTTGCAGATGGCGGCTGCTGCTGTCGAGGATAGTGACCACCTCTTTCTGATCGGCGTTGAGCGATCCGGCCACCTCATCCGCCAGCAGTTCAGTCCCTTCGCGCAGGCTGGCTAACGGCGTTTTCAGTTCGTGCGAGAGGTGCCGCAAAAATTCATGGCGCTGCGTTTCCAGCCACTGAAGCCGCTCACTGAGCCAGACGATGCGCTGCCCCAGCGATCGCAGTTCCCGCGGCCCGCGGAACACCACGCTGTTGCCCAGCTCCCGTCCTTCCCCCAGCCGGTTAATCATCCGCTCAATGCGCTTCACCGGACCGATAATCATGCCGGTAAACAGCGTCATCAGCGCCAGGCTGATGATAAACAGGATCAGCGCCTGCCAGCCAAAAAACTGGCCGCGATCGGCGATTTCGCGCTGTAACTGTAGGCCGCGTGAAAAGACCACCTCGCGCGTGTCCCGCACCATCTGCGCATTGGTAGCCGAGAAGCGATCCAGCGCCTGCGCCGCGAGCGGCACCGGATTGCCATTCTCGCATTGCAGCGGCGTCAGCAGCGGCAGCGTCGCCTGTAGGGTCTGGAAAGCGGGCAGTTCCGGCAGGCTGGCGCTGTGTGAGCTGAGCATCTGGCTGTAGCGGGTGTGCTGCGTCTGATAGAGGCGCGCCAGTGAGGCGTCATCCAGCACGCAATACTGACGATAGCTGCGCTCCAGCTCGACCGCGGTGCGGGCCATCGCCTCGCTGCGGCGCACGTCGGTAAAGGTGTTGCGGTTGGTATCCGCCGCCTGTTCACTGAGGGCGGAGAGACTTTCCCACGCCTGCCAGGCCAGCACCAGCAGCGGCAGCAGTACCAGCACAAACGCCATCAGCACCAGCTGACGCAGAGAACGGGGAAATAAACGCCATTTTTTCACGCAGCCGCTTCCTTAAGATTTGCTGACTGGATGCTAGCGGACTCTGCCGACGGAAGAAAGAGGAAGAAAAGAAAACGGCAGGCTCACTGGCCTGCCGCTGGCGCGACGCTTAACGCCTCGCGTAAGAATGGGTGGAGCCTTACTCAACGTTACGTCCGATGCTTGATAACGTTGCAAAGCAAGCGATTATCGGTCAGGTGGACGGCAGGCTCCGTTTGGTGCGTCATTCGGATTTTATGAGCTCTTTTCCGCTGAGCGGGGCAATCATAAACAGGTGAATGAGCAGCGGGATGATTATAGCAAGTTTCATGCCACAAAATAAATCATTATATTTTTCAGGAGATTGCCTGGCTCATCCCGTTATCTGTCGCGAAAAATCTGATCCCGGGTGGCGCAATCTGTCTCCCCACGGCGACAGGAAAAGCGGGCTGGCGGTGCCTTTATAAAAATCAATAAGATAGATGTCGCCATAAAGCGACAGTGTGATACCTCTTCTGTCGCTATTTACCAACAGCACGGCAAAAAAAACAGGAGGCGCGCTGGCCTCCTGTTTCACTTAGCGGATTTAATTAACCCAGCTGTCTGCGCGCATTGCGGAAAATCCGCATCCACGGGCTATCTTCGCCCCACTCCGCCGGATGCCAGGAGTTGCTGACGGTGCGGAACACACGCTCAGGGTGCGGCATCATAATGGTGACGCGACCACTTTCGTTGGTCACGGCGGTGATGCCGTTGGGTGAGCCATTCGGGTTAGCCGGATAGGTTTCGGTCACTTTGCCGAAGTTGTCGACGAAGCGCAGTGCCACCAGCCCTTTTGACTCCAGCGCCGCCAGATGGGTGGCATCGCGCACTTCAACAAAGCCTTCCCCATGCGACACCGCGATAGGCATATGCGAACCGGCCATGCCGTCGAGTAACAGTGACGGACTGGCGGCCACTTCGACCAGGCTGAAACGCGCTTCAAAGCGCTCAGACTGGTTGCGCACAAAGCGCGGCCAGAGATCGCTGCCTGGGATCAGTTCACGCAGATTCGACATCATCTGGCAACCGTTGCAGACGCCCAGTGCCAGGGTCTGCGGACGATGGAAGAAGGTTTCAAACTCGTCACGCACCCGCGGGTTAAACAGAATGGACTTCGCCCAGCCCTCACCCGCGCCCAGCACATCGCCGTAAGAGAAGCCGCCACAGGCGACCAGCGCCTCGAACTCTTCCAGACCGCGACGACCAGCCAGCAGATCGCTCATGTGAACGTCAATGGCGGTGAAACCGGCCCGATCAAAGGCGGCGGCCATCTCCACGTGCGAGTTGACGCCCTGCTCACGCAGTACCGCGACTCTCGGACGTGCGCCAGTGGCGATCATCGGTGCGGCGACATCTTCCTGCGGATTAAAAGTCAGATTAACGTTCAGGCCTGGATCGCTGTCGTTCTTCTTCGCTTCATGCTCCTGATCGGCACAGGCCGGGTTGTCACGCAGGCGCTGCATCTGCCAGGTGGTTTCCGCCCACCAGGTACGCAGCGTACTGCGGCTTTCGCTGTAGACCGCGCTCTCACCGGCACGGATCACGAAGCGATCGCCCGTCTGCGCGCTGCCCAGCAGATGGCTGCAACCGGCCAGGCCGTGATCGGCGAGGATCTGCTCCACCGCCTCACGATCGGCAGCGTTGATCTGAATCACCGCGCCCAGCTCTTCGGTGAACAGGGCGGCCAGCGGGTCGCTGCCCAGCGCCGCAATATCCACATCAATACCGCAGTGACCGGCAAAGGCCATCTCCGCCAGCGTCACCAGCAGGCCGCCGTCGGAGCGGTCGTGGTAGGCCAGCAGCTTCTGCTCAGCCACCAGCGCCTGGATGGCGTTGAAGAAGCCGGCCAGCTGTGTGGCATCACGCACGTCGGCAGGCTTGTCGCCGAGCTGACGATAGACCTGCGACAGTGCGGTCGCACCCAGCGTATTCGCGCCATTGCCGAGATCGATCAGCAGCAGCAGGTTCTCTTTATCCGCCTGTAACTGCGGCGTCACGGTGCGGCGCACATCCTCTACCCGCGCAAAAGCGGTAATCACCAGCGACAGCGGCGAGGTCATCTCACGCTGTTCGGTGCCTTCCTGCCAGCGGGTTTTCATCGACATCGAATCTTTACCGACCGGGATGGTGATGCCCAGCGCCGGACAGAGTTCCTCACCGACCGCTTTTACCGCCGCATACAGACCGGCGTCTTCACCCGGATGACCGGCGGCGGACATCCAGTTGGCGGAGAGTTTCACGCGCTTCAGCGAACCGATGTGGGTCGCGGCCAGGTTGGTCAGCGCTTCACCGACCGCCAGACGGCCTGACGCCGCGAAGTCCAGCAGCGCCACCGGAGAACGTTCGCCAAGAGCAAACGCTTCACCGTGATAGCTGTCGAGGCTGGCGGTGGTCACTGCGCAGTTGGCGACCGGGATCTGCCAGGGGCCGACCATCTGGTCGCGCGCCACCATACCGGTCACGCTGCGGTCGCCGATGGTGATCAGGAATGTTTTCTCAGCGACCGCGGGCAGATGCAGCACGCGGTGGACCGCATCGGCCAGGGTGATGCTGTCACGCTGTAAGGCGCTGCCCTGCGTCTGCTGGGTCACGACATCGCGCGTCATCTTCGGCGTTTTGCCCAGCAGCACGTCGAGCGGCATGTCGATCGGCTTATTATCGAAATGGCTATCTTCCAGGCTCAGATGCTGCTCTTCGGTCGCTTCACCGATCACCGCAAACGGTGCGCGCTCACGCTGGCAAATCGCCTCAAACTGCGCCAGCTTCTCCGGGGCCACCGCCATCACATAACGTTCCTGTGATTCGTTACACCAGACTTCCAGCGGGCTCATGCCTGGCTCATCGCTCAGAATATCGCGCAGGTTAAAGCGGCCACCGCGTCCGCCATCGCTGACCAGCTCCGGCATCGCATTGGAGAGACCGCCTGCGCCCACGTCATGGATAAACAGGATCGGGTTCTCGTCGCCCAGCTGCCAGCAGCGGTCGATCACCTCCTGACAGCGGCGCTCCATCTCCGGGTTGTCGCGCTGTACCGAGGCGAAGTCGAGGTCAGCATCAGACTGGCCCGAGGCCATAGATGACGCCGCACCGCCGCCCAGACCGATATTCATCGCCGGACCGCCCAGCACCACCAGCTTCGCGCCGACGGTGATCTCGCCTTTCTGCACATGATCGGCACGGATGTTACCGATGCCGCCCGCCAGCATGATCGGCTTATGATAGCCGCGCAGTTCGGTGCCGTTGTGGCTGGTGACGCGCTCTTCATAGGTGCGGAAGTAGCCATTCAGCGCCGGACGACCAAACTCATTGTTAAAGGCGGCGCCGCCCAGCGGCCCCTCGGTCATAATATCCAGCGCGCTGACGATGCGGGCCGGTTTGCCGAAGTCCTCTTCCCACGGCTGTTCAAAGCCAGGGATACGCAGGTTTGAAACGGAGAAGCCGACCAGACCCGCTTTGGGCTTGGCACCACGTCCGGTTGCGCCTTCATCGCGAATTTCGCCACCGGAACCGGTCGCCGCACCCGGCCACGGCGAAATCGCCGTCGGGTGGTTATGGGTCTCCACCTTCATCAGGATGTGCGCCGCTTCCTGATGCCAGCGGTATTCGCTCTCACCGGCTTCAGCAAAGAAGCGGCCCACTTCCGATCCTTCCATCACGGCGGCGTTATCTTTATAGGCAGAGAGCACGTAGTCCGGCGTCTGCTCCATGGTGTTCTTGATCATCTTAAACAGCGACTTGGGCTGTTTCTCGCCGTCGATAATCCAGTCGGCGTTAAAAATCTTGTGACGACAGTGCTCGGAGTTCGCTTGGGCAAACATATAGAGTTCGATGTCGTTGGGATTGCGGCCCAGCGCGGTAAAGGCGGTGACCAGGTAGTCGATCTCGTCGTCAGCCAGCGCCAGGCCCAGGGCGGTGTTGGCCTCAACCAGCGCCTGACGGCCCTCGCCCAGCAGATCGACACTTTTTACCGGCTGCGGGGTGTGATGGGCGAACAGCTGTTCAGCCTGCGCCAGATCGCTGAACACCGTCTCCATCATCCGGTCGTGCAGCAGCGCGCCCAGGGATTGCCACTGCGCTTCGGTCAGCTGTGGCGCCTGCACATAAAAGGCCAGACCGCGCTCCAGACGACGCACCTGTGGCAGGTCGCAGTTGTGGGCGATGTCGGTAGCTTTTGAGGACCAGGGGGAGATGGTGCCGGGACGCGGTGTCACCAGCAGCAGCCGTCCCTGCGGCGCATGTTCCGCCAGCGAAGGACCATATTTCAGCAGGCGTTGCAGACGGCTCTGTTCGTCGGCGCTTAGCGGCGCGCTGACATCAGCAAAATGGACGTACTCAGCGTATATATCACTCACCGGCAGATGAGCGTCCTGAAAGCGGGTCAGCAGTTTGTTTACACGAAATGCCGACAGGGCGGGCGAACCACGCAGAATTTCCATCATTAACTCTCTTGTCAGAGCGCCAGGCGACGCTTCATTGGGCGCAACAGGGGGAAAACGGGCGGTATTATAGAGAAACCCACCTCATGACGAAACCGTTTGCGCACAATTTTTGGCATACCGGATTTGCCTGAAATTTGCGCAAAACCTGCTATATAAGTTGCTCAGCTCCGCTTTGTTGCGCAAAATGCCCGTCGCTCTGGGAGTTAAAAGAAGATTAATACTGCCTTTAAAAGACAGAGGCCTGAGAGCCAGCGAGAGATAACTATTTGAAACGCCTGAAATTTAACTATCTGTTTATCGGTCTGGTTGCCGTGCTGTTAGCCTTAGCGCTGTGGCCATCCATTCCCTGGTATGGGAGCGGACAGGATACGATTTCACAGATAAAATCACGGGGAGTGCTGCGTGTCAGTACCATCAATTCCCCGCTGACTTATTACACCATCAATCAATCTCCGGCCGGTATGGACTACGAGCTGGCAAAACGCTTTGCTGATTATCTGGGTGTAAAGCTCAAAGTGACGGTTCGCCCTAATCTGAGCGATCTGTTCGACGACCTGGATGAGGGTAAAGCTGATTTGCTGGCCGCTGGCCTCAATTACAATAGTGAACGCCTGACGCGCTATCAGACCGGGCCGGGCTACTACAACGTGTCGCAACAGCTGGTCTATCGCGTGGATAAACCGCGCCCGAAAAACCTCGGTGACCTGAAGGGGCGGCTCACGGTCGCCTCTGGCTCCGCTTATCTCTCAACCCTGAAGAGCGCGCGGTCTAATCAGTTTCCCGATCTCGACTGGGCGATCTCCACCGACCAGAGCCCGAAAGCGCTGCTGGAAGCGGTGGCGGATGGCAAGCTCGACTACACCATTGGCGATTCTGTCACTATCGCCCTGTTGCAGCGCATCTATCCACAGCTGGCGGTGGCGTTCGACGTCACCGATGAAGAGCCGGTCACCTGGTATGTGCGCCACAGCGACGATGACAGCCTGAACGCGGCGATGCTCGACTTCTTCAACGGCATGGGTGAAGAAGGCGCGATGGCGCGGCTGGAGGAGAAGTATCTCGGTCACGTCGGCACCTTCGATTATGTCGATACCCGCACCTTCCTGCGCGCTATCGACAACACGCTGCCTGACATCAAGCCGCTGTTTAAGAAGTACGCCACCCATATCGACTGGCGGCTGCTGGCGGCGATCTCCTATCAGGAGTCGCACTGGAATCCGCAGGCCACCTCCCCCACCGGCGTGCGCGGCATGATGATGCTGACCCGTAACACCGCTGAAAGTCTTGATGTCGGCGACCGCACCGATCCTGAGCAGAGCATTCGCGGCGGCAGTCAGTATTTGCAGGATATGATGGCCAGGGTGCCGCAGACCATCCCGGAAGATGAGCGAATCTGGTTTGCGCTGGCGGCCTATAACATGGGCTATGCCCATATGCTGGATGTGCTTAAGCTCACCGCCCGCCAGGGCGGCAACCCGGACAGTTGGGCGGATGTGAAGCTACGTCTGCCGATGCTGAGCCAGAAGCGTTACTACACCCAGACCGCCTATGGCTACGCCCGCGGACATGAGGCGTACAACTACGTGGAGAATATCCGTAAGTACCAGGTCAGTCTGGTCGGCTATCTTCAGGAGCAGGATAAACGCCTGGCGCAGCAGATGGCGGCGCAGGCGGAGCTGGCGAAAGGCTATCCGGCGGTGGAACCGAAAATCGCGATGAACTAACCCTGGCGCTGCGCCTGACGCAGCGCTTTTTTCTGCTCGCGCCGCATGCGGAAAAAGTCACTCAGCATCGCGGCACACTCTTCGGCCAGCACACCGCTGTGCAGTTCAACCTGATGATTCATACCGGGATGGCCGAGCACATCGAGCAGCGATCCCGCCGCCCCGCTTTTAATATCATGAGCGCCGTAGACCAGCCGGGTAATGCGACTGTGCACCATGGCGCCGGCGCACATTACGCACGGCTCCAGCGTCACATAGAGCGTGGTATCCAGCAGCCGGTAGTTTTCCAGCACTTTACCGCCCTGCCGCAGCGCCATGATCTCAGCATGCGCCGTGGGATCGTGCTGACCAATTGGCCGGTTCCAGCCTTCGCCAATCACCCGATCGTTCTGCACCAGTACCGCGCCGACCGGCACCTCGCCCTGCTCCCAGGCCCGTTGTGCCAGGGTAAGCGCATGGCGCATCCAGTATTCATCTTGTTGTTTCACGCTGACCACTCCGGGCGACAGAAAAGCGGCGCATTATAGCGATCTCCCCTCCGGTGTCGAAACTTATTCCAGCTGTTGCAGCTCACCGGCGGGGGTGACGCGCCAGCGGTGCTGGCAGAAAAAGAGCAGCGGGTTATCCTGTTTGCTGTCGCTGTAGCCGCTGTAGAGCTGCAACGGCGTGCCGATTTTCTCTTCCAGCTGCGCCACTTTCTCATGCCCGAGGCAGCGCATCGACAGCACTCTGCCGCCCCAGCCGCGCTGCATCTGACTGGCGATCAGCTTCACGCGCGGCAGAAAGGCGGAGTCGTGATAGACCTGCTCCACCAGCGACTGTGGCGATCCGGTGATCAACCAGACATCGGCGTCATCGCTGCCGAGGTAGTCGGTCAGCCGCTGCTGCACCACCGGGAAGGCTTTAACGCGCAGCCGGAACCACTGCGCGAATTCCGCTTCCAGGCGCAGTAAGGTCCGCTCTGAGCGGCCAAAGGTGATCGACCAGAGCAGCAGGCTCATCGGCCAGCGTGCCGCGCGGCCTTTGAACAGCAGACCGAGACCCACCACCGGCAGTAGCGGCACCACCAGCAGCAGATTCAGCGGTCTGCGCCGCAGCAGATAGCGCATGAAGGTGCCAAACATGTCCTGCTGGTGCAGCGTGCCATCCAGGTCGAAAAATACGATGCGGCGTTGTGTTCCCTTGGTCAAACAACACTCCTTTATGGCTGATTGTGAACTGATAGAGAGTAGTGTAGCCATCATCCGGCGCCAGGGCGATGGCTGTCATTTTTAATTCCGATGACTACAATGCCTGATGAATAGTTTATTCTTCATCAATTATCCCTGAGATATGAGGATTGGGCATGAGTTCACTGCTGCGCATACGCCAGCTTTATCCCCGCCTGGCATTGAACGAGCGACGGCTGGCGGACTTTTTATTGTCGCAGCCCGACCGGGCGCGTCACCTGAGTTCGCAGAAGCTGGCGGAGGAGTCCGGTGTCAGCCAGTCGAGCGTGGTGAAGTTCGCCCAGAAGCTGGGTTACAAAGGTTTTCCAGCGCTGAAGCTGGCGTTAAGTGAGTCACTGGCGGACAAGGATGCCATTACGGTGCACAACCATATTCTCAGCGACGACCCGCTTAAAATGGTGGGTGAAAAGCTGCTGACGGAAAAGCTCTCGGCGATCCGTGCCACGCTGGATATTAACAGCGAAGAGAAGCTGAACGATGTGCTCCAGCTGCTGAAAAACGCCCGGCGTATTTTACTGGTGGGCATTGGCGCGTCGGGGCTGGTGGCGAAAGACTTCTCCTGGAAGCTGATGAAAATCGGCATCAATGCGGTGGCGGAACAGGATATGCATGCCCTGCTGGCCAGCGTGCAGGCGATGGGGCCTGGCGATGTGCTGCTCGCCATCTCCTACACCGGCGAGCGGCGGGAAATTAATCTGGCCGCGCAGGAGGCGGTGCAGGTGGGCGCGGATGTGGTGGCCTTTACCGGCTTTACGCCGAATACGCTGCAACAGAGCGCCAGCTACTGTCTCTACACGGTGGCGGAAGAGCAGAGTACCCGCAGCGCGGCGATCTCCTCGACCACCGCCCAGCTGGCGCTGACCGATCTGCTGTTTATGGCGCTGGTGCAGAACGATCCCGAGCGCGCCTCCAGTCATATCCGCCACAGCGAAGCGCTGGTGAAAAAGCTGGTCTGATCAACGTCAGCACGTATAATACCCGCGCTTTTTCTGTTGTTATCAGGTGGGGAAGATGGCGTTATTGATTACGGCCAGATGCATTAACTGCGATATGTGTGAACCGGAGTGTCCGAACCAGGCGATTTCGCTGGGCGATGAGATCTATGAGATTGATGTCAGTCGCTGCACGGAGTGCGTCGGACATTATGAGGAGCCAACCTGCCAGCGGGTCTGCCCTATCGACAACACCATTATTATCGATCCACAGCACACCGAATCACGCGATGCGCTGTGGGAGAAGTTCGTGCTGCTGCACGGCTAACCTTCGATAATCACCGTGGCGCAGGCGTAGTGACGTTCATCTGCCAGAGTAACGTGCACGCTTTTCACCCCCAGCCGCTGCGCCACTTCCGCCGCCTGCTGAAAGAAGCGTAACTCCGGTTTTCCCAGCGCATCGTTGTAAACTTCAAACTGATTAAACGCCAGACCGCCGCGAATGCCGGTGCCAAACGCCTTGGCCGCCGCCTCTTTCACCGCAAAACGTTTGGCGAGAAAGCGTACCGGCTGCTGGTGCGCCTGATACTGCTGCCACTCCGCTTCGCTCAGCACCCGGCGCGCCAGCCGATCGCCGGAGCGCTCAATCACTCCGGCGATGCGTTCAATCTCAACGATGTCACTACCCAGCCCCAGAATAGCCATCAGCGGCGCGCTTCCCGCAGCAGTTGCTTCATCTCTTTGACCGCTTCCGGCAGACCACTCATTACCGCACGCCCGATAATCGCATGACCGATATTCAGCTCATGCATCTCCGGCAGTGCCGCAATCGGCAGGACGTTGTGGTAGGTCAGACCGTGACCGGCGTTGACTTTCAGCCCCAGGCTGGCCGCAAAGGTGGCCGCGTGGCGGATGCGCTCCAGCTCGGCGTGACGCGCCAGCCCTTCCGCGGCCTCAGCGTACGCACCGGTATGGATCTCGATATAGGGCGCGCCGCTGGCGACCGCCGCTTCAATCTGGCGATGATCGGCGTCGATAAACAGCGACACCAGAATGCCCGCTTCACTCAGTAACCGGACAGCCGCATTCATCTTCTCCTGCTGTCCCGCCACATCTAGTCCGCCTTCGGTGGTCACTTCCTGACGCTTCTCTGGCACCAGGCAGCAGAAATGGGGCCGGAGATCACAGGCGATGCCGATCATCTCGTCGGTCACCGCCATCTCCAGGTTCATGCGCGTCTGAATGGTATCGCGCAGAATTCGCACGTCGCGATCGGTGATGTGGCGGCGATCTTCCCGCAGATGCACGGTAATACCATCCGCGCCCGCCTGTTCAGCCATAAACGCCGCCTGCACCGGATCGGGATAGTTGGTACCACGGGCGTTACGCACCGTCGCGACATGATCGATATTGACGCCTAACAGTAACTCAGCCATGACAACCCTCATCTATTTTCTATTGGAATCCTGAGTGTACCGCGCAGCGCAGAGCCGGCAGTACGTCCCGTGCTACTCTTCTGTCTGCTCAGGCTTTTTCTTCGGCACAAACTGGCGGAACAGCTCCTGACTCTTGAGCGGTTTGCCGCCAAGGTAGGGCTTCAGCGCAATGCGGGTAAAGCGCTTGGCGGCGCGCAGGGTGTCGGCATCGGGAAACTCACGTTCACACAGCGCGCGTAATTCGCGGCCGGTAAAGCTGCGCTGGTTGATCACCAGGCTGGCGATAAAGCCACGCTCTTCACGGTAGCTGTAGGTCATGTCGTCGCTGATCGGCTCGCCGCTGCCGGCACAATGCAGGAAGTCAACGCCATAACCGAGATGACCGAGCAGCGCCAGTTCAAAGCGTCGCAGCGCCGGTTCAGGCTTGCCGTGCGTGGAGGCCAGCGCCTGCAAGCAGTTGAGGTAATCGAAGAAGAGTTCGGAGAAGGGAAATTCCTGCTGCAATACGCGCGACACCAGTTCGTTGACGTAAAGCCCACAGTAGAGCGTGATGCCGCTGAGTGGCAGGGCCAGCGACACCGCTTCGGCATTGCGCAGGGTTTTCACTTCACCCCGTCCGCTCCAGCGAACCAGCAGCGGGGTAAAAGGCTGTAACGCCCCTTTCAGCTGAGAACGCCGCGAGCGTGCGCCTTTCGCCAGCACCCGCACCCGCCCTTCACTTTCACTGAACAGGTCAAGCAGCAGACTGGTTTCGCTGAAGGGGCGACTATGCAGCACAAAGGCGCGTTGCCAGCCTTCCATTGAATCAGAGATCGTCGGTATAACCCAGGCTGCGCAGCGCACGTTCGTCATCTGCCCAGCCGGATTTCACTTTAACCCAGAGTTCGAGATGCACTTTGGCTTCGAACATCTCTTCCATGTCCCTGCGCGCTTCTGTGCCGATGACTTTGATCTTGGCCCCTTTGTTGCCAATCACCATCTTCTTCTGCCCTTCGCGCTCGACCAGAATCAGGCCATTGATGTCATAACCGCCCCGTTCATTAGTGACGAAACGCTCAATCTCAACCGTCACCGAGTAAGGCAGTTCCGCTCCGAGGAAGCGCATCAGTTTTTCACGGATGATCTCAGACGCCATAAAGCGCTGAGAACGGTCAGTGATGTAATCTTCCGGGAAGTGGTGATCGGCCTGCGGCAGATGCTTGCGGGTAATCGCTGCGATGGTATCGACGTTTTTGCCGCTTTCCGCTGAAATCGGCACAATATCGAGGAAGTTCATCTGCTGGCTCAGGAACTGCAAATGCGGCAGCAGCACGCTCTTATCCTGGATGTTATCGACCTTGTTGATCGCCAGTACCACCGGCACTTTGCCGTCACGCAGCTTGCCCAGCACCATCTCGTCATCGGCTGTCCAGCGCGTGCCTTCCACCACAAAGATCACCAGCTCTACGTCGCCGATGGAGCTGCTGGCGGCGCGGTTCATCAGGCGGTTAATTGCGCGCTTCTCTTCCATGTGCAGACCGGGGGTATCGACATAGATCGCCTGATATTCGCCCTCGGTGTGAATGCCCATGATGCGGTGGCGCGTGGTTTGCGGCTTACGCGAGGTGATCGACACCTTCTGCCCCAGTAACTGGTTCAGTAAGGTGGATTTACCGACGTTAGGTCGGCCAACAATCGCGACAAAGCCGCAATAAGTAACGTTTTCGCTCATTCGAATCCTGAGTTATTCAGCGCCGGTCGCGGCGCTGAAAGAGTGCCATTTAGGTCATATGTCATCCAGCGTCTGTTGACGCCGGGATAAGGCTGTCGGGGATGGTGACGACTCAGCGTCGTTGCCCCCGGCGGTTATTCAAGCCCCAGCTTGATCAGCGCCTGCTCAGCGGCGGCCTGCTCGGCTTTGCGGCGGCTGGAGCCGACGCCGACCACCGGCTCAGCCATACCACTCACCTGACAGTGAATGGTGAACTCCTGATCGTGGGCTTCACCGCGCACCTGCACCACCAGATAGCTGGGCAGCGGCAGATGGCGTCCCTGCAAATACTCTTGCAGCCGCGTTTTCGGATCTTTTTGCTTGTCGCCCGGGCTGATTTCATCGAGCCGGGTCTGATACCAGTCGAGGATCAGCTGTTCGACCCGCTCGATGCTGCTGTCGAGGAAGATACCGCCAATCAGCGCTTCCACCGTATCCGCCAGGATCGATTCGCGACGGAAACCGCCGCTTTTCAGCTCTCCCGGCCCCAGACGCAGGCATTCGCCGAGATCGAACTCACGCGCCATTTCAGCCAGCGTGTTGCCGCGTACCAGCGTGGCGCGCATGCGGCTCATGTCACCTTCATCGACCCGCGGGAAGCGGTGATAAAGGGCATTCGCAATCACATAGCTGAGAATAGAATCGCCAAGAAATTCCAGGCGTTCATTATGTTTACTGCTGGCGCTGCGGTGAGTCAGGGCCTGCTGTAACAGTTCAGAATGAGTAAAAGTGTAGCCCAGTTTGCGCTGAAGCTTGTTAATCAGGATGGGGTTCATGCGATTCCAGTTCTTTGTTGCGTCTGTGACTCTGCATACCAAACGGGGCTGACAATCCAACACATTCCGTTTGGTGTGCAGTGGCCTCCCGCAGGAGGCCACCCGTTTGTCTGTTAATCAGACAACTATGTTAGTGGATACCGCCGATGCGACTGAATCGCACGCCGGTTGGCCACTGCCCTTCTTGTTTCTCAAAGCTCATCCAGATAGCGACCGCTTTTCCGACCAGGTTACGCTCTGGCACAAAGCCCCAGTAGCGGCTGTCGGCGCTGTTATCACGGTTATCGCCCATCATGAAGTATTGCCCTTTCGGCACTACCCAGCTCGCCTGCGGCTGACCTGGCTGCTGATAGTACATGCCCGCCTGACTCTGCGCTTCATTAACCAGCAGAATGTCATGGGTCACGTTGCCGATCGTCTCTTTGCGGGTACCCAGGCGCAGACCGCCGCGCATGGTATCGCCCTGCGGCACCTGATAAAACCCGTTGCCGGTCTCATTGCCATCAAAACCGCTGAAGGTCTGAATGAAGTTACTCGGCTCAACGTTGGTATAGGTAACCGGTAACGCCGTGTCACAGGTTTTGCCGCTGTCACAGGCCGGTTTCACCGTCAGCGTTTTGCTGTAAGGATCATAAATGACATTGTCACCCGGTAAACCGATCACCCGCTTAATGTAGTCCAGACTCGGATCTTTCGGGTATTTAAATACCGCAATATCACCGCGCTTCGGCTGACCGGTCGGGATCAGCGTGGTCTGGGTGATCGGGTCCTTGATCCCATAGGCAAATTTCTCCACCAGGATAAAGTCGCCAATCAGCAGCGTCGGCATCATCGAGCCAGACGGGATCTGGAAGGGTTCGTAGATAAACGAACGCACGATAAACACCACGGCCAGCACCGGAAAGACTGAGGCGGTGGTTTCCACCCAGCCCGGCTTAGGTGACACCTTCGCCAGCGTTTTGCTGTCGAGGGTGTGACCGGTCTGCGCCTGCGCAGCAGCCTGGGTAGCACGACGTTGCGGTGCCCATTTAAAACGATCAATTACCCAGACAATACCGGTAATCAGCGTCGCTATCGCCAGAACCAGGGCGAACATATTAGCCATTGGAAATCCTTATTTGCTGTCCTTACCGACATGCAGAATGGCGAGGAAGGCTTCCTGCGGCAGTTCAACGTTACCGACCTGCTTCATTCGCTTCTTACCGTCTTTCTGCTTCTGCAACAGTTTCTTCTTACGACTGACGTCACCGCCATAACATTTGGCGAGGACGTTTTTACGCAGCTGTTTAACCGTTGATCGCGCGATAATGTGGTTGCCGATTGCGGCCTGAATCGCAATATCAAATTGCTGACGCGGGATGAGATCTTTCATTTTCTCAACAAGGTCGCGTCCGCGATAAGGTGCGTTTTCACGGTGCGTAATCAGCGCCAGCGCATCGACACGTTCTGAGTTGATCAGGACGTCGACGCGCACCATGTCAGAGGTCTGGAAACGTTTAAAGTTATAATCCAGCGACGCATAACCGCGTGAAGTCGATTTCAGGCGGTCGAAGAAGTCGAGCACCACTTCCGCCATCGGGATTTCATAGGTCAGCGCCACCTGGTTGCCGTGATAAACCATGTTGGTCTGAACGCCACGCTTCTCAATACAGAGCGTAATGACGTTGCCGAGATACTCCTGCGGCAGCAGCATGTGGCACTCCGCGATCGGCTCGCGCAGCTCTTCAATGTTGTTCAGCGGCGGCAGCTTGGATGGGCTGTCGACATAGACAACTTCGCCGCCGGTGGTCACCACTTCGTAGACGACCGTCGGTGCGGTGGTGATCAGATCGAGATCATATTCGCGTTCCAGACGCTCCTGGATGATCTCCATATGCAGCAGACCGAGGAAGCCACAGCGGAAACCAAAGCCCAGCGCCGTTGAGCTTTCTGGCTCATAGAACAGCGAGGCGTCGTTGAGGCTCAGCTTACCCAGCGCATCACGGAAGGCTTCATAGTCGTCAGAGCTGATCGGGAACAGACCGGCATAGACCTGCGGCTTCACTTTTTTAAAGCCTGGCAGCGCTTTGTCCGCCGGGTTACGGGCGGTGGTCAGGGTGTCACCCACCGGCGCGCCGAGAATGTCTTTGATGGCGCAGACCAGCCAGCCCACTTCGCCGCAGTTCAGTTCCGTGCGGTCGACCTGTTTTGGCGTAAAGATACCCAGACGGTCAGCGTTATAGACCTGACCGGTGCTCAGCACTTTAATCTTGTCGCCTTTGCGCATGGTGCCGTTTTTCACCCGCACCAGCGAGACAACGCCGAGGTAGTTATCGAACCAGGAGTCGATAATCAGCGCCTGCAACGGACCTTCAGGATCGCCTTCTGGTGGCGGAATATCGCGCACCAGACGCTCCAGCACTTCGGGTACGCCGACGCCGGTCTTCGCCGAGCAGCGCACCGCATCGGTGGCATCAATGCCGACAATATCTTCAATCTCCTGCGCGGCGCGATCGGGATCGGCGGCGGGCAGGTCAATTTTGTTCAGAACCGGCACTACTTCCAGATCCATCTCAATCGCGGTGTAGCAGTTCGCCAGTGTCTGCGCTTCTACCCCCTGACCGGCATCCACCACCAGCAGCGCGCCTTCACAGGCAGCCAGCGAGCGGGAGACTTCATAAGAGAAGTCAACGTGACCTGGGGTATCGATGAAATTGAGCTGGTAAGTTTCGCCGTCTTTTGCGTGGTAATCGAGCGTCACGCTCTGTGCTTTGATGGTAATGCCGCGCTCACGCTCCAGATCCATTGAGTCAAGCACCTGCGCAGCCATTTCACGGTCGGTGAGGCCACCGCAAATCTGAATCAGGCGGTCAGAGAGCGTAGATTTACCATGGTCGATGTGAGCGATGATGGAGAAATTTCTTATGTGCTTCATTTATATGAATATCTTCGCGTAGAAAATCAGTTGAAAACCTGAGCACAGACACATTCAGGAAGATCGCTCTTTACCCACAATCCTGTCAGCCTCATTAATGACGACGCATATTACACTGTTAACGCCGCGCATAAAAGAATGGAACGTGGTGGAAGCGAAACAGATAGGTGCGCGAGGCAGAATGGACAAAGGCCGCGGAGTGCGCGGCCTGGACGTGCGTTACGCTTCGGTTTCGACACGCAGCGCATCAGGAGGCAGAGCGATGTTCAGGATCACCGGCTGAAAGGCTTCACGATCGCCGAACTTCATCGAAACGCCTTTGGCCACAATGAAGCCGCCCACGCCGCCCAGCAGCGCGCCACAGGCCGCCGCGATATCGCTGTGGAACAGCGCCTGAAACAGGCCGGCGACCAGAAACAGCCCGGCCAGCGGGGTCATATAGACCAGCAGCGCGGAACCCAGCAGGCTGCTCTCTTTGATCCCCAGCTCCACCCGCTGACCCGGTTCCAGCGGCTTGCTGCTGGCGATCTGCATGACGTGCGCGTTCTTCGGGCCGAGTTTGTTCAGCATATGACTGCCGCAGCCTTTGCGCGCCTGGCAGCTGTTGCAGGAGGTTTTCGCTTCGGTGTGCAGAGTGGCGATACCATCCTGCCATGCCACCACGGTGGCCCATTCTCTCATCATTTTTGTGACCCCAGATCGATGCTGTCCGCAATACGTTTCGCGGTTGCAGGCGGTAATTCGCCAATCACCGCGATTTCGTAATTATTGCGCACCAGAGTCTGTACCGTACGACGTCCCGTGCGCAAGGTCTGCGTGGTGCTGGTTTTATCGGCTGGCGTCACGTTGATGGCGAAGCTGAACAGGCCATCGCTGTAGAGCTGAGATTCCATATTTTTGTTCAGCGCCGGCAGTGTGCGACGACTCTGTGATACCAGAGACATCCCGGCGGGGATCCAGCGCGGCTGCCAGGTCAGCGTGACCGCGTCCCCTTTTGGCACTGAAAGCGACGGCGGCAGATTGGCCTTCTCCAGTCCCTTCATCAGATTACGCACGCCCTCATCCACCGCGAAACTGATCACCCGGAACTGCTCCAGGGTTTCCCCGTCACGGTCGAGCAGATCAATGCGCAGCGGCAGTTTGGTATCCACATCCAGCCAGACCACATAACTGTAGCGGGTGCCGTCGCGTGACACGATGCGCAGCACGTCACACATCTGGTCGGCGATGCGCGAACGTCCCACGGTAATGAAATCGTAGGCGCTGGCCAGCTTGGTGAAATCAGCGAAAATGACCGGCGGCAACGCATCAATGATGTGATTGCCGGGAAGGGAAAAAGGGTCGAGGCCGGGTTCGAAATAGCTTATATCGTTGTCACGCTGGATCACTTCCCGGCGCGGTCCGTCCATCTGCAACAGCTGGGCGAATATCCGGTTATCGATCACCGCATGACGATAGCGCAGCGACTCAATCCCCAGACGCGAGACGTTGATATAAGCGAATTCGTAGTTGAGTTTCTGACTTGCCTGCTCCATCTGCTGCAACAGCGCCCCGGACGCAGAAGTTTGCGCCGGGGCGGCAGATGACCACAACAGGCTGCCTGTCAGCAGGCTAACGGCATACCAATGCGGCTTCATTACTGCTGCTGGAGTCCTAAGGATTGATTTCCGGGAACATTAGCCTGCGCCTGCTTAGGCGCACCGTTTTCAAACTGCAACTGATCGGCATGTAGGCGACGTTGCAGTTCATAATCCTGAAGCATAGCGTTGACGCGGCGACGCTGATCCTGCACCTGCTGATTGGCACTGTTGGTGTCAAAGGCATCAGAAGGGACGCCCAGGCTGACCGGCGAGGCTTTGCCCATCATCGGTAAGGTGTTGAACACCGGCGAGTCAGAGGTCTGCGTGGCGCTGCCAGCGGGCTGATTATAGTGCTGCACACCCACAATCACGGCGAGTGAAACACAGGCCGCCACGCCAACCTGAGTCAGCTGTGCTGCCCACGGACGCGCCTTTTTCCAGAACGGCATTTTTTCCCAGCGGGAAGGTTCTGGCTGAGCTTCCGGGATCAGCGGGGTCACACTGCGCCGCGGTTCGTTTTCGATGGCGGCTGCCACGCTGGCAGAGATGTCGAAATGCAGGAACGCATCCACATCCCCGCGCAGGGTATCGCGGATAAGATGATAGCTTTTCCAGCTCTGCTGTAACTCTGCGTCCTTAGACAAGGCGGAAATCAGCTCGTTATCTAAGGTCTCACCATCCATTAAAGCGGAAAGTTTTTCTTTCTGCATGCCTATGTACCCTTCCAGTAGCCGTTATCACTGACGTTGGATAAGCGGTTGAACTTTGTTATCAATGGCCTCTCGCGCACGAAAGATACGTGATCGAACAGTGCCTACCGGGCAATCCATAATGACGGCGATCTCTTCATAGCTCAGGCCGTCCAGTTCCCTGAGGGTGATTGCCATACGCAAATCCTCGGGTAGCGCCTCGATGGTACGAAAGACAATTTGTTTCAATTCATCTGACAACATTAAGTTCTCAGGGTTCGAAATTTCTTTTAATGCGCCTGCACTTTCGAAATTTTCCGCGTCAATCGCATCCACATCGCTGGATGGCGGACGACGTCCCTGAGCAACCAGATAATTTTTCGCTGTATTGACCGCAATGCGGTACAGCCAGGTATAAAACGCGCTATCGCCCCGGAACGAGTCCAGCGCGCGATACGCTTTAATAAACGATTCCTGTACTACATCTGGCACATCGCCCGACGGCACATAGCGTGAAACCAGGCTCGCCACTTTATGCTGGTAACGAATTACCAGTAAGTTGAAAGCTTTTTGATCTCCCTTCTGTACCCGCTCGACAAGGACCTGATCCGTTAACTGCTCGCTCATCCGAGGTAATGTCTCCCCAAATTTTTCATACGCATAAAGTAACTGCCAGCACATCTCATGATCTGAGCAAGCATGCGCTTAGAGTTGTGTTGTGGTGCGAAGTTCACTTCTCGCCCTGATATTTACCGCTCCGCTGGCTATCACTCAGCTTGTTCATTTTCGTTCAGTGTCAGGAGCGTAAATCGCAGGCAGAGTAACCCATGACAACGGCTTTTTCATCATTAAATCTTTAGGGTTTGGTAAGTTTGGTATACAAAACAGTTTGTAAATGCATCAAAACTTAACAGTCTGCTTTTACAGGATATTTTAATTATCACACCTTAACCGCGCTCACTGGTGTTTAAAATACTTCACAGCGTGGCCCTTACCGCTTATGCTCTGACCTACTCTTGTTTAGTAAATTAAACATCATGACAAATGTAAATCCAGACTATCAGTGTGACGTATTGATTGTGGGCAGCGGAGCGGCGGGCCTGTCGCTGGCGCTGCGTCTGGCCAGACAGTATCAGGTGACGGTGCTGAGCAAAGCTGAGGTGGATGAAGGCTCCACGCTCTATGCGCAGGGCGGCATTGCCGCGGTGTTCGATGAGACCGACAGCATTGAGTCGCACATCGAAGATACCTTAGTCGCCGGGGCGGGACTGTGTGACCGGGATGCCGTGTCGTTTATCGCCAGCAACGCCCGGCACTGCGTACAGTGGCTGATCGACAATGGGGTCGCCTTTGATATGGACCCGCAGACGCCAGGCGAGCCGCGTTATCACCTGACCCGCGAAGGCGGCCACAGCCATCGCCGCATCCTGCACAGCGCCGACGCTACTGGACACGCGGTTGAAACAACGCTGGTGAGTCAGGCGCTTAGCCATCCCAATATCCGTATTCTGGAACGTACCAACGCGGTTGATCTGATACTTTCAGATAAGATTGGCCTGCCAGGTCCGCGCCGCGCGGTGGGCGCGTGGATCTGGAACCGCAATCGCGAGCGGGTCGAAACCTGTCAGGCGCGGGCCGTGGTGTTAGCCACCGGCGGTGCCGCCAAGGTTTATCAATACACCACCAATCCCGATGTCGCCTCCGGTGATGGGATCGCCATGGCCTGGCGCGCCGGCTGCCGGGTAGCGAATCTTGAATTCAATCAATTCCACCCTACCTGCCTGTTTCATCCGCAAGCGCGGAACTTCCTGCTGACCGAGGCGTTACGCGGCGAAGGAGCCTGGCTGCTTCGCCCGGATGGCAGCCGTTTTATGCCCGATTTTGATGCGCGCGCCGAACTGGCCCCGCGCGATATTGTTGCCCGGGCGATTGACCATGAGATGAAGCGACTGGGCGTGGAGTGTATGTATCTGGACATCAGCCACCAGCCTGAAGCTTTTGTTCGCGCTCACTTCCCGATGATTTATGAGAAGCTGCTGACCTTCGGCTTTGACCTGACCAAAGAGCCCATCCCGATTGTGCCGGCCGCACACTACACCTGTGGCGGTGTGATGGTGAATCAACAGGGGCAGACCGATCTTGATGGCCTCTACGCCATCGGCGAAGTGAGTTACACCGGCCTGCATGGCGCTAACCGCATGGCCTCGAACTCGCTGCTGGAGTGTCTGGTCTATGGCTGGTCCGCCGCTGAAGCGTTGATGCGTACCCTGCCCGACACGGAAGCCGCCGCCTCATTACCCGCCTGGGATGAGAGCCGGGTCGATGACGCGGATGAGCGCGTGGTCATCCAGCATAACTGGCATGAGCTGCGGCTGTTTATGTGGGACTACGTCGGTATCGTGCGAACCACTAAGCGGCTGGAACGGGCTTTACGCCGTATCAGCCTGCTTCAGCAGGAGATTGATGAGTATTACCGCCATTTCCGCCTCTCCAATAATCTGCTGGAACTGCGCAATCTGGTGCAGGTGGCTGAGCTGATGGTGCGCTGTGCGCTGGAAAGAAAGGAAAGTCGCGGCCTGCACTATATCCGCGACTACCCGGAGATGCTGCCGCAGGCGCTGCCGACCATCCTGACGCCGTCCGGTTACATAAAAAGGTAGAACTCCCGCGTCAGACAACACCAGTCATCTGAATAGTGGGTGTCAGGCGCGCGGATCGCCAGCCGCTCCAGCAGGGTTTCACCAGCCTGCGGTGAAAAGGCCAGCAGCACCCGATGAGGCGGACGATGGGCATACTCCGCCACGTCGAGACGAAAACGCAGATGCCAGCCATCGGCCTGCGCCAGCGCGATAAACGCCTCGCCCACGGTTATCGGCAGCACCACGCAGAACATCCCTTCCTCTTCTATCATCAGTGCTGCGCTGCGCAACAGCGTCTGATGATCGAGCGTGCCGGTGGCGCGGGCGTTCTCTCTGGCGGTCGTTGCACAGGCGACGCCCGGCGCAAAGTAAGGGGGATTGCTGACAATCAGCGAGTAGCGTTTATCGCCCTGCTCTGCCCAGCGGGCAATATCCTGCTGATGGATCTGGATACGATCGGGCCACGGCGACTGCTCTACATTTTCCTGCGCCTGCTGCACCGCCTCACTCTCTAATTCGACGGCGTCGATCATGACCGGCGACGGCGTGCGCTGGGCCAGCATCAGGGCGATGAGCCCGCTGCCACTGCCGATGTCGAGAATACGTCTGACTCCGGCGACCGGTGCCCAGGCTCCCAGCAGGATGGCATCGGTGCCCACTTTCATCGCACAGCGATCGTGGGCGACAAAAAATTGTTTAAAGGTAAACCCGTTCTTGTTTAACTGTGGCCGTCCGCGCGGCTTGTCCTGCATCATTCGTCGCTACCATCTGCTCTTTTCCTGCCGTGCGGCAGCGCATAAGTGTAACGTGGCCGCCAGGGGAATTCACGCAGCAGCGAACGCCAGACGCAGCGGAAACGGATTAACAGATGAAGATTCAGTCTGATCTGTCTATAATCAGCGCCCCAAACTGAGGTAGACCATGACAGTAACCACATTTTCCGAACTCGAACTCGACGAAAGCCTGCTACAAGCGTTGCAGGAAAAAGGCTTTACGCGCCCAACAGTGATCCAGGCTGCTGCAATTCCGCCCGCGCTGGAGGGCCGCGACGTTCTGGGTTCGGCACCTACCGGGACCGGGAAAACCGCCGCCTATCTGCTGCCGGCGTTACAGCATCTGCTTGACTTCCCCCGCAAGAAATCGGGCCCGCCGCGTATCCTGATTGTGACCCCGACCCGCGAACTGGCGATGCAGGTGGCCGACCAGGCGCGTGAACTGGCGAAACATACCCATCTGGATATTGCCACGATCACCGGCGGCGTGGCCTATATGAACCATGCCGAAGTGTTCAGCGAAAACCAGGATATTGTGGTCGCGACCACCGGCCGTCTGCTGCAATACATCAAAGAAGAGAACTTTGACTGTCGCGCCGTGGAAACCCTGGTGCTGGATGAAGCCGACCGCATGCTGGACATGGGCTTTGCTCAGGACATTGAGACCATCGCCGCTGAAACGCGCTGGCGCAAACAGACGCTGCTCTTCTCCGCCACGCTGGAAGGCGACAACATCAGAGATTTCGCTGAGCGTCTGCTGAACGACCCGGTGGAGCTGGAAGCCGATCCCAGCCGTCGCGAGCGCAAAAAGATCCAGCAGTGGTATTACCGTGCTGACGACCTGGAACATAAAACCAAATTACTGATCCATCTGCTGAAACAGCCAGATGTGACGCGCAGCATCGTCTTTGTGCGCAAGCGTGAACGTCTGCATGAGCTGGTAAGCTGGCTGCACGAAGCGGGGATTCGTAGCAGCTACCTTGAAGGCGAAATGGTGCAGGCCAAGCGTAACGAAGCGATCAAGCGTCTGAGTGAGGGACGGGTTAACGTGCTGGTCGCCACCGATATTGCTGCGCGTGGCATCGATGTCGAAGATGTCAGCCATGTCTTTAACTTCGATATGACGCGCACCGCGGATACTTATCTGCACCGCATCGGACGTACCGGCCGCGCGGGCCGCAAAGGTATCGCTATCTCGCTGGTTGAAGCGCATGACTATGTGCTGCTGGGCAAGATTACCCGCTATGTCAACGAGCCGATCAAGGCGCGGGTGATTGATGAACTGCGTCCGCAGACACGAGCGCCGAGTGCGAAGACCACCGGCAAACCGTCGAAAAAGGCGCTGGCGAAGCGTGCCGAGAAGAAAGCAAGCGAAACGGAAAAACCGCGGGTGAAAAAACGCCATCGTGATGCTAAGAATGTCGGCAAACGCCGCAAGGCTAGCGGCACCGTGGCCACCAAAGAGAGTGCGGAATAAAACATCGCATGAACAAAAAAATCGCCTCTTATGAGGCGATTTTTTTTATCTGATAAGCAGTAATAGCCGTTCCGGTCAGTTTTAGCGGTCAGAGCGCGATCTTCGCGATGATGGCAACCGACTGTCAGCAGATTAACGTTTTATCTCTTTCATATTTATAATAAAGATTGCTGTGTGCGCTTTGCGTTTATTTTCAGCGCTGGCTAACTTAAATCAATCAGAGACTTTCGGTAAAGGTACGGGTAATGACATCGCGCTGCTGTTCAGGGGTCAGTGAATTGAAACGCACTGCATAGCCTGATACGCGGATGGTCAGCTGCGGATAGTTTTCCGGGTGTTTCACCGCGTCTTCCAGGGTTTCACGACGCAGAACGTTGACGTTCAGATGCTGTCCGCCTTCAACACGCACCTGTGGTTTCATTTCAAGCGGCACTTCGCGGTAAGTAAATTCGCCCAGTTCGCTGGTGGCGACGACCTGATCTTCTTCGTAGCCCGCTTTGGCGCACAGGCAACGCGCTTCGGCTTTCTCTTCATCCAGCAGCCAGAAAGAGTTCAGTAATTTTGAGTTGTTGGATTGTGTGATCTGGATTCCCGTGATCATGATTGCGTCTCCCGAATAATAGGTGAATACATCAAATTTGAGGCTCCGGTATACCACTCTCTCATCATAACCACTTTGACCTGAGTCAATTTTAACCGGCCACTCAATCCACTTTAACGCTAAGACCTTGATCTCAAACAGCCTCCGCTTTCAACTTTATTTTTATTTTTCAAATTATTTTAGCCTTCAGCTCAGCGACAGTAACGGCTAAGCTTACGGCACTAACGTTAAGGGAGTTGATCATGACGGAAAAGCTGACCTGGCACGACGTGCTGGCTGAAGAGAAACAGAAACCCTATTTTATCGACACGCTGAAACAGGTCGCTGAACAGCGCGCGGCGGGCGTCACGGTCTATCCGCCGCAGAAAGATGTCTTCAACGCTTTCCGGCTGACGGAGTTGGGCGACGTCAATGTGGTTATTCTGGGTCAGGATCCCTATCACGGGCCGCATCAGGCGCATGGCCTGGCGTTTTCAGTGCTGCCGGGGGTTCAGGTGCCGCCGTCGCTGCAAAACATCTATAAAGAGTTAATGCAGGACATTCCCGGTTTTGAGAAACCGAATCATGGCTTTCTGGAGAGCTGGGCGAAACAGGGAGTGATGCTGCTCAACACCGTTCTGACGGTTGAAGCGGGAAAAGCCCATTCTCACGCCCGTTTTGGCTGGGAGACCTTTACCGATAATGTCATCGCCGCGATCAATCAGCATTGTGAAGGGGTGATTTTTCTGCTGTGGGGCTCTCATGCGCAGAAGAAAGGCAGCATTATCGATCGCCAGCGTCACCACGTACTACAGGCACCGCATCCTTCGCCACTGTCGGCGCATCGCGGCTTCTTTGGCTGTCAGCACTTTTCGAAAACCAACGAACTGCTGAGCGCCGCCGGTAAAACGCCTGTCGACTGGACGCCGGTATTACCTGAGTAAAGCCATAACGCACACGGCCGCGTCAGTGCGCGGCCGTGTAACAGCGTCAGGCGTTAACTCAGCCTTTAGCTTTGCTGACCGCAACCATGGCCGGACGCAACAGGCGTCCATTCAGAGTATAGCCGCGCTGCATCACCATCATCACATGGTTGGGTTCATGCTCTTCAGACTCCATCATCGACATCGCCTGATGCACTTCCGGGTTGAACGGCACGCCCGTTTCGCCAACCACTTCCACGCCGAATTTACGCACCGCGCCCAGCAGGCCTTTCAGGGTCAGTTCGATCCCTTCAATCATCGGTGCCAGTTGAGTATCTTCTTTGTTCGCCATTTCAAGTGCGCGCTCAAGGCTGTCGATTACCGGCAGCAGTTCGTTGGCAAACTTCTCCAGCGCAAATTTATGCGCCTTCTCAACGTCCATCTCGGCACGACGACGGATGTTCTCAACCTCGGCCTGCGCACGCAGCTGGGCGTCACGCACACCGGTTTGCGACTGTGCTAATTCAGCTTCGAGCTGAGCGATACGCTCATCACGCGGATCCACCTCAGCCGTTGTCTCTGCGTCCTGAGGTTGTTGCTGATCCTGCTGAATTTCGTCTGAGACTTGCTCGTTTGGGGTGTTCTGGTCTTTACTACTCATGAATTTCTCCGCGTTTTGCACATTCATTTCGCTGGTTGGCTTATTATGGGGATCGGTTTGACGGTTTCAAGGGAACCTATCACATTGCCTTGCCGTTTTGGCTTACAAGGAACATCAACCAGATGAACAAACACTTTAACTGCATTGGTATTGTGGGTCATCCACGCCATCCCACCGCGTTAACCACGCATGAGATGCTCTGGCGCTGGCTGACAGCCAAAGGTTATCAAGTGATCGTCGAGAAGCAAATCGCGCAGGAGTTATCGCTGCACGATGTGCAGACCGGCACGCTGGCGGAGATTGGTGAGTATGCGGATTTAGCGGTGGTGGTCGGCGGTGACGGCAATATGCTGGGCGCGGCGCGGGTGCTGGCGCGTTATGACATCAAAGTGATCGGCATTAACCGCGGTAATCTCGGCTTTCTGACCGACCTCGATCCCGATAACGCGCAGCAGCAGCTGGATGAGGTGCTCCAGGGTAACTATTTTGTCGAGAGCCGCTTTCTGCTCGAGGCGCAGGTGTGCAAATCAGACTGCTCGCCACGGATTGGTTCTGCCATTAACGAGGTGGTGCTGCATCCCGGCAAAGTGGCGCACATGATCGAATTCGAAGTCTATATTGATGAAGTGTTCGCCTTCTCCCAGCGCTCCGATGGACTGATTATCTCCACTCCCACCGGCTCGACCGCCTATTCGCTCTCCGCTGGCGGCCCGATACTGACTCCTTCGCTTGACGCGATCGCGCTGGTCCCGATGTTTCCGCATACGCTGTCGGCGCGCCCGCTGGTGATCAACAGCAGCAGTACCATCCGACTGCGCTTCTCCTCACGCCGCAACGACCTGGAGATCAGCTGTGACAGCCAGATTGCGCTGCCGATTCAGGAAGGCGAGGATGTGCTGATTCGCCGCAGCAGCAATCATCTCAACCTGATCCATCCTAAGAATTACAGTTATTTCAACACGCTAAGTTCGAAGCTGGGCTGGTCAAAAAAATTGTTCTGAAATGCGGTGTCGCCTCTTTACTGGATAAAATTCCAGTTTATACTGTATGAAAAACCATATGTGTTTATTCATACAGGTGAACCTATGCTGGCCCAACTGACCATCAGTAATTTCGCTATCGTTCGTGAGCTCGACATTGATTTCCAACGCGGCATGACAGCAATCACTGGTGAGACCGGTGCCGGCAAATCGATCGCGATTGACGCCCTGGGATTATGCCTGGGCGGTCGTGCTGACGCCGACATGGTGCGTCAGGGTGCCAGCCGGGCCGACCTCTGCGCCCGCTTTCAGCTTAAGTCCTCCCCTTCTGCCCAGCGCTGGCTGCTGGATAATCATCTGGATGACGGAAACGAGTGTCTGCTGCGCCGGGTCATCAGCGCTGACGGACGTTCCCGCGGCTTTATCAATGGCACCGCGGTGCCGCTCTCGCAGCTGCGCGATCTCGGCCAGCTGCTGATTCAGATCCACGGTCAGCACGCTCATCAGCTACTGCTCAAGGCGGATCATCAGAAGCATCTGCTGGATGCCTACGCCGGTCATGACGATCTGCTGCAACGTATGCGTGCCAGCTACCAGACCTGGCATCAGAGCTGTCGGACCCTGGCGCTGCATCAGCAGCAGGCCCAGGAGCGTGAAGCCCGCCGCGAACTGTTGCAGTATCAGCTGAAAGAGCTGAACGACTTCGCTCCGCAGCCTGGCGAATATGAACAGATCGACGAAGAGTACAAGCGCCTGGCTAACAGCGGACAGCTGCTGTCGACCAGCCAGCAGGCGCTGCAACTGCTAGCGGACAGCGACGACAATAACCTGTGCAGCCTGCTCTACAACGCGCGTCAGATGCTCTCTGAGCTGACTTCGCTGGATGAGAAGCTGAACGGTGTTTATAACCTGCTGGAAGAGGCGTCGATTCAGCTGAGTGAAGCCAGCGACGAGCTGCGTCACTACTGCGACAGCCTCGATCTGGACCCTAATCGCCTCTATGAGCTGGAGCAGCGTATTTCGCGCCAGATCGCTTTAGCCCGTAAACATCACGTCTCGCCAGAAGGTCTGCCGGAGCTGCATCAGCAACTGCTGGCTGAAGCGGAACAGCTGTCGCAGCATGAAAGCGATCAGGAGAGCCTGCAATCGCTGGTAGGTGAACATTACCAGGCGGCCCTGCACAGTGCAGAGCAGCTGCATCAGCAGCGCAGCCACTTCGCCAGTGAGTTGCAGCAGCTGATCACGCAGAGTATGCATCTGCTCTCTATGCCGCACGGCCAGTTCAACATCGCGCTGACCTTTAACCCGGACCAGCTGACGGCTGATGGCGCGAGTCGCGTCGATTTCCAGGTCACCACCAACCCTGGCCAGCCGCTTCAGCCGCTGGGTAAAGTCGCCTCCGGGGGGGAACTGTCACGTATCGCGCTGGCGATTCAGGTGATCACCGCGAAGAAAATGGAAACGCCAGCGATGATTTTCGATGAAGTGGATGTCGGGATCAGCGGCCCAACCGCCGCCGTGGTGGGTAAACTGCTGCGCCAGCTGGGCGAGTCGACTCAGGTGATGTGCGTTACCCATCTGCCGCAGGTGGCTGGTTGCGGTCATCAGCACTTCTTTGTCAGCAAAGAGACTGATGGCGCCATGACCGAAACCCATATGCAGCCGCTGGACAAGCGCGCACGCTTGCAGGAACTGGCGCGTCTGCTGGGTGGCAGCGAGGTGACACGTAACACCCTGGCCAACGCCAAAGAACTTTTAGCCGCCTAGCAGCGCACTTTTTTAACCTGACGTGGTCATATGCTTGCTCTGTAGAGGTTCCCAATAGCGAAAAGGTTTATTATCATCGGCACTTATGTCGCCAAAGTAATAAAGCCTGCCGCAGGCAGAGTTCAGATTTTGATGGCAAGAAAACAGCCTGTAAAAGGCGTTTGGCCCCGGAAAAGGAATGTATAGATGCGCTGTAAAACGCTGACTGCCGCGGCAGTGGTAATGTTGATGATGACCGCAGGATGTTCCACTTTAGAGCGCGTGGTATATCGTCCTGATATTAACCAGGGTAACTATCTGGTTGCCAACGATGTGGCCAAGATTCATAACGGTATGACACAGCAGCAGGTGGCTTACGCACTCGGCACGCCGATGATGAAAGATCCGTTTGGCAGCAACGTCTGGTATTACGTTTTCCGTCAGGAGCCAGGTCATGAGCGCGTTAAACAGCAGACGCTGACGCTGACTTTCGACGCTAACGGCGTTCTGACCAATATCGACAACAAGCAGAACCTGTCGCAGACCAACGACTGATTACGAGCAGGCAGTAAAAAAGGCGCACTGAGCGCCTTTTTTTATGCCTGATGCCCGCTGATTTTACGGAGTCAGGCTTATTTTTTAGTGCCCGCCGCACGCTCTGCGCGCTGACGACGCAGCTCTTTAGGGTCTGCGATTAGCGGACGGTAAATCTCAATGCGGTCGCCTTCATTAACGACATCATCAAGTTTTACCGGCCGACTGTAGACGCCCACTTTATTACTGTTGAGGTCAATTTCCCGGCGGAGTTCCAGCAGTCCCGACTGTCTGATCGCCTGTTCTACGGTGCTGCCCTGCTCTACGGTGGCGTAAAGCTGATACTGCTTTTCAGGCAAGGCATAGACCACCTCAACGGAGATGTCAGGCACTGTAGACCTCTTTAGCGCGCTGGGTGAACGCCTGCACCATGCTGTTAGCGAGTTCCTTGAAGATGCGTCCAAAAGCCATCTCTACCAGCATGTTGGTGAATTCAAACTCCAGGCTTAACTCCACTTTGCAGGCGTCATCGCCCAGCGAGACGAATTTCCAGCCGCCGGTCAGCTTACGGAAGGGACCGTCCACCAGTTGCATATGGATGCTCTGGTTATCGGTCAGCGTATTACGGGTGGTAAACGTTTTGCTGATGCCTGCTTTCGACACATCCACGGACGCGGTCATCTGATTCTCTGACGCATCCAGCACGCGGCTTCCGGTGCAACCCGGCAGGAATTGCGGATAGGCATCCACATCATTTACAAGTTGGTACATCTGCCCGGCACTAAACGGGACCAGTGCCGAACGACTAATCTGAGCCATAATGGTTCCTGTTCATCACGAAACCGCTGAATAATAGCATTTTCAGCGATTAAACAAAAATGCCCCCGATGCAGGGTGTGCTAGAATATCCCGTTTCCTGCCGCCCCGCTGGACTGGGGATGCGATAACCGACTAAGTGATGTAAAATACGCCGCACTATGACAAAGAAAAAATCACACAAACCCGGTTCTGCCACTGTTGCCATGAACAAACGCGCCCGTCATGAATACTTCATTGAAGAGGAGTATGAAGCGGGATTATCGTTACAGGGATGGGAAGTTAAATCACTTCGTGCCGGTAAAGCCAACATCAGCGACAGCTATATCCTGCTGCGCGATGGCGAAGCGTTCCTGTTCGGTTCAACCTTTCAACCTTTAGCCGTTGCTTCCAGCCATGTGGTCTGTGACCCGACCCGCAGCCGCAAGCTGCTGCTGAAACAACGTGAACTCGATTCCCTGTATGGCCGCGTAAACCGCGAAGGTTACACCATCGTGGCGCTGTCGCTTTACTGGAAAAACGCCTGGTGCAAACTGAAGATCGGCGTTGCGCGCGGTAAGAAAGAGCACGACAAGCGCGATGACATCAAAGACCGTGAATGGAAATTAGACAAAGCACGTATCATGAAGAATTCAAAGCGCTAAGCGCTGGATTTTGAGCTGTTTTGTTGCTAGTATTTGAAGTTCTGGGGCTGATTCTGGATTCGACGGGATTGTGAAGCCTTAGGAGCATGCCGAGGGGCGGTTTGCCTCGTAAAAAGCCGCAAAAAAATAGTCGCAAACGACGAAAACTACGCTTTAGCAGCTTAATAACCTGCTTTTAGCCTTCTCTCCCTAGCTTCCGCTCTTAAGACGGGGATCAAGAGAAGTCAAACCCAAAAGAGATCGCGTGGACGCCCTGCCTGGGGTCGAAGCGTTAAATCTAATCAGGCTAGTCTGTCAGTGGCGTGTCCGTTCGCAGCTGACCGGCGAATGTAAAAACTGGACTAAGCATGTAGTGCCGACGGTGTAGTAATTTCGGACGCGGGTTCAACTCCCGCCAGCTCCACCAAAATTCTTTTCCGGCGATTACCAGAGTCGTTCGAGAAAGTCCTGAGAGCCCGCAAGGTGAAAGCCCTGCGGGCTTTTTTGTGTCTGTAACCTTCCGAGATGATCCGCCTGAATCCGGTGATTATTGGTATACGCTAGAATGCTGGCCTAAAACGTGTACCAATTATGGACGGAAACCAGTCATGGCGCGGATGACACGCCCCCTCACCAACAATGAAATCCTCAAAGCTAAACCTCAAGAAAAAGACTTTACGCTGCACGATGGCGACGGGCTTTTCATGCTCGTCAAAATGTCTGGTAAGAAGTTATGGCGTTTTCGCTACCAGCGGCCAGCTAGTAGCAGCCGTACTAATATTAGTCTAGGCGCTTACCCTGCCCTAACGCTAGCTGCTGCACGTCAGATGCGTGACCAATATCTGACGCTGCTTGCGCAAGGTATCGACCAGCAGACGCAGTGAATGTTCGGCGCGCAGCTCGTCATTGGATTGCCTCTAAGGTTGCGGAAGCTCGTGCGCCAGTTGCTCTCGGCTTCTTTCCCTACCTCGATGGCTGCCTGCTGCTCTTTTTCACAGCGGGCAATATCGGCGCAGATGCCGTTATAGGCTTTCATCCTTTCGGTATGTTGAGTTCGGGCATTCTCAAAGCGTTCCAGTGATGCAGGTTTCTGTTCCGGGGTGGTCATGATTGTCTCTCATCGTCTGTAAAGGATGAGGTCATTCTGTTGTGTACCACAGGAGGCGAAGACGCTGCGCCGGGAAATCGCCGCGCTGTTTCAGAAGGTGCGCGCACCGTTTTCCGCTGCCAGTATCGGCAGAGTGCTGGACACGCTCAAGCTGATGGTGCCCCAAATGGGTGAACCAGCGCGCCGCCTAATTGGTTTTCGTAACGGCGTTTTTGATACGACCAACGGCACATTCAGCCCGCACCGCCGCGAGAACTGGTTGTGCACGGTAAACAGCACTGACTACTCCGCGCCGCGCCCTGGTGAAAATCTCGCAGATCACGCATCTAACTTTTACCGCTGGTTAACGCGGGCGGCCGGACAAGCAGGAGCGCATCCTCGCGGCGTTATTTATGGTGCTGGCAAACCGCTACGACTGGCAGATGTTCCTTGAGGTAACTGGTCTCGGTGGAAGCGGAAAAAGCGTATTAGCCTCGATAGCCACGCTGCTCGCTGGCCGCGATAACACAACGTCCGCCACAATCGACACGCTGGAATCTTCGCGCGAACGCGCCAGCGTGGTCGGATTCTCGCTGAGTATTCTGCCCGATCAGGAGAAATGGAGCGGCGACGGCGCGGGCATTAAGACGATTACCGGCGGCGATGCGATAGCTATTGATCCCAAGTATCGCGATCCGTACTCAACTCAAATCCCGGCGGTGATTTTGGCGGTAAACAACAATCCGATGCGTTTCAGCGATCGCAGCGGTGGCGTTTCGCGTCGCCGGGTAATCCTGACCTTCCCGGAAGTGATACCGGCGAAAGAGCGTGACCCGCTGCTGCTGGACAAAATCAGCGCCGAGCTGGCCGTCATTGTTCGTCATCTGATGCAGCGCTTTGCGTCACCTGATGAAGCGCGCGAGCTGTTGCAGGCGCAGCAATCCTCAGGTGAAGTGCTTGAGATAAAGCGACAGGCCGATCCGCTGGTAGATTTCTGTGGCTACCTGATGCCGCTGAGCACGCCAAACGGGCTGTTTATTGGCAACGCCAATATTCGTCCGATCAACCCGAAGCGCTATCTCTATCATGCGTATCTGTCATTTATGGAATCGCGCGGGCATCAGCATCCGCTCAGCCTGACCGCTTTTGGTCAGGCTGTACCGCAGACGCTCAAGGAGTATGAGCGCATGTTGCTTAAGCGCCGAACGAATAACGGTATATAAACCAATCTGACGCTTCATGAAGACAGCGAGGCAGATTGGTTACCCGCATGCAGCGTCTGATAACATCCTTCCACGTAAACCGGCTTAGGGCAGTTTTAAGTATCTCTAGCAATTACTAATTTCCGTCAAGGTCAGTTATGAGCAAGAAGCAGACGTCAAAATAATGGCCTTAAGATATTACCACCACATAAACATAACAACCCGACGACGAACCGAACTCTGGGTGAAAAATTGTCAGATAACAGCCTTTATTCCTATCCTGATGATCTCTCCCCCGCTGCTCACGCTGCTGCATTCTATTTCTCATCAGCCGCTCTGCTCTCAAATTTCAGCGAGCTATCCGGCATCGCCTCTTTGTTATTCCTTAGCCCATAATATGGCCATAAGGAAACAACCTCTTGCATTGAAATAACAAAGAAATCTTACGATTTCCGGCTCTTAAACCAGAAGGGAGGAAACCCGATAGGACTCAAAGATGACAGATATTTCCACCAGGCGGCACCTTCGTGCGCTCTCCTGTTCCCACCTTATAATTTGGGCCAGGTCTTTCCGCTGTTATGGCCGCTTTTTCTTATATCACGCCTGGTCAGGTAACCGTTCTCTGAAGTTCAACCCTGACAGACACGGCTACACGCCATTGGCGGTAGCCAACGGTAACTTGATCATGGAACGAAGAAGTATGTATTGAAGACGCTAAGAGTTCTTGAAGTGCCAATCCAACTGCGGCAAAGTGAAATGAAAGATTTGGTGACGACGCTCCGATAAAGCGAGCTACTATGGTTCAGAAACTTGCCAGTTTCAGAACCGTCGAAGAACCACTTTACCGAATTTTATCGTTTCCATCGCAAGATTACGCTTTCTACAAAACTTGAGTCAATAAAAAATATAATCTTACAGATCAATAACTTAATCTATATCCAATGTATTTTCACTTAAAAAACAAAAGTTCTTGCCGATAACAGAAATTTATATTAAATAAATAATACATAAGCAAACAACCGATAAGAGGGAAGTATGGTTGAACATGAAAGCAGCATGCCAGCGCATCCAATAGAATGGTTTAGGATAAGTGGAGTGCACGGGTATAAAGATCTTCTCTTGGAGATGAAGAACAAAACAACCATTTTTGTTTCAGAGAATGGTGCAGGGAAAACGACAGCTCTTAATGCGCTAAAAGCAATATTAGAGAGGGACTTCCACTCACTAAAACTGATAAAATTTACTGAAATAACCATAAAATTTACAAATGCGAAAGAAGTTAAAATAAAAAGAGATGAGCTAGGTTCTCACTCAAAGGAAGATATTAAGAGCTTTATTGACGAAGAATTATCATTAAGCTCAGAATTTTGGGAAAATAACTCGCTTGAAGCGACAATTAATTCAATAATTACAAGCAAAGACTATAACTATAGAGACGATAACGTCCTTCATGACATTTACATGAACACACCGTTCATAGAACCTGATTACATGAAATCCCTTGAGAAATTAAAGGTAAAAATTAACTTCGGCTCTAACTTTACTGAAGAATCTAAAATTATAGAAGAGGCAATGTTGGGCTATGAAGTAATATATCTTCCAACATACAGAAGGGTTGAAAAAAACCTGGATAAAAATAGATCAATGGTTGCAAAAAGACCGTCTTTTAGAAGAACAAGCATAAAAAAACTACATCATGATGGGATTTCATATGGACTACGTGATGTAGAAGAAACGCTAAGCGAAATGACCTTGGAGATAGAAAGATTATCAAGTACGGGATATCGTACTCTAAGCGCAAAAATGCTTGACGATTTAATTAGACTTGGCGATAGTAATTTTGAATTTGCTAATAACGACCTTCCTTCAATTGAAGATTTGGAAAGATTTTTAAACCGAGTTGAAAATCCTCAGCACACCTACCCTCAACAAGGACCGTTTGAGCCTAAGAAAAAAGAAAACACACTAATAAGAAAACTTAAAACTCTTTATGATGATGATAAAGTAAAGGAAACTGGGTATCTAAATTATTTCTTATCAAAACTAAATATAGTAATACAGCAAACAAAAGAGCAAGAGTATAAAATTGAGCAATTTGTAGAGATATGCAATAAGTATCTAACTTCGTCTGGTGATTCAAAATCGTTACGATTTGACCCATCAAAGCTAGAAGTTATTGTAAATGATGACTTTACGGGGTCTAGGATATCGCTCAATGATCTATCATCTGGCGAAAAACAAGTAATTTCATTGATGGCCATACTTTATCTTGGAGGCGATGATAACAAGATAATCCTGATCGATGAACCCGAGCTTTCACTGTCATTAAAATGGCAAAAAATGATTCTTCCCGATATAGATAAAGCAAAAAAAGTAAATCAAGTCGTTGCAATTACTCATTCGCCATTTATATTTGACAATGAATTGGAAAAATCAGCAACTTCAATGAAAATCAGGAGGGCTATATTAGATGAGCAGTAATGACCTTCTTGATGAGTTAATAAAATCGAAGGAATCAAAAAACCCATTAAAGCAAGAGATTTTAATGGCCAAGTCTTTTGTGGATAGCATTTATGTTTTCGAAGGAGTCGATGACTTTCCTGTTTATGATGAATGGTTAAAAAAAAATCACCATTATGCAAATTCTTGTCATATAGTTGCAAAAGGCAAAAAGCAAATAACAACATTATATGAGCATTCAACTCTTATAAATGACAGAGAGATTCTTGATAGCTGCATTTTTTATGTCGACCATGATTATGACCTAGAGAGGCACGACGACCACTGCATTACAACATTGAACTGCTATTCAATTGAAAATTATATCGTCAATGAATTTTCCGTAAGCAATTACATGAGTGATGAGTTTAGATTAGATGCAAAACATATAACTCTTAAAAAAACGTTGATGGATGACTTCAAAAGCGACTTATCTATATTTTTGGCTGCGGCAAGAAAAATCTGCAAGCCATTGTTCATTAATCATAACATTCTTGGGAAAACAGAATTCTATGAGAAAATATCAAAATTAATAAACATAGAATATAAAAATATTTTTATTAGAGAAGATGCGGAAATTAAAGGTTATCAAGTGGATATTAATTCCAGTAAATTTTCTGAGCTATCTGATTTTTTCGATAAATTAACAGATTCTAGAGCTGTGAGGGGTAAGTACGTATTCGAATTTATTAAACTATGGTTAAATTCATTAAAAGTAAATTTAGTTTCACGAGACAATGGTGAAATTAAACCCTCGAAGAAGGATCCGTTGATGCTGGAGATGAGAAGACTTGCTAGCTCTACTCCAGTACCAACTGAAATTCAACAATCTCTTAGATAGTAAGTTGAAGCTTAAAAGGCTGTTTATACAGTGTCCTTCTTTAGCTAAATCTTCATACCATAATTCCGCAACAGTCAGTGCTAGAAGAGGTCGCCCACGGACGGCCTTTTTAGTAGCTGAACCCACCAAACGGGCGAATTGCATATAGCCTCTCTTGCCCGCCCCCAGAGAGGCCCTAAGTCACTTTTGCGGCCAGAGGGGCATTTCCGGTACTTTCTCGGTCATAAACCCTGAAAAAGTTCCTGATGATTCCGGCAAATCTGCATTTGTATGCAATGAGAATTTTTCTACATAGATTAGTGAAAGTGGATGTTGGAAATGTCCGCTATTGACACAGGCTGTGTGAAAACTCTGACCTAAAAAAACAGTTTTCACACAGCCTGTGCACAGAGCGTACAAGTGACCGCAGAAGCGCCCAATAATTTTAAATCATGTATAGCGGCCTCGGAAAGCCTTTATCATCTTGGCTAAGGTGATCACTCTTAGTGCACACTAGTGTACCCCCCCCTAAAACCCCTCACTACCTAAAGCCATGAATTTAATAAACAAAAACCAAAAGTGAACAGTGTGAACACTTTTCCCATAAATCATTTTATTTTGGATTTAGCGTCGGGCATTCGATATCCTTGCCCTGCCGTTCCGGTGTGTGACATCTAATAATTGGTACACGTTTAGGTACACGAATAAAAGTTGAATTGTCGGAAAATAATAATTTTCATAAGATTGCTTGGCCAGTTCAGACTCCGCCAGCCCTGTGATTACCAGAATCGTCAGAGAAAGGTCTGACAGCCCTGCGGACTTTTTGTGCCCTAAATTTATCCCGCGAAGTCTGAAGAGAACTCATCAAATCCGAACCCTTTAGCCCCATTGCTCTGCCCTGCCCCCAGGATTAGATACCACCTTCAGTCAGAAATGCCGGTTGGTTTTCTTCCATAGTTTCCGTTACGCCAGCCTCCAGCAAATTCAGCTGCTAATTTAGCGACGTATGTGGATGACACTTTTTATAATCCTGACTCCAGTCATTAATCATTTTCCAGGCAAGCACCTTCGTTCGAGATGCAGTTCTGTGATAAGCCCTGATAAATGTGCATCAGCAGCGGGACGCAGAGCCTCATAGCGGCAGGCAGACAGAGAGAGACACGCTGCCTCACAGCTGACTTCCACGGCTTCCCGCTTCTGAGAGGTCGTCAGAACTTTCGGCCCAGAGCCACCTGAAGCACCTCTATAGTCCAGCACGACTTTAGAGATCATAGACTTACCTGTTTTTTTCTGCGTTTTTCTCTCGCGCTGTCGTCCGCTGCTGACGTCTGCACGGATGCCCTCCTTTGGCCTGACCGGGCAGTCATTGAAAATGATGTTTGATTTTGGGCACATTGCCCGTCTGCAAAGTAATAACAAGGAGGGTTAATTGAGTTAGCGGTAACAAGAGATTTAACATCATTTCATGTTAGCGCTAACTTTGCGATGGAGATCACGGTAAACCGGCAAGTCATTCCACTATAGTAGGCTCACTTTCAACGCTATTGGGATATTTATGATTACAACCTGTTGACCAATCTAAAATATCCACATTGTGGTTTTAGTCAGCGGCTGGAAGCAGGATTTTGCATGATCTCCTTAGCCTTTATTGCGGAAAATTGACCAATGAAAAACATATTAAAATAAACATAACGATCAGGATTCACACGGTTTTATTACCTCTCACCTCCCGACATGGTGGTGATTTAATTATAAAAAAAGTTCTGGCTGCTTGCGAAAATCAATCAGGGAGTCGCTTTATCGTTGAAGTGCATGTGAAAAACCACTAAAGATCTTAATAATGAAATCGGGATTTTCACACCAATTCAACCCTGGCAAGAAGTAAAAGATATAATATTATTCTTAACGCTAAAGACATAGCAGAACAGCTGTCCAGCCATTCTAAACACATGGCTGGGTTGTATGAACTTATTAATAATAATGAGATGAAACAAATCCTCTATGGAACTCTCTGACCAGTTACTTTCGGTCATTTTGCACCATTCTATGCTGCATTTTATTATGCATGATGCATCAGGATTTACAGCAATACGGATTGATCTGTTTTCCCTGCTCGATTTATTTTTTCAGAAAAAAGTTTCCAACGTTATTTACGCAACGCTTAAAACCATCATGAGCTTTTTAGTATTAACATCCGGGCGGCGATTAATGCCACTACGTTAAAGATATTTGAGCATTCATCCCACATTCATGAGGATGGTACTAAATACTGATGCCATAACGGCACCGGAGCAGAAAAATTTCGGTATCACGACGGCGGGGCTACTCCGATTCAAACGGCGACCTTATGCCTGCACTGGTGGTGAACGTCGTCGGTAAGGAAGCTCATCAATTGAAGAACCGGAGGTACCTGAAGCGCGAAACGTTCTGCGCGATGGCTCCGCATATGGGCTCCTCTGGCTTCAAATGCCCCCAGGGCGATGCGGACTTCAGCGTTGCTGGCATCATTCCGGGGTAGATCGTGTCACTGTTTAACTAATTAATTCTTTTGGAGATGAAGTATGGCGGCTAAATTTTCGCCCTCATTGATGTGCATGGATTTAACACAGTTCAGAGAGCAGATTACAGCAATGAACAGCCGGGCTGATTTTTATCATGTTGATATTATGGACGGCAGCTATGTGAAAAACATAACGCTATCACCTTTCTTTATTGAAAATCTGAAAAAAATCACCCAGGTGCCGATTGATGTGCATCTGATGGTGAATCACCCGGAAGATATTATCCCAATGTGCATTGATGCGGGAGCCGATATTATTAGCTTCCATCCAGAGACGGCAAATAACAAAATCTTCCGCCTGCTGAATCAGATCAAAGATGCTGGCCGTCGCTGCGGTGTGGTGTTGAATCCCGCTACCCCGGCTGATGCGATTAAAGAGTACGCGCACCTGCTGGATAAAGTGACCATCATGTCGGTTGATCCGGGTTATGCAGGCCAGAAGTTTATTCCCGAATCCCTTAACAAAATAAAGCAACTTATTGAAATGCGTGAAACGCATGGTTACCACTACCTGACCGAGATTGATGGTTCCTGCAACGAGAAGACCTTTAATGTCATCTCCCGGTCCGGTGTCGACGTCTTTATTGTGGGGACATCGGGCCTCTTCTCTCTTGCGGATGATGTCAGCGATGCCTGGGATAAAATGGTCGAGATTTACCAGCGTGAAGTCGCTGCCTGAAATTGCCGTGTGCTGATCCGTAATGAGCCATTGCACAGAGCAAAGGATCTTATTAACCGGTATGGCTCTTTACCCTGGCGCTTAATTTTTACGGTTAAGAGTATGGTAACCCTGTTATATCTGGAGTTCCCTTATGACGACTCGTCGTACGTTAGCGAATGCTGTACGCATGCTTTCCATTGATGGTGTACAAAAATCGAATTCCGGTCATCCGGGCGCCCCTATGGGTATGGCTGACATCGCCGAAGTCCTGTGGCGTGATTTCCTTAACCACAACCCGCATAACCCTGCATGGGCTGACCGTGACCGTTTCGTGTTGTCCAACGGCCATGGCTCTATGCTGATCTATAGCCTGCTGCACCTCACCGGCTACGATCTGCCTATTGAAGAGCTGAAAAACTTCCGTCAGCTGCATTCTAAAACGCCAGGTCACCCGGAAGTGGGTTACACCGCAGGCGTTGAAACCACCACCGGCCCGCTGGGTCAGGGTATTGCCAACGCTGTGGGTATGGCGATTGCTGAAAAGACGCTGGCGGCACAGTTCAATCGGCCTGGCCACTCCATCGTTGACCACTTCACCTACGCATTCATGGGTGACGGCTGCATGATGGAAGGCATATCTCACGAAGTGTGCTCTCTGGCAGGAACCCTGAAGCTGGGCAAACTGGTTGCGTTCTATGACGACAACGGTATCTCCATCGACGGTCAGATTGAAGGCTGGTTCACCGATGACACCGCTGCACGTTTCGAAGCCTACGGCTGGCATGTTGTGCGTGGCGTTGATGGTCACGATGCTGATGCGATTAAACGTGCAGTAGAAGAAGCGCGCGCGGTCACGGATAAACCGTCCCTGCTGATGTGTAAAACCCTCATCGGTTTCGGCTCTCCGAATAAAGCAGGCACCCACGACGCTCACGGCGCGCCACTGGGCGAGGCGGAAATTGCGCTGACCCGTGAAGCGCTGGGCTGGAACTACCCTGCATTCGAAATCCCGTCTGAGATCTATGCACAGTGGGATGCGAAAGAGAGGGGGCAGGCGAAAGAGTCGGCGTGGAATGAGAAATTCGCTGCCTATGCGAAAGCGTTCCCACAGGAAGCAGCAGAATTCACCCGTCGTATGAATGGCGATATGCCGCCTGATTTCGATGCGAAAGCCAATGAACTCATCGCTGAACTGCAAGCCAGCCCGTCTAAAATCGCGAGCCGTAAAGCGTCTCAGAATACGATTGAAGCCTTTGGTCCTCTGCTGCCAGAATTCCTGGGCGGCTCCGCTGACCTGGCACCCTCTAACCTGACGCTCTGGTCCGGTTCCAGGCCAATCAACCAGGAGGCGGCCGGTAACTACATTCACTATGGCGTGCGCGAATTCGGCATGACCGCGATTGCCAACGGTATCTCCCTGCACGGCGGTTTCCTGCCATACACCTCTACCTTCCTGATGTTCGTTGAATACGCACGTAACGCCGTGCGTATGGCTGCGCTGATGAAACAGCGTCAGGTGATGGTCTATACCCACGACTCCATCGGCCTGGGTGAAGATGGCCCAACGCATCAGCCGGTTGAGCAGATAGCGTCATTGCGTCTGACCCCGAATATGTCCACCTGGCGTCCATGTGACCAGGTTGAAACGGCGGTAGCGTGGAAATATGGCGTTGAGCGTCGGGATGGCCCGACCGCGCTGATCCTCTCACGTCAGAACCTGGCGCAGCAGGCGCGTACCCCGGAACAACTGGCTAATATCGCGCGTGGGGGTTACGTGCTGAAAGATTGCGCAGGCCAGCCTGAGCTGATCTTCATCGCTACCGGTTCTGAAGTTGAGCTGGCCGTTGCGGCATGGGAAAAGCTGACTGCCGAGGGCGTGAAGGCGCGCGTGGTTTCCATGCCGTCCACCGATGCGTTCGACAGGCAGGATGCGGCATATCGTGAGTCCGTACTGCCTGAAGCGGTTTCCGCTCGCGTAGCAGTAGAAGCCGGTATCGCGGACTACTGGTTTAAGTATGTGGGTCTGAATGGTGCGATTGTTGGCATGACCACCTTCGGTGAATCTGCCCCGGCAGAGCGGCTGTTCGAGGCGTTCGGCTTCACCGTTGAGAATCTTCTCGCGCAGGCAAAAAGCCTTTTATAAACATCGTCATATCAATGGGCATATATTCACGCCTGTTGATAATCAATCATTAATTTATTAACCAGGGTGATTTATGGACATTTCGAATGTACTTAATGTAAACAATATCAATCTGAACATGATGGCCAGCAGTAAAGAAGAAGCAGTTGAAGAGTTAACGGATTTATTAGTACGTGATGGGGCCATCACTAATAAAGATGATTTCCTGAAAGATGTCTGGTTACGCGAAGAACAGGGCTCAACGGGATTTGAAAATCATGTTGCGATCCCACATGGAAAATCTTCAGGCGTTGCCCGTACGGCATTGGCGATTGGACGAACCCAACATCAAATCCCCTGGGAAACCATGGATGGCAGTGATGTTCGCTGCATTATCCTATTTGCTGTACGTTTAGCCGATCAAAATGCCAATCATATTCGACTGTTATCCCAGGTCTCGGGTTCATTAGCCGATGAGGAGATCATAGAAAAATTACTGCAAGAAAATGATCCTCAAGAGATCATTGAACTTCTGCTTCCTGAAGAGAAATAAATTACGCCTCAAATTACACTTTTTGTCCTGACCCCGAAAAAATCAACCCCGGAGAATACTCATGAACATTGTTGGCGTTACAGCCTGTACTGTAGGCATTGCACATACCTATATTGCGCAAAAGAAAATTGAATCAGCCGCCAAAAAAGCCGGGCACAATGTAAAAATTGAAACGCAAGGCACTATAGGTATTGAGAATGCTTTAACCGCTGAAGAGATCGCGCAAGCTGACATCGTTCTGTTAGCCGCCGACGTTAAGGTTTCAGGTGAAGAGCGATTCGCTGGCAAAAAAGTTGTTAAAGTACCGACAGAGACCGCCGTAAAATCGCCCAATAAGCTTATTGAGAAACTCAGTGAATTAGTAAATTCATAACTTCTACCTATGCGTATCCTGTGTAAATAAAAGGGCGTACCTTATGAATATAAAAGAAATATGGAAATCAGCAAACCCTAAAGGTCATCTGCTGACTGCCATCTCATATTTGATTCCGATTGTCTGTGGTGCTGGATTTATTATCGCAATCGGCATGGGTTTTGGGGGAACGGTTCAGGACGCCTTAGTACCGGGCCAATTTGATCTGTGGCAGGCCTTAGCCACCATGGGTGCCAGGGCCCTCGGACTGCTACCCGTGGTTATTGCTATCGGCATTTCTGGTTCAATTGCCGGTAAGCCCGGTATTGCTCCGGGTTTTGTCGTAGGTCTGGCGGCGAATACTATTGGTGCGGGTTTTATCGGCGGCATGATCGGCGGCTACATTTCCGGCTATATTGCTGTTGCTATCATCAAACATGTTAAGGTTCCTGGCTGGGCTCGCGGTTTAATGCCGACATTGATTGTGCCCTTTTTCGCATCTATTCTCAGTGCCCTGATCATGGTCTATATCATCGGTACACCTATTGGTATCTTTACCGATGCGCTCACCTCGTTCCTGAGAAGCATGGGCACTTCATCTAATTTACTGTTAGGTGCTGTAATTGGTGCATTATGTATCGTCGACTTTGGCGGACCCATCAATAAAACGTGTTTCGCATTTGTTTTAACTCTCCAGGCACAGGGGATAAATGAGCCAGTCACTGCTCTCCAGTTAGTCAACACAGCCACACCTATTGGTTTCGGACTTGCCTTTTTTGTTGCCAGACTTTTTCGCAAAAACATCTATAACAATGAAGAGATAGAAATGTTGAAGTCAGCAGTCCCTATGGGGATTGTGAATATTGTTGAAGGTTCTATCCCTATAGTGATGAATGATATTGTTCGCGGTATTACTGCTGCTGCAATCGGTGGAGCTTGTGGCGGTGCAATCACCATGGTTTATGGTGCAGATGCAACGGTGCCTTTTGGTGGCGTTTTGATGATTCCCACAATGTCACATCCAATGGCGGGTATCATGGCATTGCTGGTTAATATAGTCGTCACGGCTACTGTCTATGCCATCATCAAAAAAGACGTTCCTCGTGATGTAATCGTAAACAGTGATCATGAAGAGGAAGATATTGATTGGGATGATATTAAAATAAGCTAAATATCTCATCGGGTCTGTTTCAGACTGAGCCTGTGTGAGGGGTGCAGATGAATCATTGCATCCCTCACCGAAAGGAACTACTCCTGTGATGATACTCAGAATCCGCATCACTGGATGACACAATAAATCCCGGTAAATAACTCTTTCTGATTAAATAAACACCTTTAAGCTGCCCTTTCCTGCCCGTCGTGCTCTGCCCCAGACGCATGCTCGCCTGGGGTTTCAAAGCTACAGGGCTGTGGGTGTCTCAGCAGAATCGCATCCTGCCCCACTGCGTCAGCCAGATTCTCTTCGGCGATGAGCCGGACTGCCTTCCCTTCCACCTCAAAATCCTCTCCTTGCTTTACGCCGCCACTTACTTTAGATTTATCTAAACTTAGAGAAAACTAAACAAACCATGAAACAGACCAATATTGCGTTTTTGCAGGAAGGGGCCACTCAGGCGACCAGACTTCTTAAGTCGATGAGTAACCCCAACCGATTATTGATTCTCTGTACGCTTATAGACTCACCGGGAACGCCAGCGGGCCAGTTAAGTCAGCTGACCGGATTAAGCCCTTCGGCAACCTCACAGCATCTGGCGAGGATGAAAGAAGAGGGTTTGATTGAATGCTCGGCAGATGAGCAGCGCAGAAACTATTTCATTAAAAATGAATCGGTTAAGAAAGTTATCGCCACCTTAAAGGACATCTATTGCCCGGAGGATTTACCATGACCGTACAAACCGTCACCCCTTCAGAAGCGCGGCAACTCATGCAAAACGGCAGCACGCTGGTCGACATCCGGGAGCCTGCTGAATTTCTGCGGGAACGCATTCCCGGCGCGATCTCGCTGCCGTTATCCGACATCCTCGCTGGCAAAAAAATCGCAGAGCAGCCTGCGCATCACCCGGTGATCTTTCACTGTTTAGCCGGTTCACGCACCGCTCAGCATCAGGATGCGCTGATCGGAGCCGCAGCTCCTGCCCCGGTTTTTTTACTGTCGGGTGGCATTAACGCCTGGAAAAGTGACCGGCTTCCGACCGTTGAAGACAAAAAATATCCGCTTCCCATCATGAGACAGGTTCAGATTGTCGCCGGAATAGTGATCCTGACCGGGGTAGTGCTGGGGTACGCCACCGATAAAAACTTCTTTCTTTTATCAGGATTCGTGGGTGCAGGTCTGCTTTTTGCTGGCGTGAGTGGCTGGTGTGGAATGGCGATGCTGCTCTCCCGGATGCCCTGGAATAAGGTTAATCCTTAATGGCGGCAAATCTGGAGGTGAGGCCCGAACCGCTTGTTCAAACTCACCTTTACAGCCCCATCACAAAAACGAAATAATATCGCGCCAGAAGGCAGCCTCAGAAACCCTCGTTAACTTAGCGGACCTGTTATGAACACTGAAATCTCCCTTAAATATTATGACGTCGCCGATGAGTATGCGACGGAAGCCGCTAAGCCGGTGAGCGAAGCGGAACGCACTCCACTGGCGCACTACTTCCAGCTGCTGATCACCCGCCTGATGAATAATGAAGAGATCAGCGAAGAGTCACAGCAGGAGATGGCCAGTGAAGCGGGCATTGATGCGCAGCGCATTGATGATATCGCGGAGTTCCTGAACCGCTGGGGCAACGAATAACCTGCCCGGATGATCCGCGAGAGAAACCGCTCCCGGATCATGCTTTCCCGCCCTGCCAGCGCTTCCCCTTTTCTGCTCCCGCCGCCCTGCCCTAACGCTTTGCCCGCCCCGCCGCCGGTTGCTCTCACCGCCATCAGAAATTATCATTCATACTGATGTAGTCTGCGCAGGCATTGTGTTTTACACTGCGCGCTGTAAAAAACTGAGTAGATTGAGCAGGCAAAAATGGCGATGAACGGAACGATCACAACCTGGTTTAAAGATAAAGGTTTTGGCTTTATCAAAGATGAAAACGGTGATAACCGCTATTTTCATGTGATTAAGGTCGCCAATCCTGATCTGATCAAGAAAGATGCGGCGGTGACTTTTGAACCCACCACCAACAACAAAGGCTTGTCCGCTTATGCGGTAAAAGTCGCGCCGGAAAGCAAATACATCTATATCGCTGGTGAGCGGCTCAAAATCACCTCGATTAAGTCCTTTGTGGTCTACAGCGAAGAGGTGCCCGCCGATACCGGAATCGATAAAGAGCACACTGTGCTCTCGGTCGGGGCGCTGCTGAATAATATCCGTCCCAAATCTGACGCGAAAGCGGCGGAGATGCGCTCGCTGAAAAAGCTGGCCGTCACCACCTTCCAGGGCACGACGCTGATCTTCTCTGAAGATGAAATTGACATCGAAAGCACGGTAAAAGTGCTTAACGGGCTGAAATAGGCCCGAAATCTGTACCAGCAGGCCAGGATTGCGGTAATGCTGGCCTGCTGCCTAACCGCATCAACGTCAGCGCCCTTCCCTGGCGCAATCCCGCCAGCAGACGCCGTCAGTTCTTTACCGCCCACCCGCTTCGTCTCATCAGTTGTTTCGCTAGTACAACGAAAAACGCCGGCCTTAAAGGATCCTCTGCCCAAAAACTTTTTCCAGGGTAGACTTAAAGACTTTGTTCACGCATTGCCACTGTTTTCCATCATCGCAAATTGATACGAAAAGCGGGTGAAATAAGGTATAAAGCCGCATGAAAATCCCAAACAGAATCCAACCTCTGGTCGATGACGGCCTGATTGACGATGTGCTCCAGCGGCTGAAAAGCGGCAAGGAAGCTGACGTCTATACCGTGCTGTGCGGTGACAAGGTGCAGTGTGCCAAAGTCTACAAAGAAGCCACCCAGCGCAGTTTCAAGCAGGCGGTGCAGTATCAGGAAGGACGCAAAACCCGTAACAGCCGTAACGCCCGCGCCATGCAGAAAGGCACGAAATTTGGCCGTAAACAGCAGGAAGAGTCCTGGCAGACCGCCGAAGTGGATGCCCTGTTCCGCCTGGCTAACGCCGGGGTGCGCGTGCCGCAGCCTTACCTCTGTATTGACGGTGTGCTGCTGATGGAGCTGGTCACCGATGCCAACGGCTCCGTCGCGCCCCGCCTCAGCGATGTCACGCTGTCGGAAGAGGAAGCCGTCGCTGATTTTACCACCATGATCCGCAACATCGTCCGCATGCTGTGTGCCGGTATCGTTCACGGTGACTTATCCGAGTTCAACGTGCTGCTGGATGACCAGGGACCGGTAATTATCGACCTGCCCCAGGCGGTGGATGCGGCCGCCAACAACCACGCCGAATCGATGTTCGAACGTGATGTGAACAACATCACCGCTTACTACGGTCAGTTCGCCCCGCAACTGTTGCAGACGCGCTATGCCAAAGAGATCTGGCAGCTGTATGAAGATGGCAAACTCACCCCGGAAATCGCGCTCACCGGCCGGTTTGTCGAAGAGGAGCGCACCGTGGATATGGATTCGCTGCTGGATGAGATCATCACCGCAGAAGATGAGTATTACGAGCGTCAGCGCGCCAGCCGGGAGCGCGACGAGCAGTAAGTTCAGGCCACGCCGCTCAGTGCCGCTATAAAAAAGGGCAGCGAATCAGCTCGCTGCCCCTGAATTAGCGCAGAATCACCGTCAGCAGAATCAGCGCCACGCCGATTAGCATCACGGCGACAAAGACCTTATCAACTCCGCCATATTTCATCGCCGCCTCCCTAGAACCACTGACCAAAGCGACGGATGTAGCAGCGCTTCATCCCCTGCGCCACCAGGCAGTAGCTGAACAGCGTCAGCAGCAGCCAGGGGAAATATTGCCAGGGCAGCGGCACCAGTCCGACCATCGCGCCGAGCGGCGAGAAGGGGATCAGGATGCCCAGCGCCATCACCGCCAGGGTGGTCAGCATCACCGGCAGGGTCGCGCGGCTCTGAATAAACGGAATCTTGCGGGTGCGCAGCATATGCACCACCAGCGTCTGCGACAGCAGCCCCTCAATAAACCAGCCCGACTGGAACAGCGACTGCACGCCCGCATGATTGGCACCGAAGATAAACCACATCAGCGCAAAGGTGGTGACGTCAAAAATCGACGAGGTCGGGCCCATCCACAGCATAAAGCGTTTGATATTACCGGCATCCCATTTGCGCGGCTTATTCAGAAACTCACGGTCTACTTTGTCCCACGGCAGCGCCAGCTGAGAGACGTCATACATCAGATTCTGAATCAGCAGATGAATCGACAGCATCGGCAGAAACGGAATAAAGGCGCTGGCGATCAGCAGCGAGAAAACGTTGCCGAAGTTCGAGCTGGCGGTCATGTTGAGATACTTGATGATGTTGCCAAAGGTCTCGCGTCCTTTGAGTACCCCCTCATTCAGCACCTGCAAATCCTTCTCTAGCAGGATGATGTCGGAGGACGCCTTAGCCACATCCGCCGCGCTATCCACGGAGATGCCGGTATCGGCCGCCCGCAGCGCGGGTGCGTCGTTGATGCCGTCGCCGAGGAAACCCACGGTGTGTCCGTTCTGTTGCAGCAGGCGCACCACGCGCGATTTCTGCAGCGGCGTCAGCTGGGCGAACAGGGTGCAGCGCTCCACCTGCTGCGCCAGCTGCATGTCGCTCATGGTCTCAATCTGGTCGCCGGTCAGCATGTTGGGATCGCTCAGCCCGACATCCGCACAGACCCGTTGCGTCACCAGCGGGTTATCGCCGGTCAGCACTTTCACCGCCACGCCGCTGTCGCGTAGTGCCTGAATCGCCCTCCCCGCACTGGCTTTGGGCGGATCGCGGAAGGTCAGCATCCCTTCGATAATCAGATCGCGTTCATCACTTTCACTCAGCGGGCTCTGCACTTCCTCATCGCGGGTTGCCACCAGCAGCACCCGATAGCCCTGCTGATGATAGCGCTCGGTCTGCGCCAGCAGCGCCGCACGCTGCGTCGCATCCAGCGCCACGGTCAGTGCGCCCTGCCGTACAGCGATACTCACGGCCAGCATCTCCTCCACCGCCCCTTTGCAGATCAGCCGGGAACGATGCTGCGCCAGATCTTCCACCAGCACCGAGACCCGACGGCGGCTGAAGTCAAACGGCAGCTCATCGACCAGATGGAAGCGGCTGCGCTGACTCTGTGAAATCACCTTGTCGCCCGCGCAGAGCACGGCACGATCCATCAGGTTTTTCGCCCCGCTCTGGCTGCCGCTGTTCAGCCAGGCCAGCAGCAGTACCCGCGCATCCTGCGCCCCCTGGCTATTAAGGTGATGCGCCAGCAGGATGGTGTCCTGTGTCAGCGTCCCGGTTTTATCGGTGCAGAGCACATCCATCGCCCCCAGGTTCTGAATCGCGTTGAGCCGTTTCACAATCACTTTACGCCGTGACATCGCAATCGCGCCTTTGGCCAGGTTAGCGCTGACAATCATCGGCAACATTTCCGGGGTCAATCCCACCGCCACCGCCAGCGCAAAGAGCGTGGCGTCAAGCCAGTCGCCTTTGGTGAAGCCGTTAATCAGCAGCACTACCGGCACCATCACCAGCATAAAGCGGATCAGCAGGCGGCTGACGCTGTTCACGCCGCGGTCAAAAGCGGTCTGCGGACGGCTGCCGGTGAGCGATGAGGCTAGCGATCCAAACCAGGTCTCCCCGCCGGTGGCGACCACCACGGCGCGGGCGGTGCCGCTGGCGACGCTGGTGCCCATCAGACAGATGTTATCGGATGCCAGCAGTTCCTGATCGGTTTTACCCTGCGGATCGATGCCCGCCTCGCGGCGATGTTTCTCCACCGGCAGCGATTCGCCGGTCAGCACCGCCTCACTGATATAGAGATTACGCGCACTCAGCAGCCGGACATCGGCAGGCACCTGATCGCCGGTGCTCAGCAGGATGATGTCGCCAGGCACCAGTTCACGCATATCCACATCGTGACGCTGGGCGGTGTCGCTGCCCTCCTCGCGCCGCAGCACGGTCACCTGGCTGCGCACCAGTGACTGCAAAGCCTGCGCGGCGCGGTTGGTGCGGAACTCCTGCCAGAAGCGCAGCAGCCCGCTCAGCGTCACCATGGTGGAAATGATGATCACCCCGGAGAGATCGGTCTCCTGACCGGCACGCAGCGGCAGGATGTAGTCGGTAAACAGACTCACCAGCGCCAGGACCAGCAGGACATAGATAAAGGGGTTGTTAAACGCCATCAGCAGCTGAACCAGCGCTGGCGGTGCTTTTTCATGTGCCACTTCATTCGGGCCATAGTGCGCCAGCCGCTGAGTCGCCTCGGCGTGGGTCAGCCCCTCGCGGTTGCTGTGCACATTGGTCAGCGTGGTGTCATCTGACAGACCCGCCTCACGGGTGATAGCGAAAACTTTTTTAGTTTTTTTAGTGGTCGGGGTGTGGCCGCTGTTGAGCGCCAGCTGTTCCAGTTTCATGTCGGTCATCTCGACATCTCCCTGATTTAAAGCAATAGTCGTCCGGCACACAAATAACGTATGCGGTTAAGTACAGGCATTGCCGGATTATTAAAGCGGATGACCTTCGGCAATACTCTCTTTTTCCCGCCACTGTTCAGAAATAACGGGATAAAAAGGTGACTGCGAGGCGCAATTAATGCGTCGCTTTAATAATCCGGTGATCGGCTTTCGGGCGCAGCCTGAGCTACGCCAATCGGGGCGGAGGGAAAAGGGCTAAGATAAACAGCAGCATAACGTACACTCCCCTGGATATAAGGGTGATCAACAAGGAGCGCAATCGTTATTTAAAGAGAGGATTGCTGCCCGCCGGTTGGCAAGCAGCGAAGAAAATTCAGCTTGCCAGAATAAAAGTAAATTTCGGGTGACTGTCCAACTGAATTCTCCTGAAGTAATTTGCCGCTATTATAAAGAAAGAAAAGAGGCGGTAAAGCGATAGCGGCGTGAATAAGCGTTTCGTTGAGCTTTTGTTTCTGCTCAGGTGGCTGCGGCGTTCACCGCACGGCTACACTCTTATAACCACAACCTCACCGTTATAACTTTTTGACATATGATTAGCCCATATTCGACTATTCTTCGCATCAGCCCTTTCGTAAACTCGCGTAACTTTCTAAGGCAAGGAAATTTCATGAAAACTATAATTCCATCACTGCTGGCGCTGACGCTGGCTGCCTCCTTTACAGCCCAGGCCGCAACACCGAAAGATACGCTGGTGATTGCTCAATCGACTGACGACGCAGACAGCTTTGACCCGGCCAAAGGCTTTGAACTGACCAGCGTGCAGGCCTTTACTAACATCTATCAGCGCCTGGTGCAGTCTGACCCGCAGAACCCGGTGGACCTGAAGCCGACGCTGGCGACCTCATGGCAGCCCGGCAGCGATAACCGCAGCCTGACCTTTGAGCTGCGCAAAGGGGCGAAGTTCTCCACCGGCAATCCTGTGCGCCCGGAAGATGTGATCTTCTCGCTGGGCCGCGTGGTCAAACTGAACCTCGATCCCTCCTTTATTCTGACGCAGCTCGGCTGGACCAAAGATAACGTCGATGGCTTCCTGAAGAAGGTCGATGACAATCATGTGCAGATCAGCTGGACCGCCAACGTCAGCCCGACCTATGTGCTGAGCCTGCTCTCTGCGCCGGTTTCGTCAATCGTCGATGAAAAAACCGCGATGGCAAACGCGAAGAACGGTGACTTCGGCAATGGCTGGCTGGCGACCCACTCCGCGGGCAGCGGTCCTTACCAGATCCGCAAAGTGGTGATGCATCAGGTGGTGCTGCTCAGCGCCAACCCGACCTCACCGGCGGGTGCGCCAAAGATGAAAAACATCCTGATCAAAAACGTCCCGGAGCCGGCGGCGCGTCGTCTGCTGCTGGAACAGGGTGACGCCGATATTGCCCGTAACCTGGGTGCCGATCAGATTGCGGCGCTGAAAGGTAAGCCGGGAGTGAAGACGGAAGCGATCCCAATGGCGTCGCTCTACTACATCCAGTTCAACATCGGTGCTAACGAGACGCTGAAAAATCCGGCGTTCTGGGAAGCGGCGCGCTACCTGTGGGATTACAAAGGTATCGCCAACGAATTGCTGAAAGGCCAGTTCGACGTGCATCAATCTTTCCTGCCGAAAGGTTTCCTCGGCGCGCTCAACGACACGCCTTACAGCTACGATCCCGAAAAAGCCAAAGCGATTCTGCAAAAAGCGGGGCTGACCAACGTCAGCTTCAAACTCTCTACCAGCAACCAGCCGCCTTATCTGGATATTGCGCAGGCGTTGCAGGGCAGCTTCGCTAAAGCGGGCGTGAAAGTGGAAGTGGTGCCGGGTCTGAGTTCCGAAGTCTCCACCAATGTAAAAGCGCACAAGTATGAAGCGACGCTCAACGCCTGGGGTTCAGACTACTTTGACCCTAACACCAACGCCGCCTCCTTTGCCTATAACCCGGAAGATGGCAGTAAAACCATCGCTTACCGTTCCGACTGGCACATTCCCGAGCTGAACAAGCAGGTGATTGCGGCCACGGCCGAGAGCGATCCGCAAAAACGTGTCGCGCTCTACCAGGCGATGCAGCGGGAAGTGATGAAGAGTTCACCTTATGTGATTGGGATGCAGGCGAAGAATCTGATCGCCCTGCGCGACAATCTGAAAGGCTATGTGCAGGGCATTAACCCGGATATGGTCTATTACTCGCAGGTCACTAAGTAATGGCGCAGTCTGTTCCTTCAGCCGGGTTCGCCCGGCTTTTTTGGCAGCGTGGCGGGCGTCTGATCGGCAGCGTGCTCTCGCTGCTGGTCACGCTGCTGGGCCTGCTCGCTTTCACCTTTATGCTGTCGCATCTCTCGCCGATCGATCCGGTACAGCAGATCGCTGGCGATCACGCCAGTGAAGCGACCTATGCGCAGGTGCGGCACGATCTCGGTCTCGATCAGCCGGTGCTGATCCAGTTCGGACGCTATGTGCAGCATCTGGCACAGGGCGATCTCGGCGTCTCGCGGCTGACTAATCAGCCGGTCAGCGGCGACCTGATGACCACCTTTCCCGCCACCATCGAGCTGGCGAGCTGCGCGATGATCTTCGCGGTGGTGTTCGGCGTCAGCCTGGCGCTGCTGGCGGCCTGGAAACCGGGCAGTTGGGTCGATAACCTCGCCCGCTTTATCTCGCTGCTCGGCTATTCGGTGCCGGTGTTCTGGCTCGGGCTGCTCGGTCTGCTGCTGTTCTATGCGGTGCTGCACTGGTCCGCCGGACCGGGACGGCTGGATGACATCTGGGTCTATACCCTGGAGCCAAAGACCGGCTTTGTGCTGATCGACAGCTGGCTGTCAGGTGACCCGGAGATGTTCCGTAACGCGATTGCGCACCTCTGGCTTCCGGTGGTGATCCTCGGTCTGCTGGCGATGGCGGGCATCACCCGCCTGCTGCGTGCGGCGCTGCTGGAAGAGAGCAGCAAAGAGTATGTGGTGCTGGCGCGGGCCAAAGGCGCGGGCCGGGTGCGCATCCTGCTGCGCCACATCTTCCCTAACGTGCTGGGCACGCTGGTGACGGTGATCGCTCTCTCCTACGCCACGCTGCTGGAAGGCTCGGTGCTGACCGAAACCGTCTTTGCCTGGCCGGGCGTGGGTCGCTACATGACCAATGCGCTCTTCTCCGGCGATGTGCCGGCGATCCTGGGCTCCACCCTGTTGATCGGCGGCTGCTTTATTTTGATCAACACCCTGGCGGATGTTTTAACCTGGTTAACCGATCCGAGAACCCGATGACGCAACAACTCTCTGAAATTGAAACGCTGCGACCCCGCCGTCGCCGTCAACGTGTGACGTCGTTAACCGTTGGGCTGACGCTGGTGGCGATCCTGATCCTGATGGCGCTGCTGGCACCGCTAATCGCGCCGTTCGACCCGAATGTGCAGACTATATCGAGCCGGCTGCTGGCCCCTTCGGCACAGCACTGGTTCGGCACCGACGGCTTTGGCCGCGATCTGCTGTCGCGGGTGATTTACGGTGCCCGTCCGACCCTGCTGCTGGTGTCGCTGATCCTGGTGCTGACCATTCCGGCTGGCCTGCTGATTGGCATTACCGCCGGTTACGTCGGCGGCTGGACGGAAAAAGTGCTGATGCGCATTACTGACATCTTCCTGTCGCTGCCCAACCTGGTGATTGCGCTGGCGCTGGTGGCGATCCTCGGCCCTGGCCTGATGAACGGTGCGCTGGCGCTGGCACTGACCAGCTGGCCGCCGTTTGCCCGCCAGGCGCGCGCCGAAACTCTGGCGCTGCGCCGCAGTGACTATCTTGCCGCCGCGCGGATGCAGGGTATTACCGGCTTCCGCCTGATGTTTGGCCATATTCTGCCGCTCTGTCTGCCTACCGCGGTGGTGCGCGCCGCGCTGAGCCTCGGCGGGATTATCCTGGCCGCCGCCGGTCTCGGTTTCCTCGGAATGGGCGTTCAGCCGCCGACGGCAGAGTGGGGTTCAATGGTCGCCGAAGGCAGTAAAGTGATCTTCGACCAGTGGTGGGTTGCCGCCGCCCCAGGCGCTGCGATTCTGTTTGCCAGCCTGGCCTTTAACCTGACAGGCGATGGCCTGCGCGACCGACTGGATACCCGTCATGCAAAATAATCTGCTCTGTGCCGAGGGGCTGACCATTCGTAGCGACGATGCGCTGCTGGTCGATAACATCAGCTTTTCGATTGGCCGTGAGCGCGTGGCGCTGGTCGGTGAGTCCGGTTCCGGCAAGTCCCTGACCGCCCGCAGCCTGATGGGACTCCTCTCGCCCGCGCTGCACTTACAGGCCAGCCAGCTCCAGGTGGCCGGTGAAGATGCGCTGACCCTGAGTGAGCGGCACTGGAATCAGCTGCGCGGCAACCGCGTGGCGATGGTGATGCAGGACCCGAAATATGCCCTGAACCCGACGCGCACCATTGGCTGGCAGGTAGAGGAGCCGCTGATCCTGCATCGCCGTCTGGGGCGTGCCGAGCGCAAAGAGAAAGTGTGCGAGATGCTGGACGCGGTCGGCCTGCCCGATCCGCACCGGCTGATAAAACAGTATCCGCATCAGCTCTCTGGCGGCATGGGCCAGCGCGTGATGCTGGCGATCGCCCTGATCACCGATCCTGACTTTCTGATTGCCGATGAGCCGACCTCCGCGCTGGATCATGCGATGCGCGATCAGGTGCTGGCGCTGATCCGAGGGCTGGTGGAGGCGCGCAATATGGGCCTGCTGCTGATCAGCCACGACTTACAGCAGGTGTCGGAGCATTGTGAACGGGTGATGGTGATGTACAAAGGCCGCTTGCTGGATACGCTGCCCGCAGCCGATCTGCCGCGCGCGACCCACCCCTACACCCGCACGCTGTGGGCCTGTCGTCCGGGCAAAGCGACCCACGGAGAGAGATTACCGGTGCTGGATCGCGCCGCGCTGGAGGCGAATAATGATTGAGTTACAGAATCTCAGCGTCGCCCACAAACAGGGCTATGAGCTGCGCACCGTGGTGCATGAGGTGAATCTGACCGTCAACGCCGGTGAGTGCTTTGGTCTGGTCGGTCCATCCGGCTGCGGCAAGTCGTCGCTGCTGTGGGTGCTGGCCGGTCTGAATCCACACTGGCAGGGCCAGATGCAGCTGGCCGATCACGAGGTTCAGCCAGGCAAAGCCTTTACCGGCGCACTGCGTCAGGAAGTGCAGATGGTGTTCCAGGACCCTTACGCCTCGCTGCATCCGCGTCACCGGCTGCGCCGTACCCTGGCGGAGCCGCTGAAGCTGCTGAAACGTGACAATATCGATGACCGCATCGACCAGGGTTTCCGGCATGTCGGGCTGGACCCCGCCTTAGCCGATCGCTATCCGCATCAGCTCTCCGGCGGTCAGCGCCAGCGCGTCGCCATTGTGCGCGCTCTGCTGTTGCAGCCGAAGATCCTGCTGCTGGATGAGCCAACCTCGGCGCTGGATATGTCAGTGCAGGCGGAGATCCTCAATCTGCTCAACGATCTGAAACAGCAGGATGGCCTGACGATGGTGCTGGTCAGCCACGATCCCGACGTTATCGATCACATGTGCGATCGGGCGGTGCGCATGGCGCAGGGCCGCATCATCGAACAGATCGGCGCCTGATCGCTGCCGGACGGCCCCTGCAAGCCGTCCGGCACTCATCTCCCCTCCCCACACTCTCCCCTTCTCCGCCAGCGACAAACGCGCCGGCTGCACGCCATCCTGTGACCGCGGGCAGCGCAGCGGCAGACGAGTGCGGTATACTCACGGCAATTTTCAGCCGTTTTTAAACAAGGAGAAGATCATGACGGTAAAACTGCGACCACTGGAACGGGAGGATCTGCACTTTGTCCATCAGCTGGATAACAACGCCAGCGTGATGCGTTACTGGTTCGAAGAGCCTTATGAGGCATTTGTCGAGCTGTCCGACCTCTACAACAAGCACATTCACGATCAGACTGAGCGGCGCTTTGTGGTGGAGCATAACGGGCAGAAAGCGGGACTGGTGGAACTGGTTGAAATTAACCACGTCCACCGCCGCGCCGAGTTTCAGATCATTATCGATCCGGCCCATCAGGGCAAAGGGCTTGCCACTCAGGCGGCGAAACTGGCGATGGATTACGGCTTCTCGGTGCTGAATCTCTATAAGCTCTACCTGATTGTCGATCAGGAGAATGAAAAAGCGATCCACATCTACACCAAACTCGGCTTCGAGATCGAAGGGGTGCTGAAGCATGAGTTTTTCATCAACGGCGAGTACCGCAACACCATCCGCATGTGCATTTTCCAGCACCAGTATCTGGAACGCCATAAAACGCCAGGCGGCATGGTGAAGCCGACCGCGCAGTAATCAGCCGCGCGCGCCAACCGGGTTCATATAGGGCTGCGGGTGTTCCGGTTTGAGGTCGTACATGCCGCCATAGAAAGGATCGACCAGCAGCCAGCCGGGGAATCCGCCCAGCGGAATGTTACCCAGCAGATACCAGAGGTTGGCGCGCGCTTCGATTGGCACCGTCACCGGCACATAGCCCGGACTTTCCAGCATCAGCAGGTAGTGCTTTTTGCCGAAGTAGCGCCCGGTCGATTTCGCCAGTTCAACGGTCTGCGGAGTGAAACCCTGCGCCACGGCGAATCCGCGCTCATCCTGCACGGTAAAGCGCGCCCCCTGCGGCAGGGAGTCGATGCGTACCAGTTGGGTTTCATTGCCGACAATGGTGGCGCAGCCGCTAAGCAGCAGCGCGGCGGCCAGAGCCAGAATTCGCTGTTTCATGAAGGGGTCCACAAGGTGATCAGTGATCACAGTGTAGACCGCCACTGATATGGCAATCGGGCTATCATCGCCCGATTCAGCCAGCTTATTGCGGTTGACAAGCGCGGGCGATGGCCGCGATGTCGTTGGGTGAGGTGCGGCAGCAGCCGCCAATCAGCTTCGCGCCCGCCTGCTGCCACTCATCCAGCTTATCATGCAGCGTGCAGCCCGAGGGCGCAGAGTGCCAGGTTTTGCTGCCAGCGTCATACTGCTCGCCTGAGTTGGGATAGACCACCAGCGGCTTATCGGTCAGCTTCTGCAACTGTTGCAGCGCGGGCGTCACGCTTTCAAGCGCCACGCAGTTGATGCCGAGCGCCACCACCTGCGGCTGCTGATTCAGCCAGCTCACTACTTCTGACAGCGGCGTGCCGTCGCTGATGTGCCCGGCGTCACGCAGGGTAAAGGTGAACCAGGCGCGGCCTTCAGGAAACTCAGCCAGCAGCTTCACCAGCGCCTGCGCTTCGGCAAACGATGGCAGGGTTTCGCAGGCCAGCAGATCGGCTCCCGCCGCCAGCAAAGCCTGCACCCGCGGGCGGTGAAACGCCATCATCTCCGCTTCCGGCAGCGCATAGTCACCGCGATATTCCGATCCATCCGCCAGAAAAGCGCCATACGGACCGACCGAGCCCGCCACCAGCAGCGTTTTCGCGTCGGGCCGCACCGCCAGATAATCATGCCGTGCGCGGCTGGCCAGCGCGACGCTCTGCGCGATCAGCGCCAGCGACTCCGCCTCACTCAGACCGCGCGTGGCGAAGCCCTGCGGCGTCGCCTGGTAGCTGGCGGTAATGGCGCAGCGTGCGCCAGCGACAAAATAGTCGTAATGCACCTGATAGATCAGCTCAGGATTTTCCATCAGCACTTTGGCTGACCATAACGCATCGGCCAGATGACAGCCGCGCGCTTCCAGTTCGGTCGCCAGTGCGCCGTCCAGAATCAGCAGCGGGGATTCAGACAGCGCCTGCGCCACAGGGTTATGCGACATCGTTGGCCTCCTCAGGCTTCGGGGATGATTTATGAGTCAGATGGTAAGCGGCATAGCAGAACAGCACAAACGGGATGCCACACCACAGGGCGATACGCTGGGTCGGATCGAATGCCAGTCCGACACAGGCCAGCAGGCAGAGCAGAAAGCCGAGCACCGGCGTCAGCGGATAGAGCGGCGCACGATAGGCGAGATCGGCCAGCGATTTCCCCTGCTGCACATGGCGGCGACGGAAAACAAAATGGGAAGCGCAGATGCTGAGCCAGACCGCCACCACCGCAAAGCCGGAGATCGCCGACAGCGCGACAAACACCGTGTCGGGCGCGACCACGCTGGAGATCAGCGCCAGCAGACCGCCGATCATACTGACGGTGATCGCCAGCAGCGGCACGCCGCGTTTGTTTACTCTGGCAAAGGCGCGCGGCAGCGTATTCTCATTGGCCAGCGACCAGAGCATACGTCCTGAGGCATAGAGACCGGAGTTGGCCGCAGAGAGGATAGCGGTGAGGATCACAAAGTTGATGATGTCCGCCGCCCAGGGCACGCCGATCTTTTCAAACACCAGCACAAAAGGACTCTTCACAATTCCGGCCTGATCCATCGGGATCAGCGCCGCCAGCACAAATACCGTGCCGATAAAGAAGATGATCAGCCGTGCCACCGTGGTACGGATCGCCATTGGCACCACTTTTTCCGGCTGCTGGGTTTCACCGGCGGCGATACCGATCAGTTCGGTGCCGGAGAAGGCGAAGTTTACCGCCACCATGGTCATCAGAATCGGCAATACCCCGTTCGGCAGCCAGCCGTGCGCGGTGAGATTACTCAGGCCCGGCGCGGGCGTGCCATCTTTCATCGGGATAAAGCCAAACATCGCGGCGGCCCCAAGCAGGATAAAGGCGATGATGGTGACCACCTTAATCAGCGAGAACCAGAACTCTCCTTCGGCGAAGAAGCGGGTGGAGATGACGTTAAGCAGATAGATGGCGCAGCAGAAGACCAGACACCAGACCCAGACCGGGACCTGCGGGAACCAGTACTGCATACAGAAGCCGGCCGCCGTCAGGCTGGAGCCGAGCGCCACCGTCCAGGTCAGCCAGTAGAGCCAGGCGACGGTGTAGCCGGTGGCCGGGCTGAGATAGCGCGCGGCATAGACGTGAAACGCGCCGGTTTCCGGCATCGCCACTGACAGTTCGCCCAGGCAGACCATCACCAGCCAGACCACCAGCGCGCCAATCAGGTAGGCGAGCAGCGTCCCCGCCGCGCCGGTGGTGGAGATGATATAGCCGGTGTTAAAAAACAGGCCGGTGCCGATCACGCCGCCCAGCGATAACATCACCAGATGGCGCACTTTCATGGTGCGTTTAAATTGTTGCTGCGAGGGAGTTGGCTGTTCGCTCATCACTTTTATCCGTATGGACGTCTAAACATCTATAGTGGAGAGTTTTATACGCGCCACAGCCGGTAATTGCAACGGTCAGAAGGTCTGGAGGGGGTCACAGCGGTTCAGTGCCCCGTCGCGGCGGGGCCTGATGCGTCAGCCAAAAACGCTTTGAATATAACGTTCCAGCGCCATGCGGGAACTGAATCCGTGCGGGATGCCGTAGTGTTCCTGTGAATCACCCGCCAGGTAGAGAGGGAATTGGGTGTAGTGATCGCAGGTCTTCATTTCAGAAGCCGGTTCCGCGAACGGCTGGCTCTTCTCTTTCAGTGTCGGGTGGATCACTAATGCCATGCGCCCCATGCGCGCTTCGCGATTCACATAGACATAGTTCTCTCCACGGCGATAACCATAAGCCCGTGGGGTAATCTCATCCACTTCAAAACCCGCTTTTTCCAGTACGCGCGCTACCTCATCTGGTCGTAAATACATGCTCGATCCTCTCCTCTTTCAAAAGCTTCGCAACCTTACAACAGCATGACAGAGTGGGCATTCGGAATTTTCCCTAAAGCCCCCTCCCGCGTCTCGTTTATCTCAAGGTCGTCTACACTAGTATTACGTTTTTAAATCAAAGGGAGCTAAAAAATGTTTAATCGCACTGTAAAAAACGATGACATTGATATTAATCAGGACGTTAACGAACTGGCCGATTCACTGGAAGCGCTGTTGAAATCTTATGGCAGTGACGCCAAAGACGAAGTGGATTCCGCCCGCAGCCAGGCTGAGAAGCTGCTGAAGCAGACCCGCTCTAAACTGAACGGCGGCAGCAACCGTGTTTCACAGGTTGCCCGTGATGCCGGTGCGCAGGTTGACACCTACGTGCACGATAAGCCATGGCACGGTGTTGGTATCGGTGCCGCTTTCGGTATCGTTGTAGGCGTGCTGCTGGCCTCACGCCGCTAAGCCCCGAAAAAAATCCTCAGAGCCCTGCCCCGTGCGGGGCTTTTTTTTTGTCCTTTTTCGGGTGCTGAAAATTTACAAAACAATTTTCCGTGGCGGAAAGCGCGTAAACACTGACTTTCTCCGGCCTGCGCCGGGACCAAGCGAAAAGCCCTATATCTGGTGGGCTTGACCCCCAAAACCACTACATCTAGTATTTATCTCATCAGCACCACACATGATGTCCAGCGCAATGAAGCCTGCAACCTGCTCCGCCTGCTTCGTTTCCAGGCATCAGAACCGCCTATAGAGGGAAATACGAATCATGCGCATTATTATTTACACTAAAGATAATTGTGTCCAGTGCACCGCCACTAAAAATGCGCTGGACCGCAAGGGTCTCGCCTATCAGCTGATTAATCTCGATGCTCAGCCGGAGGCGATCGACAACCTGAAATCCCTGGGTTATCGCCAGGTGCCGGTGGTGATGGCGGATGACGATCACTGGAGCGGTTTCCGCCCGGACAAGATCGCCACCCTGCGCCCGCTCACCGCCGTCGGGGGCTAAGCGATGTTCCCGCTAGTCTATTTTTCCAGCCAGTCGGAAAACACCCACCGGTTTGTGACGCGGCTGGGGCTGCCCGCCCGGCGCATACCGATCGATGCCCGTCAGCCGCTGTATATCGACCAGCCCTACATTCTGGTGGTGCCGAGCTATGGCGGCGGCGGCAGTCGCGGTGCGGTGCCCCGACAGGTGATTCAGTTTCTTAATGATGAGACCAACCGGCGCGGAATCCGGGGCGTGATCGCCGCGGGCAACCGTAATTTCGGTGAAGGCTACTGTCTGGCCGGCAGCATCATTGCAAAAAAATGTCAGGTTACCTGCCTCTACCGCTTTGAGCTGATGGGCACCCCTGACGATGTCGCGAAAGTAAAAGCGGGAGTAACCCAATTTTGGCAACAACAGATACCCTTAACGGCGTGACGCTCGACTATCACGCGCTCAACGCCATGCTCAACCTCTACGACGCAGAGGGTCGCATCCAGTTCGAAAAAGATCGCGAGGCGACGCGCCAGTTCTTTATCCAGCATGTGCAACCGCATACCGTGCCGTTTGCCAGTAACGCTGAGCGTCTGCGCTATCTGGTCGCCGAGGGCTACTACGACGCCGGGGTGCTGAATCAGTACAATTTCGATTTTCTGCTTGAGCTGCATGAAGTGGCGCAGAACCGGGGATTTGAGTTCAAAACCTTCCTCGGCGCCTGGAAGTACTACACCAGCTACACCCTGAAAACCTTTGATGGCAAACGCTATCTGGAGACCTTTGAGCAGCGCGCCTGTATGGTGGCGCTGACCCTGGCCCAGGGCGATGAACCGCTGGCGCGGGCGCTGCTGGAGGAGATCCTCAGCGGACGCTTCCAGCCCGCCACCCCTACCTTCCTCAACTGCGGTAAACAGCAGCGCGGTGAGCTGGTCTCCTGCTTCCTGTTACGCATTGAAGACAATATGGAGTCGATTGGTCGCGCCGTGAACTCTGCGCTCCAGCTCTCCAAACGCGGCGGCGGCGTGGCGTTTTTACTGTCAAACCTGCGTGAGTCGGGTGCGCCAATCAAACGTATCGAAAACCAGTCGTCGGGCGTGATCCCGGTGATGAAGATGCTGGAAGATGCCTTCTCCTATGCCAACCAGCTCGGTGCGCGTCAGGGGGCGGGAGCGGTCTGGCTCAACGCGCATCATCCCGATATTCTGCGTTTTCTCGACACCAAACGTGAAAACGCGGATGAGAAGATCCGTATCAAGACGCTGTCGCTGGGCGTGGTGATCCCCGATATTACCTTCCAGCTGGCGAAAGAGAATCAGCCAATGGCGCTGTTCTCGCCCTATGACGTTGAACGCATCTATGGCCAGGCCTTCGGCGATATTAGCATCAGCGAAAAGTATGAGGAGATGCTGGCGGATGAGCGCATCCGTAAAAGCTATATTCAGCCGCGCGACTTTTTCCAGACGCTGGCCGAAATCCAGTTTGAGTCGGGCTACCCCTACATCATGTATGAGGACAGCGTAAACCGCAGTAATCCGATTGCCGGTCGCATCAACATGAGCAACCTCTGCTCAGAGATTTTGCAGGTGAACAGCGCCAGCCACTACTTTGACGATCTCAGCTATCGTCACGTCGGCAAAGATATTTCCTGTAACCTCGGCTCGCTGAATATTGCCCACGCCATGGACTCTGGCGATCTGGCGCGCACCGTGGAGATGGCGGTGCGCGCTCTGACGGCGGTGTCATTGATGAGTGAGATCAGCTCGGTGCCCTCGGTGGCCGAAGGCAACCGTCGCTCACACGCGATTGGCCTGGGCCAGATGAATCTGCACGGCTACCTGGCGCGGGAAGGCATCGCCTACGGTTCAGCGGAAGCACTCGATTTCACCAATCTCTACTTTTATTGCATCACCTACTATGCGCTGCGCACCTCTAATCAGCTGGCGCAGGAGCGGCAGCAGTGCTTCGACGGCTTTGCGAACTCCCACTACGCCAGCGGGGTTTACTTCGATAAATATCTCCAGCGCGAGTGGCAGCCGCGCACCGAACGGATAGCGAAGCTGTTTGCCGACGCGGGCCTGACGCTGCCGACCCAGGCGGACTGGCGGGCGCTGCGGGACGCGGTGATGCAGCATGGCTTGTTTAATCAGAACCTCCAGGCGATCCCGCCGACCGGCTCGATCTCTTATATCAACCATGCGACTTCCAGCATTCACCCGATCGTCTCCCCTATTGAGATCCGTAAAGAGGGCAAAACCGGGCGCGTCTACTATCCCGCGCCGTTTATGACCAATGAGAATCTCCATCTCTATCGGGATGCCTACCAGATTGGGCCGGAAGCGATTATTGATACCTACGCCGAAGCCACGCAGCACGTCGATCAGGGCCTGTCGCTGACGCTGTTTTTCCGCGATGACGTCACCACCCGTGACATCAACAAAGCGCAGATTTATGCGTGGAAAAAAGGGATCAAAACGCTCTATTACATTCGTCTGCGCCAGATGGCGCTTCAGGGAACCGAGGTTCAGGGCTGCGTCTCCTGCGCCCTGTGATGAAAACTATGCAACTAAAACAGATTCAGGCCATTAACTGGAACCGCATTCAGGATGAGAAAGATCTGGAGGTGTGGAACCGTCTGACCAGCAACTTCTGGCTGCCGGAGAAAGTGCCGCTCTCCAACGATCTGCCCGCCTGGCAGACGCTGGATAAACAGCAGCAGCAGCTCACCATCCGGGTCTTTACCGGCCTGACGCTGCTCGACACCATCCAGAACGTGATCGGCGCGCCGGGACTGATGGAGGATGCCATCACGCCGCATGAAGAGGCGGTGCTGTCGAATATCAGCTTTATGGAGGCGGTGCATGCCCGCTCTTACAGCTCCATCTTCTCTACCCTGTGTAACAGCCAGGATGTGGATGCCGCCTATCAGTGGAGCGAAGAGAACGCGCCGCTGCAAAATAAGGCGCGCATCATTCTGGCGCACTACCGCGCCGATGATCCGCTGAAGAAGAAGATCGCCAGCGTCTTCCTGGAGTCGTTCCTGTTCTACTCCGGCTTCTGGCTGCCGATGTACTGGTCGAGCCGGGGCAAGCTGACCAACACCGCCGATCTGATTCGCCTGATCATCCGCGATGAGGCGGTGCACGGCTACTACATCGGCTACAAGTATCAGCAGGCGCTGGCGGCGGCTGACGATCGGCGTCGCGACGAGTTACAGCAGTTCGCTTACGATCTGCTGCTGGCGCTGTATGAAAACGAAGTGGCCTATACCGAAGCGCTCTATGCCGATGTCGGCTGGGTGGAAGAGGTAAAAACCTTTCTGCACTACAACGCCAACAAGGCGCTGATGAATCTGGGCTATGAGGCGCTGTTCCCGGCGGAGCTGACAGCGGTCAATCCGGCGATTCTGTCGGCTCTGTCGCCCAACGCCGACGAAAATCACGACTTCTTCTCTGGTTCCGGCTCCTCCTACGTGATGGGTAAAGCGGTGGAAACGGAAGACGAAGACTGGAACTTCTGATCCCAGGCGGGCGCTGCGATGCAGCGCCCGCCCTTCTCCATTTATCCCCGTCTGACGCGCCTGCTCTGCCGCCACACTCCGCCAGTTGCCCTCCAGACTGAACAGCCGGAAGCGGTTAATTAACGGCGTTTCTGATCAGTTCTAATCTCGCGCTTGCAGCGACGATAATTAACCAGAAAACAGTACTGACGCAGACGATTATTTTACGCCATCACGCGCGCTTATTTCGTCGTTATTTGCCGCTGCTGACTCCCATTTTTTCGGCTTCAGCAGGGCAAAGCTGGTGAAATAGCCCTAATTTCTGCTTGCGATCAGAAAAAATTAATCTGCGCTCATCCCTTGTGCGCCTTGACGATAAACCGCCTCAGCAGACCGGCAGCCGCGCGAATATCCGCCTTCAGGGTTGTCAGACATTCTCAGTGTGCTACGGTATGGCCTGATTAAATTTCAGCAGAACAGGCAGATAGACAGACAATATTTCAACCAGGATTACATCACTGCATGGCAATAAAACTCGAAGTAAAAAACCTCTATAAAATATTTGGGGATAACCCCGAGCGCGCATTTAAATATATTGAACAGGGCGCGGATAAAAATCAGATCCTTGAGAAGACCGGCCTCTCTGTTGGGGTCAAAAACGCCAGTCTGGCCATTGAAGAAGGCGAGATATTCGTCATCATGGGGTTATCCGGTTCCGGGAAATCGACCATGGTTCGCCTTCTCAATCGTCTGATAGAGCCGACACGCGGCCAGGTGATCCTTGACGGTGTCGATATTGCAAAAATATCTGACAGCGAGCTGCGTGACGTCCGCAGAAATAAAATCAGCATGGTATTCCAGTCATTTGCTTTGATGCCGCACATGAATGTCCTTAATAATACGGCGTTCGGCATGGAATTAGCCGGAATTGCCGTGGCAGAGCGACAGGAAAAAGCCCTTGAGGCGTTACGTCAGGTCGGACTGGAGAATTATGCCCACGCCTACCCGGATGAACTTTCCGGCGGTATGCGTCAGCGCGTCGGATTAGCGCGTGCCCTGGCGATTAATCCCGATATTTTATTAATGGATGAAGCCTTCTCGGCACTTGACCCGCTGATTCGTACCGAAATGCAGGATGAGCTGGTCAATTTACAGGCCCGGCATCAGCGCACCATCGTCTTTATTTCCCACGATCTGGATGAAGCGATGCGAATTGGCGATCGCATTGCCATTATGCAGGGCGGCGAAGTGGTACAGGTGGGTACACCGGATGAGATCCTGAATAATCCGGCCAATGACTATGTGCGTACCTTCTTCCGCGGCGTGGATATTAGTCACGTTTTCAGCGCCAAAGATATTGCCCGCCGCAGCGCCGGTGCGCTAATCCGCAAGGCGGCCGGTTTCGGCCCGCGCTCCGCCATTAAGCTGCTCCAGGATGAAGATCGCGATTACGGCTACGTGCTGGAAAAGCAGAAGTTCATCGGCGTGGTCTCCACCGACTCCCTGAAAGCGGCGCTGGCAGCGGGCGAAGGTCTCGACAGCGCCCTGCTCGACGCACCGGCTGCCGTTCCCGCCGGGACCTCACTCAGCGATTTGCTCTCTCACGTCGCCCAGGCGCCCTGTGCGGTGCCGGTGGTCAGTGAAGAAAATCACTATGTCGGTGTCATTTCCAAAAGCACGCTTTTGCGCGCGTTAGATCGTGAAGGAGTCCAGTCATGAGTCAGGAAACCAGCAATCCGTGGGATAGCGCCGCCGCCAGTCAGCCCGCGCCCACCAGCAGCGGCGGGGCTGATGCCTGGGGCTCGCCAGATGGCAGCGCGACCCCGGATGCGTCCGGCAGTGACTGGCTTAACAGCGCCCCTGCGCCTGCGCCAGAACATTTCACTATCATGGACCCGTTTCATAAAACCTGGATCCCGCTCGATCACTGGGTAACCACCGGCATCGACTGGGTAGTCAACCACTTCCGTCCGCTGTTCCAGGGGATCCGGGTGCCGGTCGACTATATTCTCAGCGCCTTCCAGCAGCTGCTGCTGGGGATGCCTGCGCCGGTGGCGATTCTGGTGTTTGCGCTGATCGCCTGGCAGATCGCCACCCCCGCCATGGGCATCGCCACGCTGGTGTCGCTGATCGTGATTGGTGCGATTGGTGCCTGGTCGCAGGCGATGATTACGCTGGCGCTGGTGCTGACCGCGCTGATGTTCTGCATCCTTATCGGTCTGCCGCTGGGGATCTGGCTGGCACGCAGCGAACGGGCAGCGCGTATCGTGCGGCCGCTGCTTGATGCGATGCAGACCACGCCCGCCTTTGTCTATCTGGTGCCGATTGTGATGCTGTTTGGTATCGGGAATGTGCCAGGGGTGGTGGTGACAATTATCTTCGCCCTGCCGCCGATTGTACGCCTGACGATCCTCGGCATTAAGCAGGTGCCCGCCGATCTGATTGAAGCGAGCGAATCTTTTGGTGCCAGCCCGCGTCAGCTGCTGTTTAAAGTGCAGTTGCCGCTGGCGATGCCCACCATTATGGCGGGTGTCAATCAGACGCTGATGCTGGCGCTGTCGATGGTGGTGATCGCCTCAATGATCGCCGTGGGCGGGCTCGGTCAGATGGTGCTGCGCGGTATCGGTCGTCTCGATATGGGGCTGGCGACGGTAGGCGGCGTGGGGATTGTGATCCTCGCCATTATCCTTGACCGCCTGACCCAATCGTTTGGACGCGACAGCCGCAGCCGCGGTAATCGTCACTGGTATCACACCGGTCCACTGGGCCTGATCTTCTCCCCTTCCCGTAAAAAATAATCCTCCGGGCGGTGCCGTTGCACCGCCCGCTGCTGACACAACATCTGAAAATAAGGAATAACTATGCCTATCAGAGCCCCTCTGCTTGCCGCCGCGTTAACGACGCTGGCCGTTTCACACGTCTCCGCCGCCGATCTGCCCGGCAAAGGCATTAGCGTACAACCGGTTCAGAGCACTATCGCTGAAGAGACCTTCCAGACGCTGATTGTCAGCCGGGCGCTGGAAAAGCTCGGCTATCAGGTCAATAAGCCGAGTGAAGTCGATTACAACGTCGGCTACACCTCTATCGCCTCCGGTGACGCAACCTTTACCGCAGTGAACTGGCAGCCTCTGCATGACGACATGTATAAAGCCGCGGGCGGCGATCAAAAATTCTACCGTGAGGGAACCTACGTGACCGGGGCCGCTCAGGGCTATCTGATCGATAAAAAGACGGCTGAGAAGTATCACATCACCAATATTGCACAGCTAAAAGATCCGAAGATCGCCCGCCTGTTTGACGCCAACGGCGATGGGAAAGCGGATATGACCGGCTGCACGCCAGGCTGGGGCTGTGAGGCGGTGATTAATCATCAGAACAGCGCCTTTGGTCTCAGCGATACCGTTACCGCCAACATGGGTAACTACTCCGCGATGGTGGCGGATACGCTGGCCCGCTACAAACAGGGTAAACCAATTCTTTATTACACCTGGACGCCCTACTGGCTGAGCGATGTGCTGAAGCCAGGTCGCGATGTGGTCTGGCTTCAGGTGCCCTTCTCTTCGCTGCCAGGCGAGCAGAAAGAGGTTGATACGAAGCTGGCCAATGGCGCGAACTACGGCTTCCCGGTTAACACCATGCACATCGTCGCCAACAAAGCCTGGGCTGAGAAAAACCCGGCGGCGGCCCGCCTGTTTGCGGTGATGAAACTGCCGATTACTGACATCAATGCTGAAAACTCAGCGATGCACGCCGGGCAGAACTCGGAAGAGGCGATTAACCGTCACGTGGATGGCTGGATTAAGGCGCATCAGGCTGAATTTGATAAATGGGTGAGCGAGGCGCAGGCCGCGGCGAAGTAGCTGCGTTATCACGGGCTGTCTGCTTACAGACGGCCGCCCACACGCAATGCGATGGGCGCAGCCTGAACCCGCTCGTGACTATCCCACCCTGGGCGGAGCTCTTCCGCCCTTTTTTATGGCTGCTCGCCCGACTGGTATGGCCTGTCAATAAACATGCGTCTGAAATAGTTTTTTGAGTTATTATTAACTCCTTATGATTATTAGCGACCGATGCGGTTTATGAATGCGATTCGTCAGGGTCTGACGCCGATGTTAGTGGTGCTGATGTCGGTAGCGACCGGCCTCTGCGTTGCCAGTAACTACTACGTTCAGCCACTGCTCAACACCATTGCCCACCAGTTCAATCTCTCCGTGAGTCTTGCCGGGTTTATCGTCACCACGGCGCAGCTCGGTTACGCCTGCGGCCTGCTGCTGCTGGTGCCGCTGGGCGACCGTTTTGAGCGGCGCAGCCTGATTGTCACCATGATGCTGCTGGCTGCGGCGGGCATGATCATTATCGCGCTGTCGCACTCTTTTCTCTTTTTACTGCTGGGTACGGTGATGACCGGCCTTTTCTCGGTCGCCGCCCAGATAGTGGTGCCACTGGCGGCCACGCTGGCAGAGCCGGAGCGGCGCGGTAAAATCGTGGGGACGGTGATGAGCGGTCTGCTGCTCGGCATTCTGCTGGCACGCACCGCGGCGGGTGGCATTGCGCAGCTTGGCGGCTGGCGGAGCGTTTACTGGACCGCCAGCCTGCTGATGGTGGCGATGGCGCTGGCCCTGTGGCTGACGCTGCCGCGCGTCAGGCAGTCTCTGCCGATGAACTATCCGCAGCTGCTGGCCTCGATCTTCCGCCTCTATGCCAGCAATCGGGTGATCCGCACCCGCGCCTGGACCGGCTGCCTCTCCTTTGCCAATTTCAGCCTGCTCTGGACCTCCATGGCTTTTCTGCTCTCGGGGTCGCCTTACCACTTCTCTGAAGGGAAGATTGGCTTGCTGGGGCTGATCGGGGCCGCAGGCGCACTGGCCGCCCGTCAGGCGGGCGCGCTGGCGGATAAAGGCAAAGCGAAGCTGACCACCCGCTGGGGCCTGCTGATTATGCTGCTCTCCTGGGGCGCTATCGCCTGGGGTGCCGGGCAGCTGATTGCACTGATTGTCGGCATCCTGCTGCTGGATCTGGCGGTACAGGCGGTGCACATCACCAATCAGAGCGTGATCTACGCCCAGCACCCGGAGGCGCGTAATCGCCTGACCGCCGGTTACATGACCAGCTACTTTATCGGCGGCGCAGCCGGATCGCTGCTCTCGGCGACGGCTTACCATCTTGCGGGCTGGTATGGCGTCTGTGGGGTTGGGGTGCTGCTGACGCTGCTTAATCTGCTGATCTGGATGTACGGATCACGTTTTGAACCGGAAAAAATCCACTGAAGCCCGGCCAGACCGCAGATGAGTCTGGTCACAAATGGTTAGGTTTGTTATGGTTAGCTGCAAACCTATTCACTTCAGTTATTTTTCCTCGCGAAATTATTAAATTTGCCCTCTTTCGACGACTCCCGGCACTGCGGCTGCGGCCGGGTGTAGGGTTTTTTAACCCAGGGCCAGGGAAATGGCCTGGAATACCTTTGATGGTGCAGTATGGGCCCGTCAGCGATCACCTGCCAAAAAGTGACTACGCTTAGCCTGTCACCATAGTTATTATACAAGTTGCAATTAGTGAGGTTTTTTTTAATGGAAAGTTCGTTTACTCCCATTGAGCAGATGCTAAACATCCGTGCCAATCGCCATAAGGATTTTCCGTTACAGGAAATCATTCTGACGCGTCTCTGTATGCATATGCAGGGTAAACTGCTGGACAATCGCAATAAGATGCTGAAAGCACAGGGCATTAACGAAACACTGTTCATGGCATTAATCACGCTGGATGCGCAGGAAAACCACAGCATTCAGCCCTCAGAGCTGAGTTCTGCACTCGGTTCCTCGCGTACCAACGCCACCCGTATTGCAGATGAGCTGGAGAAGCGCGGCTGGATTGAGCGCCGTGAAAGCGACCACGATCGTCGCTGTCTGCATCTGCACCTGACCGAAAAAGGCATGGAGTTTTTGCGTCAGTTGCTGCCACCTCAGCATCAGAGCCTGCAATATCTCTGGTCCTCGCTATCGGTTGAGGAGAAGTCACAGCTGGAAGGCATCACCCGTAAGTTGCTCAACCGTCTTGATAAAATGGATGAAGACCAGCTGATCGCCTCGCTGTCCCGCTAATAGCAATAAGTGCGACACAATCACCTGTCGAAATCGTTATTTTGATTTTCTTTTTTTATCTGGCCAGCGCTCAGTCGCTGGCTTTTTCGACTCGGGCGCTGGCGGAAAGGGATGACTGCAACCCGACTAAATGGAAAACGTGGAGAAAGACATGAGTGCAACGGCAGAAGCACAGAGACCGCAACCATCAGCCAACAAAAAGAAGAAGCGCAAAGGTGTGCTCATCGTGCTGTTGCTGATCTTTGTGCTGATTGGTATTGCCTGGGGCGTTTACTGGTTCCTGGTGCTGCGCCATTTTCAGGAAACCGATGACGCTTACGTGGCGGGTAATCAGGTGCAGGTGATGGCGCAGGTTTCCGGTAGCGTCAATAAAGTCTGGTTTGAAGACACCGATTACGTCAAAAAGGGCGATGTGCTGGTTTCACTGGATAAAACCGATGCTGAGCAGGCGTTTGAAAAAGCGAAAACCGCTCTGGCTACCAGCGTGCGTCAGACCCACCAGCTGATGATTAACGGCAAACAGTATCAGGCCAGCATCGCTCTGCAACAGACCGCACTGGCGCAGGCGCAGGCTGACCTGAAGCGTCGTGAGCCGCTGGCGGCCTCTAACCTGATTGGTCGGGAAGAGTTGCAGCACGCCCGTGATGCCGTGGCGACCGCCAAAGCCCAGCTGGACGTGGCCGAACAGCAATATAATGCGAATCAGGCGATGATCCTCAACACCTCGCTGGAAAACCAGCCGGCAGTGCAGCAGAGCGCCGCTGAGCTGCGTGACGCCTGGCTCGCCCTACAACGTACTGAGATCCGCAGCCCGATGGATGGCTTCATCTCCCGTCGCAGTGTCCAGGTTGGTTCACAAATCACCCCGAGCACGCCGCTGCTGGCCGTGGTGCCCGCCACCAACCTGTGGGTCGACGCGAACTTTAAAGAGACCCAGCTGGCAGGTGTACGTATCGGTCAGTCCGCCACCGTGGTCGCGGATATTTACGGCGATGATGTGGTCTATCACGGCAAAGTCGTGGGACTCGATATGGGTACCGGCAGCGCTTTCTCGCTGCTGCCAGCACAGAACGCCACCGGTAACTGGATCAAAGTGGTTCAGCGTCTGCCGGTGCGTATCGAACTCAATCAGGAAGATATTGCGAAGCATCCGTTACGCATTGGCCTGTCGACGCTGGTGAAAATTGATACCACCCGCAAAGAGGGCAGCACGCTGGCCACCAGCGTACGGCAGCAGGCCGCTTACAGCAGCAACGCCCTGGTGATTGACCTCGCGCCGGTCAATCAGCTGATCACCGAAATCGTCCGCGCCAACGCCGGATGAGGACGCGGAGGCTGTAATGGCACAACAACCGCTTAAAGGGATGCCGCTGGTCTTAATGACCATTGCGCTGTCGCTGGCCACGTTTATGCAGGTGCTCGACTCGACCATCGCAAACGTGGCGATCCCGACTATCGCCGGGAACCTCGGTGCCTCTAACTCCCAGGGCACCTGGGTGATTACGTCGTTTGGCGTCGCCAACGCCATCTCGATCCCGATTACCGGCTGGCTGGCAAAACGCATTGGCGAAGTAAAGTTATTTACCTGGGCCACCGTGCTGTTTGCCATCGCCTCCTGGGCATGCGGCATGTCTGAAAGTCTGGAAATGCTGATCTTCTTCCGCGTGTTGCAGGGGATCGTCGCCGGTCCGCTGATTCCGCTGTCGCAGAGTCTGCTGCTGAGCAACTACCCTCCCGCCAAACGCAGTATCGCCCTGTCACTCTGGGCGATGACGGTGATTGTGGCACCGATCTGCGGCCCGATTCTGGGCGGCTGGATCAGTGATAACTATCACTGGGGCTGGATCTTCTTCATCAACGTGCCGATTGGCGCGGTGGTGGTGATGCTGACGCTCCAGACGCTGCGTGGCCGCGAGACCCGAACCGAAATCCGCCCGATCGATATGGTCGGGCTGGTGCTGCTGGTGGTGGGGATCGGCTGTTTGCAGGTGATGCTGGATCGCGGTAAAGAGCTGGACTGGTTCAGCTCCACCGAGATTATCGTGCTGGCGGTGGTTGCCGTGATTGCGCTGGCGGTGCTGCTGGTCTGGGAGCTGACCGACGACAACCCGATAGTCGACCTGTCGCTGTTTAAGTCGCGAAACTTCACCATCGGCTGTTTATCGATCAGCCTGGCCTATATGCTCTACTTCGGCTCGATAGTGCTGCTGCCGCAGCTGCTCCAGGAGGTGTATGGCTACACCGCGACCTGGGCCGGGCTGGCCTCCGCGCCGGTGGGGATTCTGCCGGTGATCCTGTCGCCGATCATCGGGCGCTTCGCGCATAAACTCGATATGCGGCGACTGGTGACATTCAGCTTCATTATGTACGCCGTCTGCTTCTACTGGCGCGCTTACACCTTTGAACCGGGAATGGATTTTGGTGCCTCAGCCTGGCCGCAGTTCATTCAGGGTTTTGCCGTGGCCTGCTTCTTTATGCCGCTGACCACCATTACCCTGTCGGGTCTGCCACCGGAGCGGCTGGCGGCGGCCTCCAGCCTCTCTAACTTTGTGCGTACGCTGGCTGGGTCGATCGGCACCTCGATCACCACCACCATGTGGACCAATCGCGAGTCGATGCATCATAGCTATCTGACCGAGTCGATTACCCCGTACAACGTGAACTCGCAGCAGATGTACAGCCAGCTGGAAAGCATGGGGATGACGCAGCAGCAGGCGTCAGCCTGGATCGCGCAGCAGATCACCAACCAGGGACTGATTATTTCAGCGAATGAGATTTTCTGGGCCTCGGCGGGGGTGTTTTTAATCCTGCTGGTGCTGATCTGGTTCGCCCGTCCGCCTTTTGGCGCAGGCGGCGGTGGCGGTGGCGGCGGAGCGCACTAAAGTGACACAGCAAAACGGGCCTTTCGGCCCGTTTTTTATCCCGCTGAACAGCAAAGTGAAGGAAGCAGCGCGTTATCACCTCCATAAAAAACGGGCCTTGCGGCCCGTTTTTTTTATGCGTTCTGACGCCACCATTCGGCAAGCAGTACGCCGGTCGCCACTGAAACGTTAAGGCTTTCCACGTTGCCGGTGCCGCCAATCGACAGGCTCATATCACCCTGTTTAAACGCCGTGTCAGAGAGACCTTCACGCTCCTGGCCTAGCACCAGCACCATTTTCTCCGGCAGCTGAGCCTGCGCCAGCGGCGTGCCCTGATGGCTGGAGGTGGTGACGATGGTGTAACCCGCTTTACGGAACGCTTCCAGACCTTCACTGAAGGTTGCGCCGCTGATCGCCTGCACATGCTCGGCACCACCCTCTGCGGTACGTACCGCGGCACCCGACTCCAGCAGGGAAGCGTCGTTCACCAGCAGACCTTTTACGCCAAAGTGCGCGCAGCTGCGCATAATCGCGCCGAGGTTGTGTGGGTTGCTGACATCTTCCAGCGCCAGCACGCAATCTTTGGTATTGGCCTGGCTCAGCCATTCAGCAACCGCCATCCCCATGCGCTTTTTGATCAGGAAGCAGACGCCGCCGTGATGCTCAGTGCCGGAGGCTTTGGTGATCTCCGCATCTTCCACCACATGGTAGGCTTTGCGGTTAGCAGCCAGCCAGCGCAGCGCGTCACGGAAACGCGGTGTGACTTCCTGCACGAACCAGGCGCGCACAATCGCTTCAGGACGGCTCTGGAACAGTGCCTGACAGGCGTTCTCGCCATAGACGCGGGTTTCTTCGTTACGCTGACGACGGATCTGCTCGGGATCGACGAAACTCTTGCCGCTGATACCGCCGTGATCGGGCTTATCGCTCTCAGGCGATGCTGCACGATCGGCTGATGGCGCGCGTGATACGGTGCGCCACGGGGAGTCGCTGCTGCCATAGGCGCCGCGGCTATCATCGCCACGATCGTTGCGGCGACCTGCGCCTTCATCTGAACGGCGTGGTGCGCCACGTCCGCCTTCGTCACGACGTGGTGAACTGCTGCGACCCGCGTCGTCGCTACGGCGACCGGCAGAGCGTCCGCCCTCCTGATTACGTTCAGTGCGGGGGCCAGAAGAACGACGATTATCATCCTGGCGGGCAGCAGCGTAACCACCTTTGCCTGTACGAGGGTTAGGCGATCGGGCGCTTTTATCGTCCTCGCCACGCACGTACATCACCTTAACCTTACCGCTTTTGCCTTTAAACTCGTCGTTCATATCTTCCTCCTGCATTGAGAGCGCGCAGATTACCTGATGTGCTGGCGCTTAGCTATCAACTATTGAACCTATAGAGCGATCCAGATTGAGAGCTGATCGGCCCCCTTTCATAATGGCCACTATTTACCAGACTGACACTTCCTAACATCAGAGGTTCCTATGAATACGGTATGCGCTTCCTGTCAGGCAACCAATCGCGTTCCTGAAGAACGCCTTGCCGAAGCGGCGAAATGCGGTCGCTGTGGAAATGATTTGTTTGATGGCGAAGTGGTTAACGCCACCGCCGCCACGTTAGACAAATATCTACAGGACGATCTGCCGGTGGTGATCGACTTCTGGGCACCCTGGTGTGGCCCGTGCGTCAACTTCGCGCCAGTGTTTAAAGATGTCGCCAGCGAACGTCGCGGTAAAGTGCGCTTTATTAAGGTCAACACAGAAGCAGAACCGGCGCTGAGTGCGCGCTTCCGCATTCGCAGCATTCCGACCATCATGCTGTTTAAGAATGGCGACCGGGTCGACATGCTGAACGGCGCGATGCCTAAAGCGCCTTTCAATGAATGGCTGGATGAGTCCCTCTAACCGCAAAAAGGTCAGCCTGGCTGGCCTTTTCCTTTTCCCCTGCGCTTCGATTACACTGACCTTTTTCCTGCCCTGAATACTCATGTCTGAAAATGCTGTTTTGCGCTTGCGCACCCAACGCCTTGCCCGCGCTACCCGCCCTTTCCTTGCGCGCGGGAATCGTGTCGTTCGCTGTCAGGGCTGTCTGCTGCCTGAGAGAAACTGCCTGTGCAGCCAGATTGTGCCGCACGCCGCCCGCAGCCGCTTCTGCCTGGTGATGTTTGATACCGAGCCGATGAAGCCCAGCAACACTGGCCGGCTGATTGCCGATATTCTGCCGGAGACCCAGGCCTTTGGCTGGTCCCGCACCGAACCGGATCCGCTGCTGCTGGCGGCGGTGCGCAACCCCGACTATCAGCCGCTGGTGGTCTTTCCCGCATCTTATGCCGATCCGGGCCGGGAGGTGCTGACCGTGCCCCCGCGCAGCGGCAAGCCGCCGCTGTTTATTATGCTGGACGGGACCTGGACCGAAGCGCGTAAGATGTTCCGCAAAAGTCCCTGGCTCGACGCTCTGCCGGTAATGTCGCTCTCGGTCAGCACCCCTTCGCGCTATACGCTGCGAGAAGCCCACGGCGAAGGACAACACTGTACGGCGGAAGTGGCGGCGGCCCTGCTGGAACAGGCTGGCGATCGGCTGGCCGCCCAGGCGCTGTCCCACCATTTTGAGCAGTTCCGCGCCGCCTATCTGGCTGGCAAACCGCACCACGCCGGGCAGCCTTGAACACGCTCCGCCGCTAACCGGGCCAATCGGCCACGCCTGCGATGTGAATGTTCAGGCTGCGATCTGCCCGGAAGCGCTGGCGGTCAAAAGCGTTTACAATCACGCAAATCCCGATCTCTGGAGGGCGAGATGAGCCAACGCGGACTGGAAGCGCTGTTACGACCCAAATCGATTGCGGTAATTGGTGCCTCGGTCACACCGGGGCGTGCCGGATATTTTATGATGCGTAACCTGCTGGCTGGCGGCTTTAGCGGCCCGGTGTTGCCGGTGACGCCAAAATATAAGGCGGTCAGCGGCGTGCTGGCCTGGCCCACTATTGAAAGCCTGCCTTTCGCGCCAGACCTGGCGGTGATCTGCACCCACTCAAAGCGCAACCTCGCGCTGCTGCAACAGCTCGGCGAGAAAGGCTGCAAGGCCTGCATCATCCTCTCCGCGCCAGCCAGCCAGTCGGCCGAACTTAAGGCGTGCGCCAGCCAGTGGCAGATCCGCCTGCTGGGGCCGAATAGTCTGGGGCTGCTGGCTCCCTGGCAGGGATTAAACGCCAGCTTCTCGCCAGTCCCGATCGAGAAAGGGCGTATCGCGTTTATTTCCCAGTCCGCCGCGGTTTCCAATACCATCCTCGACTGGGCGCAGCAGCGCAGTCTGGGATTCTCCTGGTTTATCGCGCTGGGTGACAGTCTGGATACCGACGTCGATGACCTGCTCGACTTCCTGGCGCGCGACGGCAAAACCAGCGCTATTCTGCTCTATCTCGAACATCTCAGTGACGCGCGGCGTTTTGTTTCCGCCTCGCGCAGCGCCTCCCGCAACAAACCCATCCTGGTGATCAAGAGCGGTCGCAGCCGCGAAGCGCAGGCGCTGCTGGGAACCCACAGCGGGCTGGACGCCGCCTGGGATGCCGCTATCCAGCGCGCCGGACTGTTGCGGGTGCAGGACACCCACGAGCTGTTCTCCGCCGTGGAGTCGCTGAGCCACATGCGGCCGCTGCGGGGCGATCGGCTGATGATTATCAGCAACGGTGCCGCGCCTGCCGCCCTTGCGCTGGATGAACTCTATGCCCGCAACGGCAAGCTGGCTCAGCTCAGCGATGAGACGCGCCAGCAGCTGGAGGCGCTGTTGCCCGCCGGTGCTGGTCGGGGCAATCCGCTGGATTTAAAAGATGACGCCACCGCGCAACGCTATGCCGCCTGTGTGGAGATCCTGCTCAACAGTCATGAACTCGACGCGCTGATGATTATTCATGCACCCAGTGCGGTCGCGCCTGCAACGGAAACCGCTACCCATCTGATAGAGACGATTGCCCGTCATCCACGTGGCAAACTGGTGACCTTACTGACTAACTGGAGCGGTGAGTTCTCTTCTCAGGCTGCACGTCGCGCCTTTACCCAGGCGGGGATCCCGACCTGGCGTACCCCGGAAGGCACCGTGACCGCGTTTATGCATCAGGTTGAATACCGGCGTAACCAGAAGCAGCTGCGTGAAACGCCCGCCCTGCCCGCCACGCTGACTCAGGACACAACCCATGCTCACCGGCTGCTGTCGCAGGCGCTGGATCGCGGCATTACCGCTCTGGATACCCACGAGGTGCAGCCGGTGCTCCAGGCATATGGGCTGGCAACGCTGCCGACCTGGATTGCCAGCGACAGCGCGGCGGCGGTGGCGATAGCTGACCAGATTGGCTATCCGGTGGCGCTGAAGCTGCGCTCGCCCGATATACCCCATAAATCGGAAGTTCAGGGGGTAATGCTCTACCTGCGTAATGCCAGCGAAGTGGAGCATGCCGCCGAGGCGATTTTTGATCGCGTAAAGCAGACGCTACCGCAGGCACGCATCGAAGGTTTGCTGGTGCAGAGCATGGCCAGCCGTGCCGGTGCGCAGGAGCTGCGGGTGGTGGTGGAACAGGATGCGCTGTTTGGCCCGATTATCATGCTCGGTGAAGGCGGCGTCGAGTGGCAGGCTGATAAACAGGCTGCCGTGGCGCTGCCCCCGCTGAATATGACCCTGGCGCGCTATCTGGTGATTCAGGCGATCAAGAGCGGAAAAATTCGCAGCCGCAGCGCCCTTAATCCGCTGGATATTGCGGGGCTGAGTCAGCTGCTGGTCCAGGTCTCAAACCTGGTGGTGGATTGCCCGGAGATCCAGCGGCTGGATATTCATCCGCTGCTGGCGGCGGGTAATGACTTTACCCTGCTGGACGTCACCCTGACGCTGGCTCCGTTCACTGGCGATAACGAAGCGCGGCTGGCGATCCGCCCCTACCCGCAGCATCTGGAAGAGCAGGTGCAGCTGAAAGATGGCCAGCTCTGCTTATTCCGTCCGATTCTGCCTGAAGATGAGCCGCTGCTGCGCGACTTTATCAGTCAGGTGACCAAAGAAGATCTCTACTACCGCTACTTCAGCGAGATCAATGAGTTTACCCATGAGGATCTCGCCAATATGACCCAGATCGATTACGACCGCGAGATGGCTATAGTGGCGGTGCGCCAGCAGCAGGGGCGTGCGGAAATTATCGGCGTCACCCGTGCCATTTCGGATGCGGACAACATGGACGCGGAGTTTTCCGTGCTGGTGCGTTCCGATCTCAAAGGGCTGGGCATGGGGCGACGGTTGCTGGAGAAGATGATCCGCTACACCCGGCATCATGGCTTGCAACAATTGAATGGTATCACTATGCCCCATAATCGCGGCATGATTACCCTGGCGCGGAAACTCAATTTTCATGTTGATATTCAACTGGATGACGGTATCGTCAGTCTGAAATTGCCGCTACAGGATGAGATCAACTAACCTTGTAGAGAAAGGTAAAAAACGTCCGAATCGACAGAGTTGATGTTATTATTTATGGTTATAACCCTGATTTGATGGCAAAAGGCCATGCAATGAACAGAGAAGAAGTGCACTGTGATGTTGTCTAAATTCAAACGTAACAAACACCAACAACACCTCGCACAGCTGCCGAAACTGTCACAATCCGTTGCGGATGTGTCGACTCTTTACTCGCCGGCCGAATTTCGCCAGACGCTGCTGGAGAAGATTGCGGCCGCGCAGAGTCGCATCTGTATTGTTGCGCTCTATCTGGAAAACGATGACGCAGGCCGGGCGGTTATGGATGCGCTCTATGCCGCAAAGCAGGCGCGTCCTGAGCTGGATATTTCGATTCTGGTGGACTGGCATCGGGCGCAGCGTGGCCGGATTGGTGCCGCACGCGGCGTGACCAATGCGGACTGGTATTGTGAAATGGCGACCCGGCATCCCGACATTGCCATCCCGGTCTACGGCATTCCGGTTAATACGCGCGAAGCGCTGGGCGTGCTGCATCTGAAAGGCTTTATTATTGATGATACGCTGCTCTACAGCGGCGCCAGCATCAATGATGTCTACCTGCATCAGCATGATAAGTATCGCTATGACCGCTATCAGCTTATCCGTAATCCTCAGCTGACTGATACCATGTATGCATGGATTAACCTCAATCTGAAATCAGCGGAAGCGGTGAACCGGCTCGATTCGGCTGAGCGTCCTTCCAGCCCGGAGATTAAGAACGAAACGCGCCAGTTTCGTCAGGATCTGCGCGGCTTTAATTATCAGTTCGAGGGCAACGCGGGCAATGAAGAGCTGGCCGTCACGCCGCTGGTGGGACTGGGTAAGCATAGCCTGCTGAACAAAACCATCTTTCATCTGATGCCCTGTGCGGAACAGAAACTGACCATCTGTACCCCCTACTTCAACCTGCCCGCCCTGCTGGTACGTAATATTATTCATCTGCTGCGTCAGGGCCGCCAGGTTGAGATCATCGTCGGTGATAAGACCGCTAACGATTTCTACATAGCGCCCGATCAGCCTTTCAAGATTATCGGCGCGCTGCCCTATCTGTATGAAATAAATCTGCGTCGCTTCCTGAGCCGGCTGCAATATTACGTCAATAACCAACAGCTGGTGGTGCGGTTATGGAAGGATGTCGATAACAGTTATCACCTTAAAGGAATGTGGGTGGATGATGAGTGGCAGCTGATCACCGGCAATAACCTCAACCCACGCGCCTGGCGGCTCGATCTTGAGAATGCGGTGTTAATTCACGATCCGCTTCATCAGCTAACCGACCAGCGTGATAAAGAGCTGACCTTAATCCGCCAGCATACAACCGTGGTGAACCATTTCCGCGAGCTTGAGAGCATTGCTGACTACCCGGCTAAAGTACGGAAACTGATACGTCGTCTGCGCCGGATACGTATTGATCGACTAATCAGCCGTATCCTTTAACCGTTGCCGCTGAGGCACGGGCGGCAGGCAGTGAAGATGAGCAGCGCCAGATTCATACGCTGGCGTGCTGTTTTGGTTGAGTGACGGTGCGGCTAAACAGCGAGAAAGAGCCGCCCGCATAGCTGAAAAGTTTTGCCTGGCATGCCGCCGGTGCAGCCAGCGGCATCGCCTTAGGGAACCTCACCGCGTTAAAGTGCTATTCCCTTCCCGCGCTTGTGCAGTAACAACGACACCAGAAACGCTACCGCCCCCATAGCGGAGACATACCAGAAGAAAGTGGTTTCAATCCCCTGCTGTTTCATCAGCAACGCCACATATTCCGCCGACCCACCAAAGATCGCATTCGCCACCGCATAGGAGAGCCCGACGCCCAGCGCACGAACCTGGGGAGGAAACATTTCGGCTTTAAGAATGCCACTGATGGCGGTATAGAAGCTGGTAATCAGCAGCGCCAGCATGATTAACAGGAAAGCGACACCCGGGCTCTGCACATTTTGCAGCAGGGTGAGGATCGGTACGGTACAGATCGCCGCGCCCGCGCCAAAAATCATCATTGAGGTGCGGCGTCCGATTTTATCTGACAGCGCACCAACAATCGGCTGAATCAGCATAAAGACCAGCAGTGCCCCGGTCATCAGACCGCTGGCCGTTTTGGGATCCATGCCTGAGGTGTTAACCAGATACTTCTGCATATAGGTGGTAAAGGTATAGAAGCTCAGGGAGCCACCGGCGGTGAAGCCCAGCACCATCAGGAACGGTCGGGTATGATTGCGCAGCAAGCCAATTACGCTGCCGGCATCGCGATGCTCGCGGCTGGTTTTATCAGAAGTCTCTTCCAGAGAGCGACGCAACCAGAGAGCGACTACCGCGAGCAGCGCGCCGAGGAAGAACGGAATACGCCATCCCCAGCTGCGCAGCTCTGCATCTGTCAGCAGAAATTGCAGCACGACCACGGTCAGTACCGCCGCTAACTGTCCACCAATCAGCGTGACATACTGGAATGAGGCGTAGAATCCTTTACGTCCTTCCAGCGCCACTTCACTCATGTAGGTCGCACTGGTGCCATACTCGCCGCCTACGGACAATCCCTGGAACATACGCGCCAGCAAAAGAATGACGGGCGCCGCCACGCCGATCGTGGCGTAACCGGGCAGACAGGCAATCACCAGCGAGCCGAAGCACATCATGCAGACCGAAACCAGCATCGAATTTTTTCGGCCATGCTTGTCGCCAATATAGCCGAACAGCCAGCCGCCAATCGGACGCATTAAAAATCCGGCGGCAAAGACACCCGCCGTCTGTAATAACTGGGTCGTGGTATCGCCTTGTGGAAAAAAGATATGTGCGAAGTAGAGCGAGAAGAAGGAGTAGACGTAGAAGTCAAACCACTCGACCAGGTTACCCGATGACGCGCCGACGATGGCCCAGATACGTTTCTTTGTATCATCCGTCTGAGTTTTATTATTTGTGGGTGTCATGCCTTACCTCTGTTCCTTGCTGATCAACAGCGTTTAAAGGAGTGAGTAAAGCATTTAAGTCTACTGAAGGTAAAGACGGGGTAATCCGAGATTATTATTGTGAGCTGTGTCGCTAATTATTGGAAAATCAGCGGGTTGAAGAATGTTTAACGCGGCTGCACCGTTTAGCTGATGGTAACGTTTCAGCACCCGATTGCCGCCCGAAATCTCAAATAGCAGACGTAAAAAAGCCCCGCACTCGCGTGCGGGGCTTCTTCACTTATACAATGCCTGGCAGTTCCCTACTCTCGCA
>NZ_JBGMNJ010000010.1:0-142069 GCF_051336815.1 Pantoea sp. C2G6
CATAAAAGATAGTGAAAAATTAATTGTTTTAATAATGATTAGCTTGTTATTTAATTAATAAATATGAACCACTATTTTAGCCGCCTGCTGATGGCAGTATGCCAACCTAAGCTTTGCCTGTTATCTTGCCACTGACCTCCGCGCAGTATCAGATGGAACTATCAGTGAGTCATGTCAGTTTGTTTGCCTTCAAATTTTTCCATTTATCCAACCATCCAGCAAAATCAGACCCGTTATGGGTTTTCAGCAACATCCCCATACGCCGGTTGTACACGGAAAAAGCCAGTATCCAGTTCACTTCCTGAGAACACATAATCTTTCTTATGCATATGCTTAGGCATTCGCGGATATGGCGGTCAAGGACCGTCCGAAGGCATAATTGATTAACAGCTTAGTAAAGAGTTACGCCAAGCTTGTTGATTCAGGTTTGGTTGTGTACAAATCCCCACCTAAAGGAGCGTCAGGTTCTCCAGTGCTTAGTTTGGACATGGGCAGGGAAGGCATTTTTCTATCGTTCTGGCGTGCTGGAAGGATTATAAAGGCTATTACGCTGACAATTCAGGAAGATAACTCCACTGACTGGATGTTTCCAGATGACCTTCCCGCACACTTAGAGAAACAAATGACTCGTCCGTGGGTTCATGACCACCCTGGTGAACCATTAACAAGCATACCTTCGAAAGTAATTATGAAGAGGAATTTTGGCTGCACGAATTTATACGAGGCAAAAGACTGGTCAGTTTCCACCAGTATGCAAATTAACTACGACGTGACGGATAGTGTAAGACCCGTCACATTTATGCCTATCTCAGAATTGCGCAGGTAAGGTGCCGACGGCCTTGCGGTAAAACAGCGCTAAAAAGATGGGAGAAAATTTCAATATTTTCCCCTTTCATTGATCCGCGGAGGAGCTGATTAAAAATTAACAATCAGAAATTTAATAAAATTTTAGATTGAACGTGAGAAGAGAGGATCGAATCTCATGGGGTTAGACAATCAGCAAAACCCGCAAGGCGAGCGCTGGCGCGGGCTTGGTGGCAGGAAAGCACTTTTGAAAACATGAAATGTGTAGCCGTGTGTTTGTCATTCAGCGTGCAATTTATTCGGGATCACATGCAACCTCTTTTCGCTATAAACCGTACTATTAGCGGGAATATCTTTGTTAACAAATGACATAGCGCCGATCACAACGTCGTCACCGATGCGAATCTTATCGGCGATGATGCAGGAGCACGCGCCAATGCTGACATTATTGCCAATAATAATAGATGCTGGCTCTTTATTAACATCTGCACCGGTAATGCCGATCGTGGCGTTTTGTCTTATCCGAAAGGAGTGACCGATGACTGCTGAACCATTTATGACGATTCCGTGATGATGCGAAATCACCATTCCAGGTCCGATGTGGGCACCCAGCTGAATCTCAGTCCCATATTTGAAAACCAGTTTTCTGTTTATTTTTGCTGCGCGTTTTTTCAGAAATCTGCTGTCTGAGTGATGCCAGTACGAGGCGATACGCCACCAGAAGTAGAAACGGCGATTGGGGCATTTGATAGCTTTATGCAGCGCCCTGAACCACGAAAACTTCTTAGCGCTCATGAGTACTTCACGGCGCAAGCATTCATGCAAATGTTCCGATCGTAATTTTTTATCCATAACGCCTTATCCCTTAGCATTTGCGGGGAAATTTAAAGGTAATCAGTTCGAAATGCAACTTTGCCTCAGCCTTTATCAGATGGAGCATTAACCTCGATCCTGTGTGAACGATGCCGGGTTCATGAAGCAACAGGGAATATGAGGAGGCACAAAAGGGGAGTGCTGCATATGGAAATAAAAAATCTACTTTGCTGGAAAATGGGTTAATTATATGATTTTAAGGTTAAAATTTGGTGACCCTACTGAATTTAAAGCAGCGATTATAAGAACCAGGGTCTGGAAAGCAGCATGAGTCGTCGTGGTAATTGCCACGACAACGCGGTTGCAGAAATCTTTTCCAGCTACTGAAACGTGAACGTATAAAGAAAAAGCTCTACGGAGCGCGGGAGGAAGCCCGCAGCGATATTTTTGATTACATCGAAATGTTCTATAACCGCAGGTTTCGGCATCGTTCGGGCAATAAAATGCCACCGGTACTGACACTCGCTTTCAGTACCGGCGGCGTTGAACAACGAGCCGCGAGGCATCAGTTAATACAAAAAGAGATATGTGCGTTAACCTGTCGGTTATCTACCGAATAGCTGATGGTATTATTGAGGGAATATACTTTCCCACTATACGCAACATTGATGTGTTCATTATCAGTACTATTTATGCTGCTGATAGTGCCATTTCCTACCAGAAAGGGGATTTCATCACTCAGCTTACGGATAATGACTTCATCATTTCCGATGATTTCTCCCGCCAGATAAAATCGATAGATGATGGGTACGGTCGCATTACCCTCTCTGTTTATGGTGGTGTAGAGCCACAGGTGCTCATTGATTTTATAGCTGTGTTGTAGCTCGTCTCCTGCGCGTGTATCGCCTGTGTGATTCAGGTATATGAAACTACTGACCAGAAGTAGCAGGAGAATGGTCAAAAAAATATGCGTCCGTTTAATAACCGTTCTGACGTGCATACGCAATCCCTTCTCTGATATAGCGCTGGTCGGTCGGGTCATCACCATAAGGTGGCTTTTGATACCAGTGCCCCCATTCAGGTTGAGATGTACCTGCATGACTTTGAGCCCATCCCGCACCCATTAGCAAAATGTTTTCAGGTATTCCAGCAGCAATGCCTGTTGCTCCAAAATTGAAAATTTCCAGAGTTGGCAAAGTAGGGGTTAAACTGCTTGTAATCCCATCGTCCGCGATTTCTGACCATTTGATAAAACCAGTAGTAAGTCGATGCCGTTGCCATATTTGCTGGCATACCGTTTCGACGCGCCTCGCGCATATTGCTTCTGATTACCTGTGCGCCGGGTCCCATGGGTACTGTCGCCATCTGAACACTCCTTCCCTTTTGAAATGCTTAAGCATATTACCAATGAAATTTGGTTTATAAATATACTGATTTCCTTCTGATACTTAATTTTTGAAGCGTATGCCAAAGGTGCAGGGCTTTGCCTGGGGTCAGGCTTGCCAGTTTTCACCGCGTGCCGTCAGAGCTGACGCGGATCTAAAGTGGTCATGCAATTGCATTAAACCTGCCCATAAAGTGGACAGGCGTGGCGAGGAGAGCATTGCGCGCGACGGGCGTAAACATCTCTGAGCCAGTATGTCTTGATAACGCGGATGAGGGACTGTATGACAGTTTTATCCGGCCCCTCTTTTAAGAGTGACGTTCATAGGGACGAAGAGCTTTTGTGTTATCAGGAAACGTAACAACAAATTTTGCCGGGTAACGCTGGGTCAGTTCCCCGACTTCACCGTAGAGCAGACGCGCATAAATAACACGCTGGTTTTATTCACTCTCTGATAATAAATATCGTGTTTTATCGTATCAGATTTCAGGAGGTGTTTATAAAAGGACTTTTTTGCCCAGGAAAAAATAATACCGCAAAATAATCCTCCTGCTGCACAAACATCCTCAGCCTCTTCAAAACCACGCCATGTTAGGTTAACGGCATCGTATCTGGTCGTTTATTCCTGTCATTAAGGTAGTTGCACATGGCCCGCTATTATTTTTCCTGCCCTGAAGTTTATTTTGGCGAAGAGGCAATGACTGCCCTGAGCCAGTTTAATGATAAACGAGTTGGCATCGTAACCGATGATTTTATGGTGTCATCGGGTAAAACTCGTTATTTGATCAACCACATGCCGCAGGCAGCGGTCTGTATTTTTGGCGAGGTTAAACCCGATCCAGACATCGATATTCTGACCGCGGGCGCGGCGTGCTTTAAAGCGTTTAAACCCGATGTGATTATCGCCCTTGGCGGCGGCTCGTCACTGGATGCGGCAAAGGGGATCAAAGTCACGCTGGAAGAGTATTTTGCCGATCATCACATTGATCTGATCGCCATTCCCACCACCAGCGGATCCGGCTCTGAAGTGACCTCTTATGCGATCATTTCCGATCCGCAAAATGGCCGCAAATACCCGCTGATCTCGGAACATCTGGTACCGGATATGGCCATTCTTGACCCTAATCTGGTGCTAACCGTGCCGCGCCCGGTGGCGCTAGATACCGGGATGGACGTATTGACCCATGCTATCGAGGCCTTTGTCTCCACCGGTGCTAACGACTTCAGCGACGCGCTGGCGGAAAAAGCCATCGCGTTGACCTGGCGCCATCTTCCGCAGGTTTTCAGCGACGAAAAAGACATTGCGGCGCGCACCCATATGCACAACGCCTCCTGTATGGCGGGCATGGCGTTTAACTCCGCCGGACTGGGGTTGGTGCACGGCATGGCTCACGCCATCGGCGGGATGCTGCATATTCCGCACGGCAAAATCAACGCCATGCTGCTACCGATCGTGATTGATTTCAACAGTCAACAGGCGAGCGCTGAGACCCGCGATCGCTATCACCGCTGCGCGCAGATGATGGGCATTGACCATGCGGTGCCGGAGCAGGCCATCGCGCTGATGACGCAAGCCATTCGTCAGAACAACCGTTATTTCGGCATCCCTGCCACGCTCAGCGAACTGGGCACCGATCGGGCGAAAGTCGCCGCTTTGCGCAGCGCGCTGGTGAACTCGGCGCTGGCCGACGGCTGTACCGCGTCGAATCCGCGCCGGGCAACGGCGCAGGATGTTGAGGGGCTAATTGACCAGATTACCGGCTAGCTGGACAACGTTGTCCAGCCTGCGCGAAGCGGTCAAAAAAGTCCTGCTGATAAACAAAAACCGGGCGTCGTGACTCCCTATGCTGATCAACAGATACCCAGTACCCATGAGATAACCCACTAATCAGGTCGTTTCCGTTATGAATTACACCGAGCAACAAGCTGAATGGATTACCCGACAAATCCTGAAAGATCTCGCCGCCAGGAAAAGCCCGGCAGCCCCTGCGCCTGTCGCGCTGGATATTCCGGTGGGCGTGTCCAATCGCCATGTGCATCTGTGCCGTGAAGATATGGACATCCTGTTCGGCTACGGTTCCACGCTGACCCGCTTTAAAGCGGTCAAGCAGCCCGGCCAGTATGCCGCCGAAGAGATGGTGACGCTGCGCGGGCCGAAAGGCGAACTCCATAAAGTGCGTGTGTTAGGGCCGCTGCGTAATACCACACAGGTGGAAATTTCCGTGGCCGACGGTTTTACGCTGGGCGCTAGAGCGCCGGTGCGTATGTCGGGGGATCTGCTGGATTCACCGGGCATTGAAATCATCGGCCCGAAAGGGCGGGTGGTGAAACAGAACGGCATGATTGTCGCCTGGCGTCATATCCATATTTCGCCCGAAGAGGCTGAGCTGCACGGCCTGCGCGACGGGATGGAAATCGACGTGCAAGCCAATGGCCCGCGCGGCGGCGTGCTCAGCCACGTGGTCGTGCGTGTCACAGCGGATGCGGTGCTGGAACTGCATATCGATGTGGAAGAGGCCAACGGTTTCGGCCTGCGCAACGGCGATACCGTTCGCGGCATTAAACAGGATATGCGTCATGGCTGACAGCCCCGAAAACCGTCGTTTGCACGAACTGGCCGCGCTGATTGACAGTGGCGAATGCCGGCCCTGCACCGGCGCGTTGAAGGTGGGGGTGGATCTCGGCACCGCCAATATTGCCATCGTGGTGGTGGATGAAGATAACGAGCCGGTGGCAGGGGTAACGTACCCCTCTGCCGTAGTGAAAGATGGGGTGGTGGTGGATTACCTGACCGCCAGCCGGGTAGTCATGCGTCTTAAACAGATTCTTGAACAGAAACTGGGCCGCACCCTGGATCACGCGGCGACCGCAATCCCACCGGGGATCTCTGAAGGCAACACCAAAGTCATCGTTAATGTGGTGGAATCGGCGGGCTTTATTGTGACCCGGGTACTCGATGAACCGGTCGCCGCCGCCAGCGCGCTGAATGTCAAAAACGGCGCGGTGGTGGACGTCGGGGGAGGCACCACCGGCATGAGCATTTTGAAAAGCGGCAAAGTGACGTTCAGCGCCGACGAACCCACCGGCGGCAGCCATATGACGCTGGTGCTCGCTGGCGCACTGGGTTTGCCTTATGCCGAGGCGGAAGAGATGAAAAAAGATCCGGCGCAGGAAGCGCAGGTCTTTACCCTGGTGCTGCCGGTGGCCCAGAAAATGGCCAGCCTGGTGTCGGGATGGCTCGCCAGCCAGCGGGTAAAAAATATTTATCTGGTAGGTGGCGCGAGCAGCTTCAGCCAGTTTGCCGCCGTGTTCAGCAAACAAATCGGTAAAAATGTGATCCCTTCGGTAGAGCCGCTGTTAGTCACGCCGTTAGGCATCGCCATGAATGCGGGCCAGGGGTAACGCAATGGACAACCAGACTTTATCGCAACGGCTGGACCGGATCATCGCTGAAGTATTGGCACAATCCGTGGTGCAGAAAAATGTCCGTGTGGTGGTGACCGGTGAGGATATTGCCTCGTTGCCGCAAACATTGAGCTGCCTCGTGGCGCTTGAGCAGGCAGGGTATCAGCTGTGGGCCAGTTTTTCTCACAGCGCCAGCCGGTCGGCGCTGAAATCGGCCTGCACGGATGCGCTAAGCCAGCGCGGCTCTCGCGCCGGATTTGACCGATCGCCGCCTTACTATGAAGCGCTCTATCTGCCTGCGCTCTCTGTTAACAGCATGAGCAAAATTGCGCTGGGCATTCGCGATAATCTGGCCAGTGAAGCGGTATTTCAGGCGCTACAGCAGCGTAAACCGATTATCGCTACGCTGCATCCGCACTGCGTCGATAGCGCATTGCCGCTGCCGCTGCTGTCTCGTCTGGAAGGTTACGCGCAGGTCCTGAAGAGCTATGGCATTGCGCTCTCCGGCAAACGCGCGGCCCATGCCCGCCTGGTATCGGGAAGCCAGACCATACCCGCCACCGCTCCGCCAGTAGCCGGTAAAAAACGTTTAATCACCCTGCGCGACATCCGCCTGCTGGCCACCGGCACAGCGCTGCGCGTTGATAACAATACGCTGATTACCCCTGCCGCCAGAGATGAAATCCAGCGGCGCAATCTCACCGTTATCCACGGATAGCCGGAGGAAATATGTACCTCGCAAAAGTCACTGGCGCACTGGTTTCCACCACCAAACACGCCTCGCTGAATGGCTCGAAGCTGCTGATGGTGGCGCGGCTCGATGAAAACTATCAGCCGACCGGCTATGCCCAGGTGGCCGTGGATACTGTCGGCGCGGGCAATGGCGAGATTGTGATCGTCACCACCGGCAGTTCGGCGCGTATGAGCAACAGCAAAGATCACTCGGTGGTCGACGCTGCCGTGGTGGGGATCGTCGACTCGCTCGAACTTAACGGTAAATAGCGGCACGCACCCTGAGGAATAGTTATGTCTGTGAATGAGGCTTCACTCGACACCTGGATTAACGAGGCTATCGCCACGCAGTTACCGGAACGCCGGATGTCGCTGAGTCTGGAGGAGAGCGAACTGCTGGCAAAGCTGGCCCGGGAAGTGGCCCAGACCTGCAATGTGCCCATCGTTTTTAGCCTGGTGGATGCCTGCGGCCAGCAGCGATTCTTCTTCAGCATGGATAACGCCCTGCTGATCAGCCATACCCTGGCACCGCAAAAGGCCTGGACCGCGGTAGCGCTCAAAATGCCAACCCATGAACTGGCCACGCTGGTACAGCCGGGCGGTGATTTGTACGGTCTTGAGAAAGAAAAAGATATCTGCTGCTTCGGCGGCGGTTTTCCCTGCTGGTCGGGCGGGCGTTTGCTCTGCGGCATCGGCATCAGCGGCGGCAGCGTTGAGGAGGATATGCTCATCGCCCGCCAGGCGCTGGCGCGGTTTAGCGCGCTGCGTTATCCCCTCGCAACAAGCCGTTAATTTTTTATTTCAGTCCATTTCAGGGGTCATCATGTCCTTAGCTTGTGTATTAGTGATTAACTGTGGTTCCTCATCAATGAAATTCTCCGTCATTCCTCAGGATGCCGACCAGCCGTTGCTGTCGGGCCAGGCGGAGCGGCTGGGCATTGATGATGCCGTCATAACGTTTAAAGACCGGGACGGCCATAAATCCACCGTCGCGCTGGATGACGCCAGCCATCAGCATGCGCTCAAAGTGCTCTTCGCGAAGCTCGATGAACAGCAACTGCTGGAAGCCATCAGCGCTATCGGGCACCGCGTGGCGCACGGCGGCAGCGACTTCAAAAGTTCAGTACGGGTTACCGACGACGTGATCGAAAAAGTCCGCGCGCTGTCGGCGCTGGCCCCGCTGCATAACCCTGCCAACCTGATCGGTATTGAAGCGGCCCGGGCCCTGCTGCCCTCGTTGCCGCAGATTGCGGTGTTCGATACCGCGTTCCACCAGACCCTGTCTCCGGCGGCTTACACCTATGCGATCCCGCTGGAGTACCAGCAGGATTATCAGGTGCGGCGTTACGGCTTTCACGGAACGTCTCACCGCTATATCGCCGCCGAGGCGCTGACATCACTGGATCTCGACCCGGCGGATCACGGCATCGTGATTGCCCACCTGGGCAACGGTTCTTCGCTGTGCGCGGTGCAAAACGGCGTGAGCGTCGACACCTCAATGGGTATGACCCCGCTGGAAGGGCTAGTGATGGGCACGCGCTGCGGGGATCTTGATTTCGGTGCCGTCGCATACCTGGCAAAATGCACCGGTCAAACGTTCGACGGGCTGTACAAAATGGTTAATAACCAGTCCGGCCTGCTGGGAATTTCCGGCTTATCCAGCGATTGCCGCACCCTTCAGCAGGCGCGGGATGAGGGCCACGAACGGGCAACCTTAGCCATCGACGTGATGGTACATCGTCTTGCACGGCATATCGGCGGCCATGTGACCTCGCTTAAACGCTTCGATGCGTTGATTTTCACCGGGGGCATTGGCGAAAACTCGGCGTTGATTCGCGAACTTACCGTGCAACGCCTTCAGGCGCTGGGACTGGAACTGGACGCAGATCGTAACCAGCAGCTGTTCGGCGGGCGTAGCGGACTGATTTCAAAAAGCGGCACCACGAAGATTGCGGTCATCCCGACCAATGAAGAAAAAATGATTGCTATAGATGCCGCGAAGATTGCCCGTACGGCATAACAAATTGGCAAAAATGCGACCGCTTTAACAGTAATTATTATTGCTGTTCAGCCCGAAATTATTTTGCGCAACGCAATATAAACGCAGCTCTTTGATTGCCGGCTCTGGGTGGATTTTATTGTCAATTGCCGGCGTGAAAAAACAAGATAGTCCCGCTGACGCGCAAAACATTTTGTCTGAATAACCTTAGCATCATGATGAATCAATAATTTACGCACAGGAGTAAATCCGTGGATTGCTATTGCTCTGTGCACGTTTTCCTACTATCAGAAATATCGAGGTTATTATGCAACAAGAAGCATTAGGCATGGTTGAAACGAAAGGCCTGGTTTCTGCAATTGAAGCCGCAGATACCATGGTGAAATCCGCCAACGTGACCCTGGTCGGTTATGAAAAAATCGGTTCTGGTCTGGTAACCGTGATGGTTCGCGGCGACGTAGGCGCAGTGAAAGCCGCGACAGACGCGGGCTCCGCCGCTGTGGGTAAAGTCGGTGAACTGGTTTCCGTACACGTTATTCCGCGCCCACACATTGAGGTGGAAAAAATTCTTCCTAAAGCCGTCGGTTAATAACAATAAAGGATACTGATCATGAGAGATAATCTTGTTGAGCAGATTATATCTGACGTAATGAATAAACAAACCGACGCCCAGCCGAAAGCCAAAACCGCAGCAAATTTCGCGGGTTGTGGTATTACGGAATTTGTCGGTACGGCGTTGGGTCACACTATCGGCCTGGTGATTGCCAATGTCGATAATCAATTGCATGAAGTCATGAATATCGACAAGAAATATCGCTCTATCGGTATTCTGGGAGCGCGCACTGGCGCAGGTCCGCAAATTTTTGCGGCTGATGAAGCGATTAAAGCAACCAACAGCGAAATTATTTCTATTGAGCTGGCCCGCGATACCGAAGGCGGTGGCGGGCACGGTTGCTTAATTATTTTCGGTGCGTCTGATGTTTCCGACGTCAGGCGTGCGGTTGAAGTGGCGCTGTCTGAAATTGAACGCACCATGGGTGACGTTTATGGCTCGCCAGCCGGGCATCTTGAATTTCAGTACACCGCACGTGCCAGCAACGCGCTGAATAAAGCGCTGGGTGCGCCGATTGGCAAATCCTTCGGCATGACCTGCGCCTCGCCTGCGGCGATTGGCCTGGTGATTGCCGACGCTGCGGCGAAATCGGCCGTGATTGACCCGGTGGGTTATGCCAGCCCGTCGAAAGGCACCAGCTTCAGTAATGAAGTCATCTTCACCTTCTCCGGTGATTCTGGTGCGGTACGCCAGGCGGTGATTGCCGCGCGTGAAGTCGGTCTGCAACTGCTCTCCACGTTAGATCCGGCGGAAATTAAATCCACCACGACGCCGTATATCTAAGCATCGGGTGACGACGCGCGCGACGCAGTCGGCAGAGCTAGAGCTGTAAGGAATTTAAAGATGAATGATATTGAAATCGCTCAGGCTGTCTCGAACATTCTGAGCAAATTCACCCAGGCAACACCGGATGCGGCTCCGGCTGTGACTCCTGCCACGTCAGAAGCGGCGCGGGTTGACGGGCTGGATGACATCGTCGCTAAGGCGCTGGCGCAGCAGTCCTCCGGGCGCGCCGCCTGTGCGATCTCTCAGGAAGAGAACGCTGGCAGCGGCGCATTTGATACCATGGATGAGGCGATTTCCGCCGCGGTTCTGGCGCAGGTGCAGTATCGCCACTGTTCTATGCAAGACCGCGCCTCATTTATCAATGGCATTCGGGACATTTTCCTGCAGGAAGATGTGCTGTCCTCCCTCTCCCGCATGGCGGTGGAAGAGACCGGCATGGGGAATTACGAGGACAAACTGATCAAAAACCGCGTCGCAGCGCTGAAAACGCCAGGTCTTGAAGATCTGGCCACCCGCGCGATTAGCGGAGACGGGGGCTTAACGCTGCTCGAGTACTCCGCGTTCGGGGTGATTGGTTCGATTACGCCAACGACTAACCCGACCGAAACCATCATCAACAACAGTATCGGTATGCTGGCGGCGGGCAATACCGTGGTGTTCAGTCCGCATCCACGCTCGCGCAACGTGTCGCTGTACGCGGTTGAGCTGATCAACAACAAGCTTGCCCGGTTGGGCGCACCGGCGAACATGGTGGTAACGGTGACCAAACCGTCCATCGACAACACCAACGCCCTGATCAACGACCCACGTATCAATATGCTGGTAGCGACCGGCGGTCCAGCCATCGTGAAAACCGTAATGTCATCCGGTAAGAAAGCGATTGGTGCAGGCGCAGGCAACCCGCCAGCGGTGGTGGACGAAACGGCGGACATCGAAAAAGCCGCCCGTGACATTATTAAAGGCTGTAGCTTCGACAACAACCTGCCGTGCGTGGCGGAAAAAGAGGTGATTGTGGTGAACCAGGTAGCGGACTATCTGATCCACTGCATGAAGAAAAGTGGTGCCTATCTGCTGTGCGATAGAAAGCTGATTCAACAACTGCAATCGCTGGTGCTTAACGAAAAAGGCACCGGGCCGAATACCGCCTTTGTTGGCAAAGATGCGCGCTACATCCTGCAACAGCTGGGGATTACGGTTGGCGACGACATCAAAGTCATCTTAATCGAAACGGAGAAAACCCATCCGTTCGTAGTGCACGAGCTGATGATGCCGGTCCTGCCGCTGGTGCGCGTCGATAATGTTGATGAAGCGATTGATCTGGCAGTGAAAGTGGAGCACGGCAATCGCCATACCGCGATTATGCACTCCACTAACGTCGAAAAGCTGACCAAAATGGCGCGCCTGATCCAGACCACCATCTTTGTTAAAAATGGTCCCTCTTATGCGGGACTGGGGGTGGGTGGCGAAGGGCATGCCACCTTTACGATTGCCGGACCGACCGGTGAAGGGCTTACGTCAGCGCGGGCGTTTGCACGTCATCGTCGCTGCGTAATGGTTGAAGCGCTGAATATTCGCTAACCATCGTGAAGGGTAACTCAAAGATGAAAAAACGGATCATAAACGCGCCGACCGCAGATATTCTGGCCATGTTGAAACGGCGTATGCCAGGGGAGTTTCGTTCACGTCTGGATTTGATTCGCATCGATGCCATTGGTTTATTAATGCTGCCGGTTCCGGATCTCTATTTTTATGCCGACATAGCCAGCAAAAGCGCCAATGTGGTGGTATCGGAAATCTTTGGCAGTTGCCCTCAGCACATCACCACCCTGGCCATTTTTGGCGAATTTGCGGCGGTGCATGAAGCCATGCGAATCATTGAGGAAGACGACAACCCGTTTTGAGAGCTCGCTTATGAAGAAGATATTACTTATCGCAGGCGATTTCTCTGAAGACTATGAGGTCATGGTGCCATGGCAGGCATTAAGCATGTTAGGTTTCAGAGTGGATGTAGTGTGTCCGGGCAAACGAACCGGCGAGTTTATTAAAACCGCGATTCATGATTTTGAAGGTGATCAGACCTATACCGAGAAACCCGGACACCTTTTTAGATTAACCGCATCATTTGATGACATAAGAGTACAGGAATATTGCGGCATTTATATTTCAGGCGGACGTTCATCGGAATATCTGCGACTGAATAAGTCGGTGCTGAAGATCGTGCATTACGCGATGAATGTAACATTACCTGTTGCTGCAATTTGTCATGGTCCACAAATCCTGGCCGCTGCCGGGGTATTAAAAGGCAGGAAACTGACGGGATATTTTACGGTAAAACCGGAAGTGGAAATGGTGGGCGGCATGTGGGTTACTGCCGCAGATGATGAGGCCGTTGTGGATGGCAATTTAATCACTGCGACCACCTGGATGGGGCATCCGGCAATATTACGTCACTTTATTACTCAAATGGGTATCAGCATTATTTATTAATACCCCGGAATCACCGCAAGGTTAACAAAATATACTCGGGAGTTTTATATGTTAGAGAAAGGCTTTTCTAATCCAACAGACCGTGTTGTAAGACTGAAAAATATGATCCTGACGGCGAAGCCGTATGTGGAATCAGAGCGCGCAGTGCTGGCAACCGAAGCATATAAAGAAACAGAACAGCTGCCGGCGATTATGCGCCGTGCGAAAGTCGTTGAAAAAATCTTTAATCAATTACCGGTGACGATTCGCCCGGACGAATTAATCGTTGGCGCGGTAACCATTAATCCTCGATCAACTGAAATCTGCCCTGAGTTCTCCTATGACTGGGTGGAAAAAGAGTTCGGGACTATGGAACACCGTATCGCCGACCCGTTCATTATCCCGAAAAAGACCGCTCAGGATCTGCATGAAGCGTTTAAATACTGGCCGGGCAAAACCACCAGCTCTCTGGCGGCATCTTACATGTCAGAAGGCACCAAAGAGAGTATGGCGAGCGGCGTATTCACCGTCGGCAACTACTTCTTCGGCGGCGTCGGCCACGTCAGCGTTGACTACGGTAAGGTGCTGAAAATCGGTTTCCGCGGCATCATCAATGAAGTCAGCCACGCGCTGGAAGCATTAGATCGCACCGAACCGGGCTATATCAGGAAAGAACAGTTCTATAACGCGGTGCTGATCAGTTACAACGCGGCGATCCGTTTTGCCCATCGTTACGCCGAAGAAGCGTCTCGCCTGGCGCAGCAGGAGAGCAACCCGACCCGCAAACGCGAACTGGAGCAAATCGCTCAAAACTGTACCCGCGTACCGGAATATGGCGCGACCACATTCTGGGAAGCATGCCAGACCTTCTGGTTTATCCAGAGCATGCTACAGATTGAGTCCAGCGGCCACTCTATCTCCCCGGGGCGTTTCGATCAGTATATGTATCCGTACCTGGCGGCGGACAAATCTATCTCGCGTGAATTCGCGCAGGAGCTGGTGGATTGCTGCTGGATCAAGCTTAACGACATCAACAAAACCCGTGACGAAGTCTCGGCCCAGGCGTTCGCCGGTTATGCGGTGTTCCAGAACCTGTGCTGTGGCGGCCAGACTGAAGATGGCCGCGACGCCACCAACGACCTGAGCTACATGTGTATGGAAGCGACCGCGCATGTGCGTCTGCCGCAGCCATCTTTCTCTATCCGCGTCTGGCAGGGTACGCCTGATGCGTTCCTGTATCGCGCTTGCGAACTGGTGCGTATGGGGCTGGGCGTTCCGGCCATGTACAACGATGAAGTGATCATCCCGGCACTGCAAAACCGTGGCGTTTCGCTGCGTGACGCGCGTGATTACTGCATTATCGGCTGCGTAGAGCCGCAGGCGCCGCATCGTACCGAAGGCTGGCATGACGCCGCGTTCTTTAATGTCGCTAAAGTGCTGGAAATTACCCTGAACAATGGTCGCGTCGGCAGCAAACAGCTGGGCCCGGTAACCGGCGAACTGACTCAATACACCAGCATGGACGACTTCTACACCGCGTTCCAGAAACAGATGGCGCACTTTGTTCATCAACTGGTTGAAGCCTGTAACAGCGTGGATATTGCCCACGGCGAACGCTGCCCGCTGCCTTTCCTGTCTGCACTGGTGGACGATTGCATCGGTCGTGGTAAATCCCTCCAGGAAGGTGGCGCGATTTATAACTTCACCGGTCCGCAGGCGTTCGGCGTGGCCGATACCGGCGACTCCGTATACGCCATTCAAAAACAGGTGTTTGAAGACCGCAAACTCTCTCTGGGTGAGTTGAAAAACGCGCTGGATGCCAACTTTGGTTATCCGGTCGGCGCGAACCCGCATACCCCGGCGGCAAAATCTTCGCTCAACGAGCAGGATATTTACGCGGTGGTGAAACGTATTATCGAGCAGCACGGTGCACTGGACCCGGCGGCAATCAAAGACGAAGTGTATCGTCAGCTGACTTCTGGCGATGCGGCACCGGTGCAATCCGGCACGCTGTCCCGTCACGAAGAGATCCGCCGTATCCTGGAGAATACCCCCTGCTTCGGTAACGACATCGACGACGTGGATTTAGTGGCGCGTAAATGTGCGTTGATCTACTGCCAGGAAGTTGAGAAATACACTAACCCGCGCGGCGGCCAGTTCCAGGCCGGTATCTACCCGGTTTCTGCTAACGTTCTGTTTGGTAAAGATGTTGCCGCACTACCGGATGGTCGTCTGGCGAAAGAACCGCTGGCGGATGGCGTGTCTCCGCGTCAGGGTAAAGACACCCTTGGCCCAACCGCCGCAGCCAACTCGGTTGCTAAACTGGACCACTTTATCGCCTCCAACGGTACGCTCTATAACCAGAAGTTTCTGCCGTCTTCGTTGGCGGGCGAGACTGGTCTGCGTAATTTCAGCGGCCTGGTGCGTAACTACTTCGATAAGAAAGGGATGCACGTACAGTTCAACGTTATCGACCGCAACACCCTGATCGAAGCCCAGAAAAACCCTGAACAACATCAGGATCTGGTGGTACGTGTAGCGGGCTATAGCGCTCAGTGGGTCGTTCTGGCGAAAGAAGTTCAGGACGACATCATCAGCCGTACTGAGCAACAACTGTCGTAAATACCCGACGGGCTATACAGCAATATATAGCCCGTTATTTTCCTCATGACTTTTTATTTTTACCTGAAAGGGTAATTCATCTGGCAAATACAGAGTGATGTTATGAATAAAGTTGAGTGCGAAACCGAAGGCGCCATATTTAATATTCAACGCTATTCTTTGCATGATGGTCCAGGCATTCGCACCATCCCTTTTTTTAAAGGCTGCCCGCTGTCCTGCAAATGGTGTAGTAACCCTGAATCACAACGTCCACAGCCAGAGTTATTATTTAAAAAGAACGATTGTATCCGCTGTGGAAAATGTATTGAGGTTTGCCCGCAGCAGGCGCTTTCCACCCATAATACCTGGTTTGTCGATCGCGACCGCTGCATTCAGTGTGGTAAATGTACTGAAGTTTGCCCGACCCGCGCGCTGGAAATGAAGGGTAAGCGCATGTCGGTAACGGAAGTCATGCGCGAGCTGGAAAAAGAAGAGAATTTATACCGTCGCTCAGGCGGCGGGATCACTTTATCCGGCGGTGAACCGCTGGCGCAGCCAGAGTTTGCCCGCGAGCTGCTTAAAGCCTGCAAAGCCAAAGGCTGGCACACCGCCATTGAAACTACCGGTTTTACCACCAGAGAGGTGATTAATGAGGTATTTCCCTATGTCGATCTGGCGCTAACCGACATTAAAGCTATCAACCCGGAAATTCATGAGCGCAACACCGGCGTGAATAACAGGGTGATTCTGGAGAACCTGCTGCGCATATCCTTTTTAACCAAAGTGGTGGTGCGTATTCCGGTGATCCCCGGCGTGAATGACAATCCGCAGGAAATCCATGATATTGCGGAATTTGCCCGTCTGATGCAGAACGTCGATACCATTCATTTATTGCCTTATCACAGCTTCGGTGAAAATAAATATAACTTACTGGGCCGCAACTATCCGATGGGCGATGCAAAAAGTATTGAAGAAGCCAGAATGGCAGATCTAAAAGCAACCGTTGAATCCTTAGGCTTTAACTGCCATATCGGCGGTTAATCAGCTGTGTAATAAGCGTGCGGGGAAAATGCTGCGCTTTTCATTTGTGATGAATGTTATTTTTATCATAAAAGCCTGGAGCTGATATCTATTTCTTGTTTAGTCATTTAATCCTATTACAGAGGTAAGCTGGATGAATAGCTTAGATATTTTAGTCGCCTTCGGCGGCGGAATATTTGGCGCAGCTATTGGCGCGTTGGCGGCGTTTGAATTTGTTGGGCTACTGATTATCGCTATGGCGGTAGTGCAAATTATTACCCTCGCACCCTCGGACTTTATTACTTTCCCGTTTGGGCTGTTTGGCCCGCATACCGGCGGCTTTGCCGCAGGGGTTGCGGCCACGGCGTATGCGGCGAAGAAGGGCAAACTGGGTTCCGGGCGCGATATTACTGCCGGGCTGAGCGGTCTGGCGGCTTACGATGTGCTACTGATCGGTGGGGTTTTCGGCGCAGGTGGTTACATCATCGCCTGGGGGCTAAACCAAATCCCGGCCTTTCCGTCCGGTCATGCCTGGACCGATACCGTGGCGTTGACCGTCGTAATCTCTGGCATGGTCTCGCGGCTGGTTTTCGGCAAAACGGGCCTGTTTGGCAAACCGGAGCAGGGCGTTCGTCACTGTTATCCGCCGCAGGATAAGTGCTGGATGCCTTACCATAGCCGCATTCCGCAGCTTTCCGTACTGGGACTGGGTATGGGGCTGCTGGCAGGCTTTTTAGGTCTGAAGTTTGGCGGCAATGGCGCGCTGCTGGCGTTTGGTATTTCCGCATTCTCGCTGATTTTCCTGCACTTCAACACTCAGGTACCGGTGTCACATCATATTGCGCTGCCTGCTGCGCTGGTGGCGGTACTGTCAGGTAGCCTGATTTGGGCTGGAATCGTCGGGATAATCTGTGCATTGTTGGGTGAACTGATGTCGCGTATTTTCCTGGTCCACGGTGACACCCACATTGATCCACCGGCGATGGCCATTGCCATAATGACCACAGTGATCAACCTGCTGGCGACCCTGGGTTTATTTACTCTGGTTCCCCTGTTTTAATTCCGCCCAGTCACAAGCCAGCAGGTTATGCCTGCTGGCTTTTTGTTAGCTCTCAGACATAAAAAAGCCGCGATAAAAGAAGATTTATCGCGGCAGCATCATAGCGGTTTAATTATCTTTTCTTGCCGCCGGGACGAGGGCTTTTTTTTGCCACTTCCGGCGGCGCGTCTGATTTTGTCGGTTCAGTATTTTCCGCACTGAGTCTGGGTTGTTGTTCCTGCGCTGTGGACGGAGGCGCGTCATCGACGGCATCCATGCCGGATATGCGGGTTGACGTACCAGGGTTGACCACCGGAGTTGCCGGTGAAGGCGCCTCTTCAGCCGGCGGCGCTGGCTCTGTAGCAGGCGCAGGCGTTTCAGGTTCAGGCTGCACGACGCCGACGGTCTCTTTAGAGTGAATAATATGGCCGATATGCTGCGCAGTGCGGGCGATCACCTTGTGGGCATACACGTCGCCAACCCGGCCTGCCGCGCTGATAGCTGCCGCGACCGCCGCGTTAATCGCGCCTATTTCACCTTCCAGCTTCACGGTGACCATCCCGCCGCCTTTAGTTAACTCATAGCCTACCAGGCTGACGTTAGCAGATTTCATGGCGGCATCGGCAGCTTCTACCGCTGCTGCCATTCCGACAGTTTCGATTAAGCCTAAACTTTGCCCGGACATATACTTCTCCTGTAGATAAATTCAACTGTGCTGCGCGTCGTCGTCTTAACGTCCGACGTCTTCGCATAAGAGCGCCGCTTTATCCGTGACTTCCCACGGAAAGCTGTCGCGACCAAAGTGGCCATAGCAGGCCGTCTTACGATAGCGGGGGACCAGCAGGTCGAGCATAGTAATGATGCCGAACACGCTGAGGTCAAAATGGCGGTTAACGGCTTGCTGCAACGCCTCAGAGGAGACGTTTTGCGTACCGAAGGTGTTAATCCTGACAGAAATGGGGCGGGGCAGGCCGATGGCCCATGCCAGCTGGACTTCACAGCGTGAGGCAAGCCCGGCGGCGACGATGTTTTTCGCCACATAGCGGGCAGCGTAGGCGGCGGAACGATCGACCTTCGACGGGTCTTTACCGGAAAACGCGCCGCCGCCGTGGCAGGCTGCACCGCCATAGGTATCGACGATAATTTTACGGCCCGTCAGGCCGCAGTCGCCCACCGGCCCGCCAGTCACAAAACGGCCAGCCGGATTCACCAGAAAGCGGGTTTGCGGCGTAAGCCAGCGCGCAGGTATCACCGGTTTGACGATCTCTTCGATGACCGCTTCACGTAGCGCGTCCAGCGAAACGTCCGGGCTGTGTTGGGTCGAAATCACAATGGTATCTACCGAATGAACGCGGCTATCCTGATAGCGCAAAGTAACCTGGCTTTTGGCATCGGGAAGGAGAAACGGCAGCCGCTGGGATTTGCGCAACTGCGCCTGGCGCGCCATCACACGATGGGCGTAAATCAGCGTGGCGGGCATCAGTTCCGGCGTTTCGTCACAGGCGTAACCGAAGGTGATACCCTGATCGCCCGCGCCCAGTTCTTCCCTTGAATGGCCGCGAATACCGTCAGCAATATTGGCGGACTGTTTGCCGAGAATGTTCACTACGCCGCAGGTATTGCCATCAAACCCCAATCGCGAATGGTTGTAGCCAATCTCTTTAATCGTATTGCGGATTATCTGCTCTATATCTACGGTGGCATGGGTAGAGATTTCTCCTGCGACAATAGCGAGACCGGTTTTCACAAGGCATTCGCAGGCAACCTTACCCCACGGATCCTGTAGGAGTATGGCATCCAGAATGGCATCGGAAATCTGGTCAGCCATTTTATCGGGATGCCCTTCGGCAACGGATTCGGAGGTAAACCGGTAATCGTTCAAAGCGAGGCCACATGTCTGGAGGGGTTATTCCTATCTTAGGGGGCAACCAGACAAGTGGGCGTAAACTATCTTGCGGGCGTATTGGACTATTTTGTTTGCATTATCGGGCCAGCGCAAAATCATGCCATCGCCGCGTAATCCCCCGGTGTCACGACTTTTCGATAATCAGAGGGGGCCATGCCGGTCTCTTTTTTGAAGATGCGGCAAAAATAGTTTGAGTCCTGGTATGCCAGTTCCAGCGCAATGGTGTTCACTTTTAAATCGCTGAACTGCAACAACGATTTGGCGATAGCAATTTTGCGCGTGGCAATATAGTTCGAAAATCCGATCCCGGTCATTTTCTTAAAGGCGCGACTCAAATAGCAGGAGCTGACAAACGATTTTGCCGCCACGTCATCGAGCGTCAGGTTTCTGAGTATATTTTTCTCAATATGAAATTTCGCGCGTTCGATAAAGTCGATATTGCCTGTATAGCTTTTGAAGGCATAATCAAACAGCTCTTCGCTGATGGTCAGCAGGCCGGTCATGATGCGGAAATAACGGCTTTCCATCACGCCATACTGGTTGATTTCGGTGATCAGCGCGGCGACTTTACGGTTAGCCGATGTTAACTTTTCCCCTCTGGCGGTCATATACTGGCTAATGATTTCCAGAAGATCGATCACGTCTTTGCGCTTATCTTCATCCATCATCTCTATCGGACAGGCACTGTTGATGGTGTCAAAAATAAAGCTGTGCCACTGGGCGTAATCACAATTGTCTATCATAGCGAACACTTTCTGCTTCAGGGCGCGCGATTTTTCATTATCCCCTTCGTCGAATGCCAGGGTTCTTTTGATGGTGTCGGTCAGGATGTTTTTTTTCACCGGCTTGAGCAGATAATCATCCACTTTGAGGTTGTACATACTGCGCACAATATCAAAGTCGTCATTAGCCGTGGTGACGATGACCTTAGTATCGCTGTTTTTTTTCTTCAGATATTCAACCACCTGTCTGCCGTTCGGCAATGGAATATTAATGTCCACCAGGATCATATCGATCTGGCTCAGTTGGTCGATCAGCTGAATCGCTTTTTTACCGGTTGAGGCTTCATGGATTACGGCGTTTTCTACACACTGGGAAATAATCCGCCGCAGAGATTCTAATTCGATGGGCTCATCTTCAACGATAACAATGTTAAACATATGTCCTCTCCCTGATATCAGGCTTCCAGCATCGGGAACCGAAGTTTAATGGTTGTACCCATTCTGGGTTTATTAGGGCTCATGATCTCCAGGCCATAGCTCTCGCCAAATAACAGCTTCAATCTGTTTTTTATGTTGTTAATGCCGATACTGCCTTTTTGCAAATTTTGGTCGCCTGACAAAATGCGGTTGATGGCATCTGGCGCGATGCCATCGCCGTTGTCGGTGACTTCGATGATCACGTCCTGGCCGTCGCCCATGGCACGGATCAGCAGATGACTACTGCTGTCCCGTGGCTCCACGACGTAGTTAAAGAAGTTTTCCACCAACGGTTGCAGGATCAAAAACGGACAGACGACATCCAGATATTTTTCCGGAATATCGCACTGATAATCGAAGCGGTCACTCATGCGCACTTTTTGAATCGACATATAGCTGTTGACGTAATTCATTTCATTGCGCAGCGTAATCAGTCCGTGATTATTTTTACGTAACAAATAACGCATCATGTCAGAGAAATCGTGCACCATGGTTTCGGTGCGCTGCGCATCTTCCAGAAAAGCCAACCGCCCGATGGTATTTAACACGTTAAATAAAAAATGAGGGTTTATCTGGTAAGAGAGCGCTTTAAATTCTGCTTCATGTAATGAACGTTCTATCTCTACACGCTTTCTTAATTCATTAGTCAGCTCGAGATCTTTTTTACGCAGTTCGCGTTGGATATTATTGGTGTGCGCCTGTTCGACCAGATAAGATGATACGTGTAATAACGTCGAGGCAGTGGACTCAAAACGTTCATACGGCATGCGACTCGTATTCTGGTGCAGATGAATTAACCAGGGGTTTTCTTCCCAGACTTCATTATTATTCAAAATATAAGGAATGCTCTGTTCTTTCTCTTCTTCGACTTTAACCTGGCCGGAAATAAACGCGCCGAGATAATGATCGTTAATCATGATCGGAACGGAGAATTCGACAAAACCGCAGTAGCAGCGATAGACCACCGGTTTACGAGCATGCATCGCGGCGCGGCCACCGGCGTTATCGCTTTCATAACAGTGGTGCGCCAGCGTCGGGTTGAGACGCGAACGCGCACAAAAGTCTGAAAACCCGCTGGGTTTAGTGACCGGTACGCCATTCTCATCCACCACCACCAGCGCGATCATCATTGATTTTGAAAAGTTGTCTTGCAGGGTCTGAAGGCGTTTCACATCCAAAAACTCATGTAATTTATATTTATACATCATACTTTCAGCCTGCATCTTTAAAGCATTATCGCATGTTTAAAAATAACCGATCTGGCGGAAAAAAATATTGAAACGGATCACGGCAGCTAAATAATATTTAAAAGTAATGTTAATGGGCTATGTTTGATGTTGCTTGCGTGTAACGGAGGATGGTGATTATTTGTCGATTGGATTAATCTTAATAAAAAATAACGGTTTTAACTTGATGGTTATTTTAAATTTCCCACTAATGCGACATGAAAGGCTTTTCATTTCCTGGTTAACATTAATAGTGCTGTAGATATTATGAGTAATCTATTGTCGGGCAGGAGACGGGTAGCGATATTATAACAGGATGGTTAAGGATCAGCTTAAGTTGTCTGCCTGGATTATAAGAGGCTTCATAACGGTTCCATAGCGCTCTTACAAAACCTACAACTTCGCTAACCGGAAATAACGCCATGTGATCACCACTGAACAAGTGCAGAAGAATTTATATGGTGTAATTTGTCATCCTCTCGCCCCTCAGTAATAAGATAAGCATAAGGAAAATCCTGGCTCCGGCAGCGGATCGCCAACCATTACTCCTGGCGCATCCTGCTCGAGTTGGATTTAGTCATGTGGGTTATTAAACTCGATGATCGCGCTCTGTCGGTGGGCGAGCGTTTTTATCGTAATGTCATGCTGGCGTACCAGCACCGCGTGTCGCTTGTGGTCAGCCAGACAGACAAGACAGAACCTTGCCATCAGTGGAATACTGTCCATATCCGGGGGTTGGCAGCTAGATGACGTGGACAGGTAGACAATTCTTTATCTGACCCGAATCGCACCCAAAGAAAAAGGAGTCAGACGATTTCTCATCTAACTCCTTGTTTTATTTGGTGGCCCCTGCTGGGTTTGAACCAGCGACCAAGCGATTATGAGTCGCCTGCTCTAACCACTGAGCTAAGGGGCCAGCGGAGCGGGGATTATAAAGTATCTCTTTCAGGCGATCCAGCGCTCAGCCATCGGTTGCTGAAATAATCAGCAGGGACTTACCTGCTGATTTTTCTAACAAATATGACGAGCCGCATTAACCTGATAGCAAAACGGCTCGGATCATCTTTCTCTCCGCCTTTAATCAAACCCGGCTTATGACCCTGTGGCTAACCGCTGACTCAGTTCTGACGATAGCGGGTAGCGGACCGGTCCCGCGAAAGGTGCGGCACCATTGCCCCCCGCGCCTGATCGTAGTCGTGCCACATCTGCACATCTTCCAGCGCCGGAATCGTTACCGCTTCTTTGCTGTCGAGCCCGGCAAGGGCGGCGTCTACCATCTCATCAACGTCCATCAGCATTTCGGCAGGGATGTCATTGAGCGACTGACCAGCGCGGTCAAAAATTTCGGTACGAGTCGCGCCAGGCAGTACCGCCTGTACCTGTACGCCGCTCTCCGCCAGCTCACGTTGCATCGCACGTGTCAGTGTCAGCACGTATGACTTGGTGGCGTTATAGGCACCGTTGAACATCTCATGGATCAGTGACAGTACCGAGGCGATGTTAATGATAATGCCCTGACCGCGTGTTTTAAACGCCCGCCCGGCAGCCTGAGCCAGACGGGTAGGTGCCACAATATTTAACGCCAGCATCGTGTTAATGCGCGCGATGTCTGCGTCCAGAAACTCCCCCTCGACGCTCATGCCTGCGTTGTTCAGCAACAGCGTGATCTGCGCGTTATTGGTCAGCGCTGACTCCACCCGCAGCAGGTCGGGCTCATGCGTTAAGTCAGCCGTCATCACCTCAACCTGAATATTGTGCTGCTGCTTCAGATTGTCCGCTAAGTGGGTCAGTCGCGCCTGATCCCGTGCGACCAGAATCAGATCATAGCCGCGGGCGGCCAGTCGTTTTGCATAAGTCGCACCGATACCGCTGGATGCGCCGGTGATTAAAGCTGTGCCTGGTGTTGTCATCTTCTCTTCCTCGTATGATGGTCATCATAATTGATGTTAATATGACGATCATCATATCTGCCGTCAAGCTGGAATATGATGAGCGTAATAATTACTATAATAGCCAGAAGCGATGCAGCAGAAACGGCAGGAGAGGATATGGAGAAGCAGAGCAGTAAGGCGCATACGCGACAGCGTATCCTTAGCGAAGCGGCGCGCGTGATGCGCGAAACCGGCACCGAAGGGATCGGAGTGGCGGCGCTGATGAAGCGGGTAGGGCTGACGCACGGCGGTTTTTATGCGCACTTTGCCTCGCGTGAAGAGCTGGTTCAGGAGGTGCTGAAACAGATGTTCGTCGAAGCGGGCAACTTTGTCCCCGCCGGGCCGGTTACACAGCCAGCTCAGCAGTTGAATGACTTTATTGATAGCTATCTCTCTGAGGCGCATCGCAACGCGCCAGCACAGGGCTGTCCTCTCTCTGCTCTGGTCAGTGAGGTGGCTCACCTGCCGCAACCAACGCGCCAGATCTTCGCCGAGGGGTTTGATACGATGCACGCCGCGTTAGCCCAGGTTCTGCGTGAGCTGGCGCTACCGGATGCTGAGGCGCTGGCTTCCAGCATGCTGGCGGAGATGGTCGGCGCGCTGGCACTGGCGCGAGCCTGCCCGGACGCGCAACAGGCCAGCCAGATGCTGCAACGCAGCCGTGCTGCCCTGAAGCAGCGCGCCCTGAAGGTGGCGGCATGAGTGAACATACTATCCGCGACATTATCGCCTCGAATCTTGAAGTGCTGTTCTGCGGTATCAATCCAGGCCAGTCAACCGCCCATCACGGGTTTCACTTTGCGCATCCCGGTAATCGCTTCTGGAAAGTGATCCATCTGGCGGGTTTTACGCAGCAGCAGCTGAAGCCGGAAGAGGAGCAGCGCTTAACGGAAACCGGCTGTGGTATCACTATGCTGGTTGAGCGACCCACCGTGCAGGCGAGCCAGCTGGCACCGGATGAACTGCGCGAAGGTGGCAAGCGTCTGATGGAAAAGGTGCTGCATTACCAGCCTGCCGCGCTGGCTATTCTCGGTAAGGATGCGTTCCGGCGCGCGTTTCAGCAGAGCAAAGTGGAGTGGGGCAGACAGCCGATCTTTATGGGAAAAACGCAGGTATGGGTGTTGCCGAATCCCAGCGGTCTGAACCGGGCGTCACTGGAGGAGATGGTGGAGTCTTATCGCCAGCTTTACACCGCACTGCATCAGGGAAGAGAGGGCAGGGGAGAATAGCGGCTGATCAGCAGGCATAAAAAACCCCGGCGAACCGGGGTTTTTGTCTGACTTAATCGTCGAGGAAGCTGCGCAGCACTTCCGAGCGGCTCGGATGGCGCAGTTTACGCAGTGCTTTGGCTTCAATCTGACGAATACGCTCACGGGTAACGTCGAACTGTTTGCCCACTTCTTCCAGCGTATGGTCAGTGTTCATATCGATACCGAAACGCATACGCAGCACTTTCGCTTCGCGCGCGGTCAGGCCAGCCAGCACGTCATGGGTCGCTGAACGCAGGCTCTCTGAGGTCGCAGAATCGAGCGGCAGCTCCAGCGTGGTGTCTTCGATAAAATCGCCCAGATGTGAATCTTCATCATCACCAATCGGCGTCTCCATGGAGATCGGCTCTTTGGCGATTTTCAGCACCTTGCGGATTTTATCTTCTGGCATCAGCATGCGCTCAGCCAGCTCTTCCGGCGTCGGTTCACGGCCCATCTCCTGAAGCATCTGGCGTGAAATACGGTTGAGCTTGTTGATGGTCTCAATCATATGCACCGGAATACGGATGGTACGTGCCTGGTCGGCGATAGAGCGGGTGATAGCCTGACGGATCCACCAGGTCGCATAGGTCGAGAATTTGTAACCACGGCGATATTCAAACTTATCTACCGCTTTCATCAGGCCAATGTTACCTTCCTGAATCAGGTCAAGGAATTGCAGACCGCGGTTGGTGTATTTCTTCGCAATCGAAATCACCAGACGCAGGTTCGCCTCCACCATCTCTTTCTTGGCGCGACGCGCTTTGGCTTCACCGATCGACATGCGACGGTTAATATCTTTGACCTGCTCAATGGTCAGGCCGGTCTCTTCTTCAACCTGCGCCAGTTTTTGCAGGGAGCGCATGACGTCATCCTGCACTTCCAGTAGCTTCTCAGACCACGGCTTGTTCATCGCCAGCGCCGCTTTGAACCAGCTTTCATTGGTTTCATTGCCGGTAAACAGCGTGATGAAGTTTTTCTTCGGCATTTTGCACACTTCAATACAGAGCTTCATGATCAGACGTTCCTGAGTACGGACACGTTCCATCATGGTGCGCATGCTGCCAACCAGGTAATCGAACTGCTTCGGTACCAGGCGGAACTGCTTGAAGACGTCAGAGAGGTTCTGGATTTCCGCAACGGCGGCAGCATGGCTGCGACCTTTGCTTTTGATCACTGAGCGGGTGGTTTCATACTGCTTACGCAGGTCAGAAAACTTCTCGCGCGCCAGTTCCGGGTCGATTGAGTTATCGTCGTCGGCGCTGTCGTCATCGCTCTCTTCATCTTCTTCTTCATCGTCATTACGATCGGCTTCAGAAAGCTCAGAGCCCACGTGCGTTGCCGTTGGGGCCAGATCTTCTTCCGCGTTAGGATCGACGAAACCGGTGATCAGGTCGGAGAGGCGTGATTCGCCTGCTTCCACTTTGTCGTACTGATCCAGCAGGTAAGTAATGGCTTCAGGGTATTCGGCAACGGAACACTGAACCTGATTGATACCGTCTTCAATACGCTTCGCGATGTCGATTTCGCCTTCGCGCGTCAGCAGTTCGACGGTACCCATTTCACGCATATACATGCGGACCGGGTCAGTGGTACGCCCGATTTCAGATTCCACGCTGGAGAGTACCTGAGCGGCAGCTTCCGCGGCATCTTCATCGGTATCGGAGCTGTTTTCGTTCAGCATCAGATCGTCGGCATCCGGGGCTTCTTCCACCACCTGGATACCCATGTCGTTAATCATCTGGATGATGTCTTCGATCTGATCGGAGTCGACGATATCTTCCGGCAGATGGTCATTGACCTCAGCATAGGTCAGATAGCCTTGCTCCTTACCACGGGTGACAAGAAGCTTGAGCTGTGACTGCGGGTTTTGCTCCATAAGACGGTATCCACACTTCTGTTAAATTAGATTGGTGTCGGTCGGCAGCAAGCCAACAATAAGCAGTGAAGGCATTTAGTTCTTGCCGCTGCCTTCGTCGCGGCGTGGGCTTTGCCCAACAGTAATCGGCACTTAAGCCGCTTGTATAAATTTTGGTGCTATGGGCCTGGCTTACTTGCCATTCTGCTCCCTGGCAGTGCTCGCTCTCCTCACGTACTTCAGTACGCTCCGGGAGCTGTGCGCTGGCAGTGACCAGACTGGCGTCGACGCCGACGGCCTTAAATCTTTGTGCTGCTGGCTATTTCGGATTCCGGTATTACTCACGGAGGCGAAACAACCAGTGGCACTGAAACGCGCAAGCTGCCCTTTCATCTGTCAGAACAGGCAGCGTGCTAAAAATCGTTATTTTCTGGCAAAAGCCTGACTGAGTGTCCAGAGTTCACGGCGCTCATCAGCGCTCAGTCCCTGGGTGCGTTCCCGCGCAATCAAAAATTCCAGACGCTCTTCAAGAGCAGAATCGTAGATTCTGGCCAGCGAATCCTGAAATACCGCTTCGGCTTCTTCATCTACTATCATGTGGTTCCAGATCGCCAGTGTTTCAAGCGTCTGACTAAAATTTGTCCCGCGGTATAACTCTAGTAGCTGTCCTGTCGTCAATCCAGGATTCTCATTACAACGGCCCACTAATTCAATAAATAGCGGTAAACCCGGCATTTTCGACTCAGACAAGCCATCCAGCGAGGGCACCAGCGTCGCCAGCTGCGGATTCTGGATCAGCAGCGCAATCAGCACCCGCATAGTGGTGCGTTTCAGCGGTGGCGCAACCGGCGCCGTTCCGCTCGCCGCCGCTTTGGGCATCAGCTTCTCCAGCTGATTGTCATCAAGAATGCCCAGCTTATTCCCCAGCTCCTGACGCAGATAGATACGTAAGGTCTCACCGGGGATCTGCGTAATCAGTGGCAAAGCCAGCGTACTCAGACGCGCTTTACCGTCGCGCGAACTCAGATCCACCTGCGGCAGCAGGCTATCAAACAGAAACGAAGAGAGCGGCATCGCCTGCTCCATCCTCGCTTCAAAGGCGTCTTTACCCTCTTTACGCACCAGCGTGTCGGGATCTTCACCATCGGGTAAAAACATAAAGCGTAGCTGACGACCATCATTCATGTAAGGTAATGCGGTCTCAAGCGCACGCCATGCCGCTTCACGACCCGCACGGTCGCCATCGTAACAGCAGATCACCGTGTCGGTACTGCGAAACAGCAGCTGAATATGCTCAGCGGTGGTTGAGGTGCCCAGCGACGCGACGGCGTAATCGATGCCGTACTGCGCCAGCGCAACCACGTCCATGTATCCCTCGACCACTAACAGGCGGGCGGGTTCAGGATGGTTTTTTACTGCTTCATACAGGCCATAGAGCTGGCGGCCTTTATGGAAAATCGGTGTTTCTGGCGAGTTCAGATACTTCGGCGTATCGTTGCCCAGCACGCGGCCACCAAAACCAATTACCCGGCCACGCTTATCACGAATCGGAAACATGACGCGGTCGCGGAACCGATCATAGGTGCGGCCTTTGTCATTGCTGACCAGCATACCCGCTTCCATCAACGATTCTCGGTCTTCCGACTGCTTACCAAAACGTTTAAGAACGTTATCCCAGCCGGCAGGCGCATAACCAATAGCGAAATGATTGATGATGTCGGCGCTCAGTCCACGGCGATCAAGATAATCGCGTGCGGGCTGCGCACTGGCTTGCTGCAAACCCTGCTGATAAAAACCGTTCAGGTTTTCCATCAGCTGATAGAGGCTCTGGCGCTGATGGCGTTCCATCTGGCTTGGACCGCTACCGGCTTCATAGGGCACATCTAAACCGTGGGAGGTGGCTAACTCTTCAATACTTTCAACAAACTCCAGACGATCAAAGTTCATTAAAAAGTCGATAGCGTTGCCGTGTGCGCCACAGCCGAAACAGTGATAAAACTGTTTTTCGCCGTTTACGGTGAAAGAGGGCGTTTTTTCATTATGGAAAGGACAGCACGCATGGAAATTCTTACCCTGCTTTTTCAGCTTAACGCGGGCATCAATAAGATCCACGATATCCGTGCGGGCAAGTAAATCATTGATAAATACGCGTGGAATTCGTCCAGCCATACGCCCCAGATTTTCAGCTCATAAACGGCAACAAGCCGCGCTTCCTTTCGGAAAGCACGGCCTTTTACTTGACTCTGTCTGCGTGGATCACGCGGTGGAGGCGAACCTCCGAAACGACTTAGTACAGACGAGTGCGGCGTGCGTTTTCGCGAGCCAGTTTCTTGGCGTGACGCTTAACTGCTGACGCTTTAGCGCGCTTACGTTCGGTAGTCGGTTTTTCATAGAACTCACGACGACGAACTTCAGCCAGAACGCCTGCTTTCTCGCATGAACGCTTGAAGCGACGCAGTGCTACGTCAAATGGCTCGTTTTCACGTACTTTAATTACCGGCATGTAACTCTCACCTCGATAAAATTCGGTTTTTGCTGCTGACTGCGGCGCCAGCACATTTCAAAATGGTGCAGCATTTTACTCCAACTCAAGTTGGTTTGTAAAGCACCATGGATAATTTGAAACCAACAGGAGCGTTTGCCTGTGCGGCTGCCGGTTTTTCCAGGGGCGGGAGTATAGCGCACTCTTTAGCCGACAGAAAATGACTTTTTACGGCGGATGCCCGCGCTGCACATCCGATTGCTGTGGTAAACTGCGCGCCGCAAGAATGAGGTGATGCAATGCGAATTCTGGGTATTGAAACGTCATGCGATGAAACCGGCATCGCAATTTATGATGACGAGGCTGGATTATTGGCTAATCAGCTATACAGCCAGGTAAAACTGCATGCCGATTATGGCGGTGTGGTGCCGGAACTGGCCTCACGTGATCACGTGCGGAAAACCGTGCCGCTGATCCAGGCGGCGCTGAAAGAGGCCGGACTGAAGCCGCAGCAGATTGATGCGGTAGCGTACACGGCGGGTCCTGGACTGGTCGGTGCGCTGCTGGTCGGTGCCACCATTGGCCGCGCCCTGGCGTTTGCCTGGAAAGTGCCCGCCGTGCCGGTGCACCATATGGAAGGCCATCTGCTGGCACCGATGCTGGAAGAGAATCCGCCGGAATTTCCGTTCGTCGCGCTGCTGGTATCGGGCGGCCATACCCAGCTGATTAGCGTCACCGGCGTCGGTGAATATGAACTGCTGGGTGAATCGATCGATGACGCGGCAGGTGAAGCCTTTGATAAAACGGCGAAGCTGCTCGGTCTCGACTATCCCGGCGGTCCGATGCTGTCGAAAATGGCGCAGCAGGGCACGGCCGGACGTTTCACCTTCCCGCGTCCGATGACCGATCGTCCCGGCCTGGATTTCAGCTTCTCCGGGCTGAAAACCTTTGCCGCCAATACGATTCGCGCGAATCAGGACGATGCCCAGACCCGTGCCGACATCGCCCGCGCCTTTGAAGATGCGGTAGTGGATACGCTGTCGATCAAATGCAAGCGCGCGCTGGATCAGACCGGCTTTAAGCGACTGGTGATTGCGGGCGGCGTCAGCGCCAACCGTACCCTGCGCGAGCAGATGGCGGTGATGATGCAGAAGCGTGGCGGTGAGGTGTTCTACGCCCGCCCTGAGTTCTGTACCGATAATGGCGCGATGATCGCCTATGCGGGGATGGTGCGATTAAAAGGTGGTACGCGGGGCGAGCTGAGCGTCAGCGTGCGGCCGCGCTGGCCGCTGGCGGAACTGCCCGCCATCTGATGCGAAAAAAGCCGGCTTACCGGCTTTTTTTATGGCTGAGATTTCTTTTTCCGCTTCCAGATCTTACCTTCCTGACCGCGCCACAGCCGCTGAATATTATCGTGATGGCGCAGCAGGATCAGGCAGGAGAGCATCGAAACCGGAAAGGTAAACTGCGGTTTGAACCACCAGACATAGAAGGGCGCAATCAGCGCGCTGACGATGGCTCCCAGCGAGGAGTAGCCGCTGAGCAGAACCGTTAGCAGCCAGGTGCCTGTGACCAGACCGGTTAAGTCCCAGCCAATCGGCGCAATCGCTCCGAACGCTGTTGCCACGCCTTTACCGCCGCGGAAGTGGAAGAACACCGGGTAGATATGGCCGAGGCAGGCGGCGATGGCGGTCAGGCCAAGATAGAACGGCGTGACGTGCATCAGCCAGGCGAGCCAGACCGGCACCATCCCTTTCAGCACATCAAACACCAGCACGCAGGCCGCGGCCGCTTTACCGCCCAGACGCAGCACATTGGTCGCGCCGGGATTACCTGAGCCGTGGGTGCGGGGATCGGGCAGGCCAGCGAGTTTGCACACCAGAATCGCACTGGAAATCGAGCCGCAAAGATACGCGAAAATAATCATACCAAGCGCGAAAGCACTCATAACACCGTACCGTTCCCTTTAGGGTCGTTTTGATCTCATCAACCATGGATAATACGCATAATCCGCCGGAAGTGGTATCCGGCTCGGCCAAAAACAGAGAAGCTCATCATGGATATTGTATTTATAGAACAACTCACCGTGTTCACCACCATTGGCGTTTACGACTGGGAGCAGGGCATACAGCAGAAGCTGGTGCTCGATGTCGAAATGGCCTGGGATAACCGCCTGGCGGCCAGCAGTGATGACGTGAACGATTGTCTGAGCTATGCCGATGTCGCCTCGGCGATCCTGACGCATCTGAATGGCGGGCGTTTTGCCCTGGTTGAGCGGGTTGCTGAAGAAATCGCGGATCTGTTGATGAACCGTTTCAATTCGCCTGGCGTGCGTATAAAGGTAAGCAAACCGGGCGCTGTTGCCCAGGCGGCGCAGGTTGGCGTGCGAATTGAGCGCGGGACTATTCCTAAATAACCTGGATGTGATTGCCATCACAATGAAACCAAACCAAATTACTCTCTGTCATAGCCTATGCCGTTTCGTTACAGCAGGCGAAATTGTTTAAACCTTAAGGTTTAATTCAGGCTAATAGCGGCATGATTTGAGGCGATAGCGACGGGCTACCGCCTTTTTAATGGTTTTAAAACGGATAGAGGGAACATTTGATGGCAGATATTCATCAGCTTTGGGTAGCTGCAATCCTGGGCATTGTGGAAGGGCTGACCGAATTTTTACCGGTCTCATCCACAGGGCACATGATTATAGTGGGTCACCTGCTGGGCTTTGAGGGTGATAAAGCAGAGACCTTTGAAGTAGTGATCCAGTTAGGGTCGATTCTGGCCGTGGTGGTGATGTTCTGGCGGCGTCTGTTTGGGCTGATCGGCATCCACTTCGGTGAAGTTAAACATGAAGGTGTAGGTAGCGGGCGTCTGTCGCTGATCCATATCCTGCTGGGTATGGTGCCTGCGGTGGTGGTGGGTCTGGTGCTGCACGATCAGATCAAAACGCTGTTTAATCCCATCAACGTGATGTATGCGCTGGTGGTCGGCGGTGTTCTGCTGCTGGCGGCGGAGTATCTCAAGCCAAAGCAGCCGAAAGCGGTGGGCGTCGATGATATTACCTATCGTCAGGCGTTTATGATTGGCTGCTTCCAGTGTTTAGCGCTGTGGCCGGGCTTCTCGCGCTCTGGTGCGACCATCTCTGGCGGGATGCTGATGGGCGTGAGCCGCTACGCGGCGTCTGAGTTCTCTTTCATCCTCGCGGTGCCGATGATGATGGGGGCGACCGTCCTGGATATGTACAAGAGCATCGGCTTCCTGACGATGGCGGACTTCCCGATGTTCGCGGTAGGCTTTATCACCGCGTTTATCGTGGCGATGATTGCGATTAAAGTCTTCCTTGAGCTGATCAAACGCATCTCTTTTGTCTCGTTCGCCATCTACCGCTTTATCGTGGCGGCTGCGGTTTACGCCCTCTTCATGTAAACCTCAGGGAGCCTGTTAGTCAGGTTGCCCGATCGCCAGACCCTGCGCGACGGCCGCTATGCGCCGTCGCGTTAACTCTTCCCGTACCGCCGCACCTTTGAACCCCGCCTCGATCACCGCTTTGGTCGGCACCGCCAGGGCCAGGGCAAACGCACGCCGCAGATAGTCGCCCTGCGGATAGGCCATACTTTCCAGCCCGCCACGGCCGCGCGCGTCAGCTTCACTGGTCAGCGCCAGCTGTTCAATGCGCTGTGGCTTACGCCAGGCGTCAACCCGGTCAAACAGGGCGACCAGCGCCGCCGGTGATTGCCGTTCAATAGTATGCACCACATCGTGAAACTCGGTCACCAGCAGCGCCAGATCGCGAATCGCGTTGGGGACGCGCAGCCGCTGGCAAATCGCCTCCACCAGCGGCACACCCGCCAGACCATGTCCCGGATGGCTGGGCCACAGCGCTGGCGGCGTCAGTGCCTTGCCTACGTCATGAAACAGCGTGGCGAAGCGCACGTCGATCGACTCCGAGAGGGCGGCGGCCAGGGTCAGGGTCATCAGCGTATGCACACCGGTATCGATCTCCGGGTGCCATTTGATCGGCGCGGGAATGCCAAACAGATTATCCAGCTCAGGGAACAGCACCTGTAACGCGCCGCAGTCGCGCAGGGTCTGAAAATAGACCTGGGGATTACGGGTGCTCAGCGCTTTTTCCGTCTCTTTCCAGACCCGCTCGGCGGTCAGATTCGCCAGTTCGCCGCTGGCGGCCATCTGCTGCATCAGCTGCCGGGTTTCAGGGGCGATACGAAAGTTGAGATGGGCGAAGCGCGCGGCAAAGCGCGCCACCCGTAACACCCGCAGCGGATCTTCATTAAAGGCGTCAGAGACGTGGCGCAGCAGGCGATGAGTAATATCACGCTGGCCGTGATAGGGATCAACCAGCGCGCCATGCTGATCCTGAGCGATAGCATTGATGGTCAGATCGCGACGCTGTAAGTCCTGCTCCAGCGTCACATCCGGTGCCGACCAGGTGATGAATCCGGTATAGCCTTTCCCGTTTTTCCGCTCGGTCCGCGCCAGCGCATACTCTTCGCGGCTGGCTGGATGCAGGAAAACGGGAAAATCGCGACCGACCTGTTGATAGCCCTGTTCGAGCATCGCTTCGGGCGTGGTGCCGACCACCACCCAGTCTTTGTCTGTAACCGGCAGGTTCAGCAGCGCATCGCGCACCGCACCGCCAACAAGAAACGTCTTCACGTAAAACTCCAGAGAGAAAGAAATGGCCTGTCCCGCGCCTGACCTCAGCGGAACATTTCACTTTATTGTTACACAGTTTCACCAGATTGCAGACATGCCAAAGGGAGGATCGACTGATCCTCCCTTTGGAAAGCCGGCAGAAGCGGGTCAGTTCATCCAGCGGTCGCTTTTCTTGCGGCGCGGCAGCATATGCGGCAGTAACAGACCCAGCAGCAGGCCAACGCCCAGCACGCCGCCGCCATACATAAACCACTGCATGATGATGGTGCGCTGCTTGTCATCCAGCTGAACATTGGCGGCACTGACTTTCTTCTGCGCGACGATCAGCTCATTCTTCAGCTTCTGATTCTCGCCCTTCAGTCCGTTGATCACGCTGTCGCTGCTGGCGACTTTGTTCTGCATCTCTGCGGTGCGCTGGTTCCAGCTGTTGTCGATGTTATCCAGTTTGGCGGTCAGATCTTTTACCTGCTGCTCAAGCTGCGGCACACGGGTGCGCAGGCTCGGCTCAGCGCTGAGCTGCGACAGTGGGATCCAGGTGGTGCGGCCTTCCGAATCACGGATCTGGCCATAATGGGTCTCATTGTTGGTCTGAAGCAGCTGCACCTCTTCCCCGGCGTTCAGCTTGCCGAGCAACCGGAACTGATCGCCGGGTCCGCTGCGTACCCAGGTTGAGAGTTCATCAGAAACGTAGCGTTTTTCGTCGGCGTGGGCAGGTGCAAGGGTGCTGAGGGCCAGCAAAGTGATTCCAGCGAGTGTGATTTTTTTCATTCGATTTCGTTTGGCTTAATCTGACTAAAAATTTACCGGCACAGTCTGGAGAGGCCTCGCATAAATCTGAATGAGAACTATCCTGGTCTCATGAGAGTGCGAAAAGGTCTGCGAAAGCGCAAAGAAAGCAGAGACAGCGCGGCCTCTGTGCATTAATCTTCGCCTGATAACCCCTTGCCCTCCAGGCGACAGCGTGAGTAACCTGCTGATAATCGCCTGAAATATGCAGGAAATCTCTCTTAAGTGCCAGCGGCGTAGTGAATAAAAAATTATGACCATCGAAATCGAACTAAAGTTCATTGCTTCTCCAGAGGCGGCCGGGAAACTGGCTGAACTCTTCTCCACGCTGCCCCATCAGCATCAGGCGGCCCGCGAGCTGACCAACATCTATTTTGAGACCGACGACAACCAGCTGCGACGCTGGGATATGGGATTACGCATCCGTGGCGTCGATCAACGCTATGAAATGACGCTGAAAGCGGCCGGCAAAACCCTGGGCGGACTGCATCAGCGCCCTGAATATAATGTTGAGCTGAGCGAACCCACGCTCGACATCGCGCGCCTGCCCGCTGAGATCTGGCCGCAGGGCACCGATATTGCGGCGCTGCAACAGCGTCTGCAACCGCTGTTCACCACCCATTTCCGGCGCGAAATCTGGCTGATCACCGCCGGTAACAGCGAGATTGAAGTGGCCTTTGATCAGGGTGAGGTATCGGCGGGCGCGTTCAGCGAACCGCTGTGCGAAATTGAACTGGAGCTAAAACGTGGCGAACGTCATGACCTGCTGGCCTTTGCACAGCAGCTGGTGGCGCTGGGCGGCCTGCGTATGGGCAGCCTGAGCAAAGCGGCACGCGGCTATCAGCTGGCGCAGGGGAATCCGCCGCGTCAGATTCGCCCGTTCCCGCTGCTGAAAGCGGGTCCTAAAGCCACGGTGGAGCAGGGCATGGTCGCTGCGATGTCAGCCGGCCTGAGCCACTGGCAATATCATGAAGAGGTCTGGCTGCGCGGCAACGCTGCGGCGCAGGACGCGGTGCGTGAAGCGCTGGATCTGTTGCGTCAGGCGTTCAGCCTGTTTGGTGCGCTGGTACCACGCAAAGCCAGCAGCGCCCTGCGTCAGCAGCTGACCACGCTGGAAGAGACGCTGGTGAACGAAGAACAGGTCGCCGCCACCTTCTGTTTATCCTCCCTCTCAGTGGAGACGCAGCTGGCGCTGACCCACTGGCTGGCGGAATCGCAGTGGCGTCAGTGGATCGACGCCAAAGGCGAAGCCAAGCTACAGGGTTCGTTTAAACGCTTCAGCGACATCATGCTGAGCCGGGTTAATGCCGATCTGCGCGAGACCTTCAGCACGGTGAAGCAGCCCAATGAGTATCAGGATAAAGCCATGCGCCTGGCGCGCCAGCTGCTGACGGTACATCTGCTGGCCGGTTCTTATGCGCCTGAAACCGTGGCCAGCTGGCTGGAGCCGTGGCAACAGCTGCTGTCGGCGATTCATGAAAAGCAGGCATCAGGATTAGCCTGGCTGGCGACGCAGGCGCTGAAACAGTCACCATTCTGGCTTACCAGCGGCGGTGCCCGCTAACGCGCTTCAGATCATGCCATCAAGGAGGGAGTTATGTTGTCAGCACTTCCCGCGTTGCTACGCGATCAGGCCGCACAGGCTGCCCGACAGCTTGGGGTGCCGCCTGCCTCACTCAGCCCGGAACAGCTTGCCGGGCTGGCTTTCAGCGATTTTGTGCTGGAAAACCTGCAACAACATCCCGACTGGTGGCAGAGAATAACGCAACAGCCGCCTCAGCCTGATGAATGGCAGCACTATGCGGAGTGGCTCACCCAGGCGCTCAGCGTGGTTGACAGCGAAGCGAGCCTGATGCGCGAACTGCGGCTGTTTCGTCGCCATATGCTGGTGCGTATCGCCTGGATGCAGGCGCTGCATCACGCCAGCACCGAACAGAGTTTGCAGCAGCTCAGCGTGTTAGCTGAACTGTTAATCAGCCGGGCACGTGACTGGGTATATCAGGATTGCTGCCGTGACCTGGGTACGCCCTGTAACGCGGAAGGTGAGGCGCAGCCGATGCTGATCCTCGGGATGGGCAAGCTGGGCGGCGGTGAACTCAACTTCTCCTCCGATATTGACCTGATTTTTGCCTGGCCGGAAAACGGCACCACGCGCGGCGGACGGCGGGAACTCGACAACGCCCAGTTCTTTACCCGCATGGGACAGCGCCTGATTAAGGTGCTGGATCAGCCCACCGTGGATGGCTTTGTTTATCGCGTCGATATGCGTCTGCGCCCGTTTGGCGACAGCGGACCGCTGGTGATGAGCTTTGCCGCGCTGGAGGATTATTACCAGGAGCAGGGGCGCGACTGGGAGCGCTACGCCATGGTGAAGGCGCGGTTGATGGGGGATGACCACGATCGCTGGAGCCTTGAGCTGCAACAGATGCTGCGGCCATTTGTCTACCGCCGCTATATCGACTTCAGCGTGATCCAGTCGCTGCGCAACATGAAAGGGATGATCAGCCGCGAAGTGCGGCGACGCGGCCTGAAAAACAATATCAAGCTGGGCGCGGGCGGCATCCGCGAAACCGAATTTATCGTGCAGGTGTTCCAGCTGATTCGTGGTGGACGTGAGCGCTCACTACAGCTGCGTGCATTGCTGCCCACGCTGGCGGCGATCAAAACCCTGGCGCTGCTGCCCGCGGACCAGGTGGATGCGCTGCGTGACGCCTACCTGTTCCTGCGGCGGCTGGAGAACCTGCTGCAAAGCCTTGGCGATGAGCAGACGCAGACGCTGCCGGAAGATGAACTGCATCGCGCCCGGCTGGCCTGGGCGATGGGCTGCGACGACTGGCCCGCGCTGATGAACCAGCTCGACAGCCAGATGGCGGCGGTGCGCGCTATCTTCGATGAGCTGATTGGAGAAGACACCCCGGAGATTGACGACCAGCGCGAGCTGGCGGAGTTTCAGATGCTGTGGCACGACCCGCTGGAGGCGAGTGAACTGGCGTCGCTGGTGCCGCAGCTCAGCGATGAACAGCGCCTGACGCTACACCAGACGCTGGAGGCGTTCCGGCTGGATATTAACCGGCGCACCATCGGCCCGCGTGGCCGTCAGGCGCTGGATCAGCTGATGCCGCGGCTGCTGAGCGAAGTCTGCCCGCGTGAAGATGCCGCCGTCACGCTAAGCCGCCTGACGCCGCTGCTGCTTGGTGTGCTGACCCGCAGTACCTATCTGGAGCTGCTGACCGAATACCACGGGGCGCTGCGCCACTTAATTCGTCTTTGCGCCGCCTCGCCGATGGTGGCCAGCCAGCTGGCGCGCCATCCGCTGCTGCTGGATGAGCTGCTCGATCCGGCCACGCTCTATCAGCCCACCGCCACCGACGCCTACCGCGACGAGCTGCGGCAGTATCTGCTGCGTATCCCGGCCGAGGATGAAGAGCAGCAGCTGGAAGCGGTGCGACAGTTTAAGCAGGCGCAGCATCTGCGTATTGCCGCCGCCGACATCGCCGGCACGCTGCCGGTGATGAAAGTCAGTGACCATCTCACCTGGCTGGCTGAAGCGATTATCGAGTCTGTGGTGCGACAGGCGTGGAATATGATGGTGCAGCGCTACGGGCGTCCTTCGCACCTGACCAGTGAGCATGAGCGCGGCTTCGCGGTGCTGGGCTACGGCAAACTGGGCGGCTGGGAGCTGGGTTACAGCTCCGATCTCGATTTAGTCTTTCTGCACGACTGCCCCGCCGAAGCGGTAACCGAGGGCGAACGCAGCATCGATGGACGTCAGTTCTATCTGCGGCTGGCCCAGCGCATCATGCATCTGTTCAGTACCCGCACCTCCTCCGGCATTCTGTATGAAGTCGATGCGCGGCTGCGTCCCTCCGGCGCGGCGGGCATGCTGGTCAGCACCTTTGACGCCTTCGATGAGTATCAGCGCAGCGAAGCCTGGACCTGGGAGCATCAGGCGCTGGTGCGGGCGCGGGTGGTATTTGGCGAGGCGGTGCTGGGTGAGCGCTTCAACGCCATCCGGCAGGCGATCCTCTCGCTGCCTCGCGCCGCAGAAGGGCTTCAGACTGAAGTACGGGAGATGCGTGAAAAGATGCGCACTCACCTCAGTAACAAGTACAAAGGGCGCTGGGATATTAAAGCGGACGCTGGCGGCATTACGGATATTGAATTCATCGCTCAGTATCTTGTCTTACGCTACGCCGCTGAACAGCCCGAACTGACGCGTTGGTCCGACAATGTGCGCATTTTCGAACTGATGGCGAAGCATCATAAAATGCCCGCCGATGAAGCCCAGGCGCTGACGCAGGCGTATGTCACCTTGCGCGACGCATTGCATCATCGGGCGTTGCAGGAGCTGCCGGGCCATGTCGAGCCGGAAGCCTATGCAACGGAGCGGCAGGTGGTGCTGAGCAGCTGGCAGCGCTGGCTGGTGATGCCCGCCTCTATCCTGGCGTGATGCTGATAGCACAAATCGCAACTGTGTTATCATCCGCGCACTTTTTTTAATGCAGTCTGGAGTGTCTGGAATGAAAGTGACTCTGCCCGCGTTCGGCCAAGCCTCAGTGCTGGTTGTTGGCGATGTAATGTTGGATCGTTACTGGTATGGCCCAACCAGCCGTATCTCCCCTGAAGCGCCGGTTCCGGTGGTGAAAGTGGATACCGTTGAAGAGCGCCCTGGCGGCGCGGCAAACGTGGCGATGAACATTGCAGCACTCGGTGCCGCGTCCCGTCTGATTGGCCTGACCGGTGAAGATGATGCGGCGCGCGTGTTGAGTAACACGCTGAAAGACGTCAATGTTCACTGCGACTTCGTGGCGGTAAAAAGCCATCCGACCATTACCAAACTGCGGGTGCTTTCGCGCAATCAGCAGCTGATCCGCCTCGATTTTGAAGAGGGTTTTGAGCGGGTTGATCCAGAGCCGATTCACCAGAAAATGCGCGACTCTCTGGCGGCGGCGGGTGCGCTGGTGCTGTCCGATTATGCCAAAGGCGCGCTCTCCAGCGTGCAGACCATGATTACTCTGGCGCGGGAAGCGGGCGTGCCGGTATTAATCGACCCGAAAGGCACCGATTTTGCCCGCTACCGCGGCGCGACGCTGCTGACGCCGAACCTCTCCGAGTTTGAAGCGGTGGTCGGCAAATGCAGCAACGAAGAGGAGATCGTGGCGCGCGGCATGCAGCTGATCGCCGATTTTGACCTCTCGGCGCTGCTGGTGACGCGCTCCGAAAATGGTATGACGCTGCTGCAACCGGGCAAAGCCCCGTTGCATCTGCCGACCCAGGCGCAGGAAGTCTATGACGTGACCGGCGCGGGCGACACGGTGATCGGTGTGCTGGCCGCGGCTCTGGCGGCGGGCGACTCACTGGAAGAAGCCTGCTTCCTGGCGAATGCCGCCGCCGGTGTGGTGGTGGGTAAACTCGGCACCTCGACCGTCAGTACGGTTGAGCTGGAAAACGCGATTCATGCCCGCCCGGAACAGGGCTTTGGCATCATGACCGAAGCGCAGCTAAAAGCCGCCGTAGAGATGGCGCGTCGCCGTGGCGAAAAAGTGGTGATGACTAACGGCGTGTTCGACATTCTGCATGCCGGTCACGTCTCTTACCTGGCAAACGCCCGCAAGCTCGGCGATCGACTGATTGTCGCAGTAAACAGCGATGCTTCAACCAAACGCCTGAAAGGGGAAAGCCGTCCGGTGAATCCGCAGGAGAACCGGATGATCGTGCTTGGCGCGCTGGAGGCGGTCGACTGGGTGGTGCTGTTTGAAGAGGATACGCCACAGCGGCTGATTGCCAGCATTCTGCCTGATCTGCTGGTGAAGGGCGGTGATTACAAGCCGGAGGATATTGCGGGCAGTAAAGAGGTGTGGGCCAACGGCGGAGAGGTGCAGGTGCTGAATTTCGAAGATGGCATCTCAACCACCAATATCATCAAAACCATTCGCGGCGACAGCTAACCCGCGAAGTCAGCGGGAGCCTTGCTCCCGCCAGACCGCTTATTGCGGGTTGTTGTCACTCTCAGGCTTGACCACATCCGGCGTGGTAATCACTGATGGAGCGGGTGACGCCGCAGGTGAAGTCGCTGCACCGGCTGATGCGCTGTTGACCACTGGCGCACTGGCTGCGGGCGGGGTGGTGGTTGACGCACTGGCCGTCGGTGGAGTCGTCGTCGTGTTGCTATTGCTTTCCAGCTGGGCCAGACGCTGCTCCAGCGCCGCCAGTTTCTCCCGCGTACGCAGTAAGACCTGCGTCTGCACATCAAACTCTTCACGGTTGACCAGATCCATTCGGGTCAGCTGCGCCTGAAGAACCTGACGAATTTTCTTTTCGACATCATCACCAAACTCACGTACGCCTTTAGGCATCGCTTCGTGAACCTGACGGGCAAGTTGTTCAATTTTTTTCGTGTCGATCATGATGATTTCCTGATTACGGGCGCTGTGACAGCATTTTTACGGGCAGTAGACATTAAGTGTAATGCCAGAAATGAAAAGGATAAACCTCAAATCGGCAACGCAGGAAATGCCAAAGCAATTGCGCTATTGATGATTGCCGCCTCAAACGATCGGCGTTATAGTTAATCTGCTTATTCTCAGGGCGGGGCGCAATTCCCCACCGGCGGTAAATCAGCTTTGGCTGAAAGCCCGCGAGCGCTTTAATGCTGTGAAAACAGCGCTAAAGGTCAGCAGATCCGGTGTAATTCCGGGGCCGACGGTTACAGTCCGGATGGGAGAGGGTAACGACATCTGCGGGACAAGTATGTCTGCTTCACGTTATTGCCACGTCTTTTTGACGTCACTCCTAAGCTCGCCCTGATTCTGGTAACCCATACATATAAAGGTTTTTATTACCATGAATCAGACGCTACTTTCTGAATTTGGCACGCCGGAACAGCGTGTAGAACGTGCTATCGCCGCCCTGCGTGAAGGACGCGGTGTGATGGTGCTCGACGATGAAAATCGTGAAAACGAAGGCGATATGATCTTCGCCGCCGAAACCATGACGGTTGAACAGATGGCGCTGACCATCCGGCATGGCAGCGGCATTGTCTGCCTCTGCCTGACCGAAGAGCGTCGTCAGCAGCTCGATCTGCCGATGATGGTGGAGAACAACACCAGCTCCTTTGGCACCGGCTTCACCGTGACCATTGAGGCAGCCACCGGCGTTACCACCGGGGTTTCCGCGCAGGATCGTATCACCACCATCCGCACCGCGATTGCTGACAATGCCAAACCTTCCGATCTGCATCGGCCGGGCCATGTCTTCCCGCTGCGTGCCAGCGAAGGCGGCGTATTAACCCGCGGCGGACATACGGAAGCCACCATCGATTTAGTGACGCTGGCTGGCTTTAAGCCTGCGGGTGTACTGTGCGAACTGACCAACGACGACGGCACTATGGCCCATGCGCCAGAAGCGATTACTTTCGCTCGCCAGCACAACATGCCGGTGGTGACCATTGAAGATCTGATTGCATGGCGTCGCACCCACGAAACGCGACACGCCAGCTAATCCGGCGACAGCAATAAAACAGGCCCGACTGCGGCCTGTTTTGTTTTTTCGCACACTAACCTCCAGCCTGACTCTCTCCTTTCTGCTGCACTTCAGCGCTCTGCTTCGCTCAACTCAGCCCGCCTGATCTGGTTCAAATTTTCTGATGATCATCATCACGCTTATCAGCGTGCGGTAGCGGTGAAAGCGCGTATCGTAGTGGCTATCTAACCGAGGATCCCGAGGATCACTAATGAGCCAGCTAAGAATGCCAGCGCTGTTTTTGGGTCATGGCAACCCGATGAACGCCCTTGAAGAGAACCGTTATACCGCCGCGTGGCGTCACGCAGGTGAGACCCTGCCACGCCCGCGTGCGATTCTTGCCATATCGGCCCACTGGGTTACGCGCGGCACGGCGGTCACGGCTCAGGCAGATCCCCGGACGATTCACGATTTTGGCGGTTTTCCGCAGGCGCTGTTTGATGTTCGCTATCCGGCTCCGGGATCGCCTGAACTGGCTCAGCAGCTGGTGGAGCAGTTAGCGCCCGTTGCGGTGACGCTGGATCACCAGTGGGGATTGGATCATGGCTCCTGGGGTGTGCTGATCAAAATGTATCCGCAGGCGGATATTCCGGTGGTACAGCTCAGTATTGACAGTACGAAGCCTGCGGCGTGGCATTTTGAGATGGGCCAGAAACTGGCGGCGCTGCGCGATCAGGGCGTGATGATTGTCGCCAGTGGCAACGTGGTGCATAACCTGCGCAAAGTGCACTGGGATGGCCGTAATGAGGTCTATCCGTGGGCCAGCGGCTTTGAACAGTTTGTACGTGACAACCTGGCCGCCGGGGAGGAGGCCGCTTCGCATCCGCTGGTTAATTTTATGCAGCATCCCGATGCGGCGTTGTCGAACCCGACGCCCGAACATTTCCTGCCGCTGCTCTATGTGCTTGGCGCACGACAGCCGGGCGACGCCATCACTATTCCTGTTGCCGGTATGGAGATGGGAGCCATCAGCATGTTGTCGGTTCAGGTAGGGTAAAGCTGAGGAAAACAGGCCAGAGACTGGCCTGTTTGTCGCGCGCTGGGTTACTCAATAAAAGCGTGCGGATAGAAGCGGGAGAGATCCTGAGTGATCAGATCGCGATCTTCGCGCAGGCCAATGCCGGCCGGTTGATCGTCGATCAGCCAGCTGCCGATCAGCGTATAGCTGTCGCCAAATTTCGGCAGCGGATGGAACTGCTGGACGATCATTCCCTCTTCGCCGTATGGCCCATCGACACGGGCAATCTCCTGACCCTTTTCCACGATGCGGATATTGGCCCCTTCGCGGGAAAACAGCGGCTTCACCACATATTTGTCCATCGGCGGGAACTCATCTTCCGCAAACCAGGCGGGCAGCAGGTTAGGGTGATTGGGGAACATCTGCCAGAGCATCGGCAGCAACGCTTTGTTAGAAATGATGCTTTTCCATGCTGGTTCCAGCCAGCGCACGCCTGCGTCGCCCAGCTTGGTGGAAAACATTTCGCGCAGCATGAATTCCCACGGGTAGAGCTTAAACAGGTTGCTGATCACCTGGTCATGGACGTCGGTGAACTCCCCTTTTTCTCCCAGGCCAATCTCATCGATATAGAGAAATTCACTCGGCAGGCCCGCTTCGGTGGCGCAGTCCTGTAAATACTGCACCGTGCCGCGATCTTCGTCGGTATCGCGACAGCAGGCGAAATGCAGCCAGTTAAAGCCATGCTGCTGATGTAGCGTGGCAAAGCGCTCGATCAACTTCTCCTGGAGGCTATTAAACTGGTCGCTGCCGGTGGGTAACTGACCGGCGTTGAGCTGATCTTCCAGCCATAGCCACTGAAAGAAAGCCGCTTCATACAGCGAGGTTGGCGTGTCGGCGTTGTTTTCCAGTAGCTTCGCATCGCCTTTGCCATCCCAGGCGAGATCGAGCCGGGAGTAGAGCGAAGGCTGACGCTGATGCCAGGAGTCACGCACAAAATCCCAGGTATGTTTGGGGATGCGGAATTTCGTCAGCAGCGCTTCACTGTTAACCACTTTGTCGACCACTTGCAGGCACATCTGATGCAGCTCAGCGGTGACATCCTCCAGCTGCTCAATCTGCGCCAGGGTAAACTGGTAGTAAGCGTCTTCACACCAGTAGGGTTCGCCATGCATGGTATGAAAACGAAACCCAAATTCGGTGGCTTTTTCCCGCCAGCCTGGGCGTTCTGAAATGGCAATGCGTTGCATCGGGGCGTTAGCCTCCCATTGAACGGCTGGATGTGCCGCTGGCGCTGCTGCGCTGCATGCTGTTCTGCTTCGCCACCGTTTCACCAAAGCCCCCACGGGTAATGGTTGAGGTGGTGGCTGGCTTAGGCGCTAACGCCGTTTTCGGCACGCTCATGGTTTTGCCGGAGGTGGCGGCACCATAATTGCGGCCTGAGGCATCCACAAACTGACCGTTTGCCGGACTGCGGGCGGTTTTCGGGGAAAACAGCGGCTGCTGCGCGAAGCCCGCACCGCCGCCCATCATACGGCCCATCATGTAACCCGCCATCAGCGGCATCCAGAAGCTGCCGCCGCCCTGCTGCGATTCCGCATTGGTGGTGCCGACGCCCGCCTGAGCCGGTGCCTGCTGGCACTGATTTTCACCAAATTCCGCCACGCAATCTTCGCGGGTGGCATATTTAGGTGCGGTGCGTTCCGCCTCTTTTTTCGCTTCGTTAAAGGCGGTTGTACACTGCGCGCTCTGGCCCGGATTGGCTTTCGAGCAGTCATCCGCGTTCTGGTACATCGAAACCGTTTCATCGTTTTGTTCACAGCCTGCCAGCATAAAGACGGCCGAAACCGCGATAGCGACGGGCGTTAAATGGCGTGCCTGCCAGCTCTTACGAAAAGCGGCATAGCGAATAGATTTTGTGCGTTTCATTATGATTATCCTGTGCCCAAAGGTAGGCATAGAATAGGGGATGAGGGGTCAGAATTGAAGCTGAGGGCCTGATACGGCAGGGATCTTTACTTAGTTATACGTTCAGTGGCGAGACGGGCCGCAAAGCGACCCGTCAGTGTGACTTAATTACCGAACGGATTACCGCTGCTGTGGCGAGCCGCAGGACGCGCGGCCTCCGCTGAACCGCTGGCGACCGGGCCGTTGTCAACACGCGCGGTCTGCTGCGCGTTTTCCGGTGCGACGGTTTCCGGTGAGGTCGGGATCTCTTTGCCCAGCTGGCTGTTCAGCGCTTGCAGGCTCTGCTCGTTGAGCGTCCCCAGCGCGTAGCTGATATTCAGCTGGTTGATCAGGTAGCTGTAACGCGCGTCAGAGAGCTGCTGCTTGGCGTTATAGAGCACGGTAGTGGCGTCCAGCACATCGACGATGGTACGGGTACCAACCTGATAGCCCGCTTCAGACGCATCCAGTGAACTCTGCGCCGAGACCACCGCCTGTTTGTAGGCGTTGATGCTGCTGATCGAGGCATTCACGTTGTTATAAGAGGAGCGGACGGTCTGAACCGCAGAGCGGTGCGCGCTTTCCAGCTGCTCGCTGGCGCTGACAAAATTGTATTGCGCCTGCTTCACCTGCGACGTCACGCTGCCACCGCTGTAGAGCGGCAGTGAGAAGCTCAGGCCCACCTGGTTGGAACCGGTGATGGAGTCGGTGGAACCGCTACTCTGGTTGGCGCGGCTGCCGCCATATTTGCTGTTGGACATGCCGGTGGAGGCGGTCAGATCCAGCGTCGGCATATGGCCGGTTTCAGCTGAACGGATCTGCTCACGCGCCAGATCCTGGTTCAGACGGGCAGAGAGCAGCGACAGGTTACGACTTTCCGCCTGCTTAAGCAGGGCGCTGACCGCTTCAGGTTTGTCGGTTTTAAAGCGATCGATATTCAGCGAGGCCAGCGACAGGTAATCCATGCCGGTGATCTGACGCAGCGACTCCACGGTGTTATCGAGGTTGTTGCGCGCGGTCACTTCGTTGGCCAGCACGCTGTCATACTGGGCACGGGCGTTCTGGACGTCAGTAATGGCGACCAGCCCGACGTTAAAGCGCTGGGTGGTTTGATCCAGTTCGCGATAGATCGACTGTTTCTGCGCCTCGGTGTAAGAAAGGGTATCGATCGCTTTCAGCACGTTGAAGTAGGCGGTCGCGGTGTTCAGAATCAGATCCTGCTGTGCGACCTGATAGGTCACGTCCTGAATACCGGCGGTTTTTTCCTGAAGCGTCAGGGCGCGCCATTTCGACATATCGAAAATGGTCTGGGTTAATTGCAGCGTGCCGCTGGTCGTGTTGGAATGGAGACCACTACTGTCGCGATAGCCATTATTATAGGTGTAGTCTGCACCCAGCCCGAGTTGCGGTAATAGTGGACTACGCGCTTCGTTGATTTTCTCAAAAGCAGAATCGCGATCGGCAGCGGCGCTGCGCAAATCCGGGTTGCTCAGACGGGCCTGCTGGTAAACCTGAAGCAGATTTTCGGCCTGGCTGGCGAAGCTGAAACCGCCCAGACTCAGCCCAATAAAAAGTGGGAGCAGTTTTTTCATTTGCATTCCTTGTATTGCAGCAAATCGTAGTGGGTGCGCTGCCGGGTAAGCCAAAAAATTATCGCCGATTCTAGCAGAGGGCAACTGTGAGATAAGTTGGCTGAACGTGCCTTCTGTCTCTAATTTACTTAAATAATTCAGAAAGAACCACTTACACGGAGCAGAGTGCCAGGCTTTTTTCGCTCCCCACTAATCTGCACAAGGAACCTGATGATGCCGGAAGAAAAAAAATCCCCTGTGACTTTCACAAAAAACGATGTAGAAATTATTGCACGCGAAACCGTCTACGATGGTTTTTTTTCCGTGGTGCGTTACCGCTTCCGCCACCGCCAGTTTAATGGCGAAATGAGTGCCGAGGTCGCGCGCGAAGTTTTTGAGCGCGGACATGCCGCGGTGCTGCTACCTTATGATCCCTTACGTGATGAAGTGGTGCTGATTGAACAGATCCGCATCCCGGCTTATGACAGCAGCGCCTCGCCCTGGCTGCTGGAGATGGTGGCTGGCATTATCGAGCCCGGCGAAAGCGTCGAGCAGGTGGTGCGGCGTGAGGCGGTAGAAGAGGCGGGGTTACAGGTCGGACGGGTTAAGCCGCTGCTTAACTATCTGGCCAGCCCCGGCGGCACCAGCGAACGTCTGTCGGTGCTGGTCGGGGAAGTGGATGCCAGCCAGGCAGAGGGATGCCATGGTCTGGAGGAAGAGAATGAGGATATTCTTGTCCATGTGGTGAGCCGCGAACAGGCTTACCGCTGGGTGGAAGAGGGGATAATTGACAATGCGGCGTCTGTCATCGCCCTGCAATGGCTGGCGTTGCACCATGAGAAACTACGCGAAGAGTGGATACAAAAATGAAACAGCGCTATACCCCTGACTTTCCCGAGATGATGCGGCTCTGCGAAACCAATTTCGCACAATTACGCCGCCTGCTGCCACGCGACGATGAGGCGGGCGCATCGGTGATCTATCAGGTGAGTGGCGCCCGTTATCAGCTGACGATTCAGGAGTCGACACGCTACACCACGCTGGTAGAGGTTCGTCAGATCGCCCCCGCGGTGAGCTACTGGAGTCTGCCGTCGATGTCGGTGCGGCTCTATCACGATGCGATGGTTGCCGAAGTGTGTTCAACGCAACAGATCTATCGTTTCAAAGCGCGCTATGATTATCCTAATAAAAAATTGCATCAGCGCGATGAAAAGCATCAGATAAACCAGTTCCTTGCAGACTGGCTGCGCTACTGCCTGGCACATGGCGCGATGGCAGTTCCGGTCTGCTGATGCGTATAATGCAGTAAATGGCGTGGAGACGAAGGAAACGCTTTGGATAGCCTGCTCACTCTTCCTGCGAACGGTTCCGAAATCAGGATCCTGCAAATCACGGACACCCACCTGTTCGCAGGAAAACATGAATCGCTGCTGGGGGTGAATACCTGGTCAAGCTATGAGGCGGTAGTGGATGCGATCATTGCGCAGCATCGCGACTATGACCTGATCATCGCCACCGGCGATCTGGCCCAGGATCACTCTGTTGAGGCCTATCAGCATTTTGCTGAGGGTATCTCACGTTTGCCGCGGCCCTGCGTCTGGCTGCCCGGTAATCACGACTTTCAGCCAGCGATGGTCGATACCTTAGCGGCGGCGAACATCAATGCCCACAAACAGGTGCTGATTGGCGAGCAGTGGCAGATCGTGCTGCTCGACAGCCAGGTGTCGGGTGTGCCACACGGGATGCTGAGTGACTATCAGCTGGAGTGGCTCGACAACGCGCTGGCGCGTTATCCGCAGCGCCATACGCTGGTTCTGCTGCACCACCATCCGCTGGCCTCGGGCTGTACCTGGCTCGATCAGCACAGTCTGCGCAATTCGCACCAGCTTGATGCGGTGTTGCAGCGCCACCCGTTAGCCCGCACGCTGGTCTGTGGTCATATTCATCAGGAGCTGGATCTGGCGTGGCATGGCCGTCGGGTGCTGGCGACACCTTCCACCTGCGTACAGTTCAAACCGCACTGCACCAGTTTCGCGATTGACACCGTGGCACCCGGCTGGCGCTGGTTTACCCTGCACCCTGATGGTGGCGTCGAGACCGAAGTGAACCGGCTCGATACCGACGCTTTTCGTCCCGATTTAGACTCAGAAGGATACTGATCCGTGGCGGCACTGCTTTATCTGCACGGTTTTAACAGCTCGCCACGGTCGGCGAAGGCGACGCAGTTCCGGCAGTGGCTGGAGAGGCACCATCCTGAGATTGAGATGATGGTGCCGCAGCTGCCGACCTTTCCGGCGGACGCCGCGGCGATGCTGGAGGAGCTGGTACTGAGCCGCAGCGGAGAAACCCTGGGTCTGGTCGGCTCTTCACTGGGCGGCTACTACGCCACCTGGCTGTCGCAATGCTTTATGCTGCCGGCGGTGGTGGTCAATCCGGCGGTACGGCCGTTTGAGCTGCTGGCGGATTTCCTCGGCGACAATCAGAATCCCTACACCGGCCAGCAATATGTGTTAGAGTCACGCCACATTTACGATCTGAAAGTCATGCAGATTGAACCGCTGGAAGCGCCCGATCTACTCTGGCTGCTGCAACAGACCGGCGATGAAGTTCTTGATTACCGTCAGGCGCTCGACTACTACAGCGCGTGCCGCCACACGGTAGAAGAGGGCGGAAATCATGCATTTACTGGATTCGAACGCCATTTCCCGCAGATTCTGGACTTTCTCGGTCTGAATCACCCCTGAGTAATGCGGAAATCGCACCCCATTTCACCCTTCTAATCAGACATTTACGATGAGTCAATCAAACTATAACGCGGATGCCATTGAGGTCCTGACTGGCCTTGAGCCTGTTCGCCGTCGCCCGGGGATGTACACCGACACGACGCGACCCAACCATTTGGGTCAGGAAGTGATTGATAACAGCGTCGATGAGGCGCTGGGTGGCCATGCGAAGCGGGTTGAAGTGATTCTGCACGCTGACCAGTCGCTGGAGGTCATTGATGATGGCCGTGGTATGCCGGTGGATATTCACCCCGAAGAGGGCGTGACCGCCGTTGAGCTGATTCTCTGCCGGCTGCACGCGGGCGGCAAGTTCTCCAACAAAAACTATCAGTTCTCGGGCGGCCTGCACGGCGTCGGTATCTCGGTGGTTAACGCCCTGTCAAAACGGGTCGAAGTTACGGTACGCCGTAACGGTGAAGTCTATGACATCGCTTTTGAAAATGGCGAAAAAGTGCAGGATCTCACCGTGACCGGCACGGTTGCCAAACGCAACACCGGCACCCGCGTCCACTTCTGGCCTGATGAAAGTTTCTTCGACAGCCCCCGCTTCTCGGTGTCGCGCCTGGCGCACCTGCTGAAAGCCAAAGCGGTACTCTGTCCCGGCGTCGAAATTGTCTTTAAAGACAAGCTCAACAACACCGAACAGCGCTGGTGCTATGACGATGGTCTGACCGACTACCTGTGTGAAGCGGTGAATGGCTTACCAACGCTGCCGGAAAAACCCTTTGTCGGCAGTTTTGCCGGTGATGTGGAGGCGGTGGACTGGGCGCTGCTGTGGCTGCCGGAAGGCGGCGAGCTGTTAACCGAAAGCTACGTTAACCTGATCCCGACCATGCAGGGCGGAACGCACGTTAACGGTCTGCGTCAGGGACTGCTGGATGCGATGCGCGAGTTCTGCGAATACCGCAACATCCTGCCGCGCGGCGTAAAACTCTCAGCGGAAGACATCTGGGATCGCTGCGCCTACGTGCTGTCGGTGAAGATGCAGGATCCGCAGTTCGCCGGACAGACCAAAGAGCGTCTCTCTTCGCGTCAGTGCGCCGCTTTTGTCTCTGGCGTGGTGAAAGATGCCTTCAGCCTGTGGCTCAACCAGAATATTCAGACGGCGGAAATGCTGGCTGAGCTGGCGATCTCCAGCGCCCAGCGGCGGATGCGGGCGGCCAAAAAAGTGGTGCGCAAAAAGCTCACCAGCGGTCCGGCTCTGCCGGGTAAGCTGGCCGACTGCACCGCGCAGGATCTGAATAAAACCGAACTTTTCCTGGTGGAAGGGGACTCGGCGGGCGGCTCGGCCAAGCAGGCGCGCGATCGTGAATATCAGGCGATCATGCCGCTCAAAGGCAAGATCCTCAACACCTGGGAGGTCTCTTCCGATGAGGTGCTGGCCTCGCAGGAGGTGCACGATATTTCGGTGGCGATCGGCATCGATCCCGATAGCGAAGATCTTTCGCAGCTGCGCTACGGTAAGATCTGCATCCTGGCGGATGCGGACTCCGACGGTCTGCACATCGCCACGCTGCTCTGCGCGCTGTTCGTGAAGCATTTCCGCTCGCTGGTCAAAGGCGGGCATGTCTACGTGGCGATGCCGCCGCTCTACCGTATCGACCTCGGTAAAGAGGTCTATTACGCGCTGGATGAAGATGAGAAAGAGGGCGTGCTGGAGCAGCTGAAGCGTAAAAAGGGTAAACCTAACGTTCAGCGCTTTAAAGGGCTGGGTGAGATGAACCCGCTGCAACTGCGCGAAACCACCCTTGATCCCAACACCCGCCGCCTGGTGCAGCTGACCATCAGCGAGGAGGATGTCGACCAGACGCTGCGCATGATGGATATGCTGCTGGCGAAAAAGCGTTCCGAAGACCGGCGCAACTGGTTGCAGGAAAAAGGCGACATGGCCGATATTGAAGTGTGAAAAACAGGACGCGACAGCGTCCTGTTCTCTTTCTGCGTCAGCCCGCGCCAGGGGATGGCGGCTGACAGCTTTAAACCGCAGAGACAGTAACGATTGTGAAAATTACGCTGGAAGAGTTACGCGCCTGGGTGGCGGTGGTGGACAGCGGCTCGATCACCGCGGCGGCAGACCAGCTGGGCCAGACCAGTTCGGGTATCAGTCGGGCGGTGTCACGCCTGGAGAGTAAACTACAGACTACGCTGCTGCATCGCACCACCCGACGGCTGGCGCTGACCGAAGAGGGCGCGGTGTTTCTGGAACATGCCCGCCAGATCCTGGCCTCGGTTGAGCAGGCCGAAGAACAGATTGCCCAGCGACGCGAAGTGCCGTCGGGACGGTTGCGGGTTAACGCCGCCACGCCCTTTATGCTGCACGTGATTGTGCCGCTGCTGGAGGCGTTCCGCGCTTCCTATCCGCTGATCCAGCTGGAACTCAATACCGACGACATTCTGATCGATCTGCTGGAGCAGCAGACCGACATCGCCATTCGCATTGGCGAGCTGCGTGACTCCACGCTGCGCGCCCGGCTGCTCGGCAGTAGCGCGATTCGTCTGATGGCCAGCCCGGCCTATCTGGCGAAGGCGGGCACGCCAGAAACCGTTGCCGATCTCGCGCAGCATCAGATTATCGGCTTCAGTCATCTGGAAGCGCACAACGTCTGGCCGGTCTGGCAGTCAGATGGGGAGTTTATGCGCATCAAGCCGACTATCTCCGCCTCCAGCGGCGAAACCATCCGGCAACTGGCGCTGGCGGGACACGGCATCGCCCGTCTCTCCGACTTTGTCAGCCGGGCTGATTGCGCCGCGGGCCGGCTGGTGCCGGTATTAACCGCCGAAACCCGCGAGCTGCGGTTGCCGGTTCACGCGGTTTACTATCGCAACACCACGCTCTCGTCGCGCATCGGCTGCTTTCTCGACTTTCTGCGCAGCGAGATTGATCGTCGTCAGCTGCTCTGAACCGGTCTGTCAGAAACAAAAAAACCTCTGTCACAGGACAGAGGTTCAGATGAGTGACAGACCCGCATTCGCTGTGAGAATGCGCAGGGAGCGATCGCAAAGACGCTCAAGCCACGCCCTGGTCGCTCTGGTCGCGCCACTCCTGACCCGGTGACAACATTGGGACAGGAGTATCAGCAATCAACCCGACAATCAGGCCGTGGGTTCCAGCACCAGAATCTTCACATCCACCACATCATCCTTAATGATGGCGCGGTGCGCATCCATGTGCGGCATCTGCTGATGCTGCTCCAGGTGACGCAGCGTTTCCCACTGTTCCAGCATAAAAATGGAGTCCGGCGAGTTCTGCTTCCACGGCACCTGAGCCTGATGATCCAGCAGCGCGTCATACTGATGGCATCCCTCTTCCTGTAACACGGTCGGGATGAGGTTTTTAACGGCTTCCAGAACGGCCTGACGGCGACCGGGCTTAACACAAATTTCAGCAACGACTGTTAACATTCGCAGATTCCTTTTTTGCGGGAGTGGATCTTAATTGCAGCATAAATCAGGCAAAAACGCGCGTAAGATGGGTCCGATAAGCCGCAATATCGCGTGGCACATCCGGCTGCTTAATCACGTCGTTACAGATAAAGGTCGGTAGCGCTTCCATTCCCAGGAACTGATTAGCCTTGTGGAAGTGCAGATAGAGCCCGTCAACGCCGACGCCTTCAAAGAACTGCTCCGGGTCGGTAAAAGCCTGCAACGGCGCGTTCCAGGTCAGCGACAGCATATATTTTTTGCCCTGCAACAGGCCGCCGGAACCATATTTCTTCGCCGCGTCGGAACGGGTGCGGCCATCGCTGGCGTAAAGCTGACCATGACCTTCGGTAAAGACCTCGTCGATATAGCGCTTCACCGTCCAGGGCTCGCCCATCCACCAGCCTGGCATCTGATAAATCACCACATCACTTTCAACATACTTCTGAACTTCATCGGCCACCACATAGTCGCTGTCGGCGAGGGTGACGGAAACCTCATGCCCCAGATCGCGCAGCTGGCTGGCGGCCACTTCGGTCAGGGTATGATTCAGTTCGCCTTTGGAGTGGGCAAAGGTTTTGCCGCCATCAATAATTAAAATCTTACTCATGAATAAGTTGCCTCGTTTTCTCAGTATGGCCTTAGCTTACGCGCGCCGGCGCCGCAGAAAAATGGGAGACTGATCACAACACTTTTGCTGTAGCAGCAATAATGCGCCGGTTTATGGCACCATCGGGGCGCAAACTCACTCAGATAAACAGAAAATGAAAAAAACACTCTTCTGCCTGCTGCTGGCGACCGGGACTGTGCAGGCGCAGTCGCATCTCGACAGCGTCCTCAGCACCAAAACCCTCAAAGTCTGCACCACCGGCGACTACAAGCCTTACAGCTACCTGCGGCCCGATGGCCAGTATGAGGGGCTGGACATCAGCATGGCGAACGCGCTGGCCGCCTCGCTCGGCGCGAAAGTGCAATGGGTGCCTACCAGCTGGAAAGGGCTGATGTCCGACTTCCTGGCAAAACAGTGCGATATTGCCGTCGGCGGCGTCTCCGTCACCCTGAAACGTCAGCAGACCGCCTGGTTCGCCCGGCCGCTGGATGTGGATGGCAAAATCCCGCTGGTGCGCTGCGCCGATAAAGAGCGCTATCAGACCATCGAACAGCTCAACCGGCCTGAGGTCCGGCTGATTGAACCGGCTGGCGGGACTAACGAAGCCTTTGTCCACAGCCATCTGCCCAAAGCGTCGCTGACGCTCTACCACGATAACGTCACTATCTTCCAGCAGCTGGTGGACAACCACGCTGACGTGATGATTACCGACGCCTCTGAGGCGCGCTACCAGCAGCAGCGTTTTCCTTCGCTCTGTGCGATCAATGCCGACAAACCGCTGCAATATGGTGAGAAGTCGTACATGATCCCGCGTGATGACATCAGCTGGAAACTCTATGTCGACCAGTGGCTGCATCTCAGCACCGCCACCGGCGAATACCGTGAGATTGCCCGCCAGTGGATGGGCGCAAAGTCCTGACCTGACCCCGCATCAGAGCGCACTTTCCGCTGACCCGGCGCAGCGGATCATCCGGCGGTTTCATTCGCGCTGGCTGAGCGCCCGTTGCCCGCGCTTCCCCTGTGACTAACACCGGCGAATAAGGTACTATCCTCGCCAAACCACCGCCGGGTGTCCCGCCGTTGTGGGCCACGATGTGAGGATGAGAAATTAATGAGTGAACTGACGCAGGATGGTGCAGAGCGTCTTGCCCTGCACACATTTACCGAAAATGCGTACTTAAACTATTCCATGTACGTCATCATGGATCGCGCCCTGCCTTACATTGGTGACGGACTCAAGCCGGTTCAGCGGCGCATCGTTTACGCCATGTCAGAACTGGGGCTGAGCGCCAGCGCAAAATTTAAAAAATCGGCGCGTACCGTGGGTGACGTGCTGGGTAAATACCATCCGCACGGCGACAGCGCCTGCTATGAAGCGATGGTGCTGATGGCGCAGCCGTTCTCCTACCGTTATCCGCTGGTCGATGGCCAGGGTAACTGGGGTGCCCCGGACGATCCCAAGTCGTTCGCGGCGATGCGCTACACCGAATCACGCCTGTCGAAATATGCCGAGCTGCTGTTGGGCGAGCTGGGTCAGGGAACGGTTGAGTTTCAGCCGAACTTTGACGGCACCTTGCAGGAGCCGAAGATGCTGCCGGCGCGGCTGCCCAATATTCTGCTGAATGGCACCACCGGGATTGCCGTCGGCATGGCGACCGACATTCCGCCGCACAACCTGCGCGAAGTGGCGCAGGCGGCCATCGCCCTGATCGACGCGCCAAAAACCACGCTGGAACAGCTGCTGGATATTGTCCAGGGACCGGATTACCCGACCGAGGCGGAGATCATTACGCCGCGTGACGAGATCCGCAAAATCTATCAGACCGGCCGCGGCTCCATCCGTCAGCGCGCGGTGTGGAAGAAAGAAGAGGGCGAGGCGGTGATCACCGCGCTGCCACATCAGGTCTCGGGCGCGCGCGTGCTGGAGCAGATCGCCAACCAGATGCGCAATAAAAAGCTGCCGATGGTGGAGGATCTGCGTGATGAATCGGATCACGAGAACCCGACCCGGCTGGTGATCGTGCCGCGATCCAACCGCGTCGATCTCGATCAGGTGATGAACCACCTGTTCGCCACCACCGATCTGGAGAAGAGCTACCGCGTTAACCTCAACATGATCGGGCTGGATAACCGTCCGGCGGTGAAAAACCTGCATGAGATCCTGACCGAATGGCTGGTGTTCCGCCGCGATACGGTCAAACGTCGTCTTAACTACCGACTGGATCGCGTGCTGCGTCGCCTGCATATCCTGGAAGGTTTGCTGGTGGCGTTCCTGAATATCGATGAAGTGATCGAGATCATCCGCACTGAGGATGAGCCAAAGCCGGTGCTAATGTCCCGCTTCGGCATCAGCGAAACCCAGGCCGAATCGATTCTCGAACTCAAGCTGCGCCATCTGGCAAAGCTGGAAGAGATGAAGATCCGTGGCGAGCAGGCCGATCTGGAGAAAGAGCGCGATCAGCTTCAGGCGACGCTGGCCTCTGAACGCAAGATGAACACCCTGCTGAAAAAAGAGCTACAGGCTGACAGCGCCAGCTACGGCGACGATCGTCGTTCGCCGCTGCGTGAGCGTGAAGAAGCGAAAGCCCTGAGCGAAACCGAGCTGGTGCCTTCCGAGCCGGTCACCATCGTTCTGTCGCAGATGGGCTGGGTGCGCAGCGCCAAGGGGCACGATATTGATCCGGCCGGACTGAGCTACAAAGCGGGCGACAGCTATCTGGCTGCGGCGCGCGGCAAGAGCAATCAGCCGGTCGCCTTTATCGACTCCACCGGCCGCAGCTATACGCTCGACCCGACCTCGCTGCCTTCGGCGCGCGGTCAGGGCGAGCCGCTGACCGGTAAGCTGACGCCGCCGCCGGGTGCGGTGGTGGAGCAGGTACTGATGGAGCCGGAGGATCAGCGTCTGCTGATGGCCTCCGACGCCGGTTACGGTTTTATCTGCACCTTTAACGATCTGGTGTCGCGCAACCGCGCCGGTAAAGCGCTGCTGACGCTGCCGGAAAACGCCCGCGTGATGACGCCGATGGCGGTCCATCATGAAGATGACATGCTGCTGGCGATCACCCAGGCGGGACGGATGCTGATGTTCCCGGTCGGCGAACTGCCGCAGATGTCGAAAGGCAAGGGCAACAAGATCATCTCGATTCCGTCAGCGGAAGCGGCCGCCGGTCAGGATAAACTGGCCTGGCTGCTGATCCTGCCACCGGGCAGCGCCATCACCCTGCACGTCGGCAAGCGTAAAATGGTGTTACGCAGCGAAGAGTTGCAGAAATTCCGCGCCGATCGCGGACGTCGCGGCACCCTGTTACCGCGCGGCCTGCAAAAAATTGATCGAGTTGAACTGGATGCGCCTGCGCGTCCGGCAAGCCCGGATAGCGAAGCGTAAACTACCCGGCTGACCTCCGCGTCAGCCGTGGCTCAATGAGGGAACTATGTTACTGATACTGCGTGCCATTATCGTCATCATCTATTCGATCGTCATCTCGGTGTTTGGCTGTATCTGGTGTCTTTTTTCACCGCGCAATCCACGCCACGTCGCCACCTTTGGCCATCTGTTCGGCAAATTGTCGACGGTGTTTGGCCTTAAAGTGGAACTGCGTCGCCCCGAGGGGGCGGACAATTATGGCAACGCGATCTACATCGCTAACCATCAGAACAATTACGACATGGTGACGGCGGCTAAAATTGTGCAGCCGACCACGGTCACGGTGGGGAAAAAGAGCCTGCTGTGGGTGCCGTTTTTTGGTCTGCTCTACTGGCTGACCGGCAATCTGCTGATTGACCGTGATAACCGCGCCAAAGCGCACGGCACTATCGGCGAGCTGGTGGATCAGTTTAATAAAAAACGCATCTCTTTCTGGATGTTCCCGGAAGGCACGCGCAGTCGCGGACGCGGTCTGCTGCCGTTTAAAACCGGCGCATTTCACGCCGCTGTGGCGGCGGGTGTGCCGATCATCCCGATTGTGGTCTCGAATACCCATGACAAGATTAAACTCAACCGCTGGAAAAACGGCCTGGTTATCGTCGAGATGCTGCCGCCGGTTGATGTTAAAGCGTTTGAATCTTCATCGGTGCGTAAGCTGGCTACCCATTGCCGTGAACTGATGGCGGCGAAGCTGGAAGAGCTGAACGCTGAAGTGGCCGAACGCGAAAAAAACGGAAAAATCTGACCGGCAGATCAATCGCCGAACTATCCTGCATGGATGCCACACGGCGGCGCGGCGACTTTCCGCCCGCCGTGCACGCAGCACAGCAAAACAGAGCAATAAAAACAGGCGCTTCAGCGCCACGCGCAAAGGGTCAGAAGTTTTATGTCTTTCAGCAGACGTCAGTTTATCCAGCTTTCTGCTGGAGTGGCGCTTAGCGCCGGTCTTTATCCGCACGCGGCGCGAGCCGCTTCTTCAGCCAGTGGCGATACGCCACTGCCGGTTCCGCCGTTGCTGGAGTCCCGTCGCGGCCAGCCGCTGTTTCTGACGATGCAGCGCAGCCACTGGTCGTTCAATGGTGATAACAACAAAGTGCCGGTGTGGGGGATTAATGGCCTCTATCTCGGCCCGACCGTCCGGGTCTACAGCGGTGACGACGTCAAGCTGATCTACAGCAACCGGCTGAACGAGCCGGTCTCAATGACCGTCAGCGGCCTGCAACTGCCGGGTGCTCTGATGGGTGGCGCGCCGCGCATGATGTCGGCAGGCGTCGACTGGGCACCGGTACTGCCGATTCGTCAGGCCGCCTCAACCTGCTGGTATCACGCCAACACGCCCAACCGCATGGCGCCCCATATCTACAACGGGCTGGCGGGAATGTGGCTGATCGAGGATGAGGTCAGCAAACAGCTCCCGCTGCCGAAGCACTATGGCGTCGATGATTTTCCGATCATCATTCAGGATAAGCGGCTCGATAACTTCGCCACGCCGGTCTATGACCCGCCGCAGGATGGCGGTTTTCTCGGTGACACGCTGCTGGTGAATGGCGTGCGCAATCCGTTTGTTGAGGTGTCACGCGGCTGGGTGCGGCTGCGGCTGCTCAACGCCTCCAATGCGCGCCGTTACGAGATGGTACTCAGCGACAATCGCCCGTTTATGGTGATTGCCAGCGATCAGGGCTATCTGCCTGCACCGGTCGCCGTACAGCGGCTGTCGCTGGCGCCGGGCGAACGGCGCGAAGTGCTGGTGGATATGTCGCAGGGCGATGAGGTGTCGATTACCGCGGGTACGGCGGCAGGCATTATGGATCGGCTGCGTGGCTTCTTTGAGCCTTCGTCGATTCTCACCTCCACGCTGATCCTGACGTTACGGCCCACCGGTTTACTGCCGCTGGTGACCGATAACCTGCCGATGCGCCTGCTGGCCGACCAGATTCTGGATGGAGTCGCGGTGCGCACGCGGGATTTCCGCATCGGTGACAGCATGCCGGGCATCAACGGGGCGATCTGGGATATGAACCGCATCGATACTACCGCGCAGCAGGGCACCTTTGAACGCTGGATTTTACATGCGGATCGGCCTCAGGCGCTGCATATTCAGGGCGTGATGTTCCTGATCAAGAGCGTCAACGGCGCGCAGCCGATGGGCGAAGATCGTGGCTGGAAAGATACGGTGTGGGTCGATGGCAGCGTGGAGCTGATGGTCAGCTTCCCGCAAAGTTCCTCCGATCACTTCCCGTTTGTTTACTACAGTCAGACGCTGGAGCTGGCCGATCGCGGCACCGCGGGTCAGCTGGTGGTGCAGCCCACCCAGTAACCAGACGGGCATAAAAAAGGGCAACGCGCAGTTGCCCTTTTTGCTGTTCAGCGGGGCGGTAACCGACCGCGGCCGCTTAGCCGTTAAAGGTTTCCGGGTCTGGCCCCAGACGATTACCGCTATCCAGCTTCGCAATATCACTCACTTCATGCTTGTCCAGACGGAAATCGAACACCTTAAAGTTCTCTTCGATACGCGCTGGCGTGACCGACTTCGGAATCACCACCAGGCCGCTATCCAGATGCCAGCGGATGACAATCTGCGCCGGGGTTTTGCCATATTTCTGCGCCAGCGACTTAATGATCTCCTGATCGAACACCCCTTTGCCGCCCTGCGCCAGCGGACTCCAGGATTCGGTCTGAATCTGGTGCAGCGCGTTCCACGCATGCAGCGTGCGCTGCTGAAGCATCGGGTGCAGCTCAATCTGGTTTACCACCGGCGTGACTCCGGTTTCATCCAGCAGGCGCTTCAGGTGCGCTTCATGGAAGTTACAGACGCCGATACTTTTCGTCAGCCCCTGCTGTTGCAGTTCAATCATCTTCTGCCAGGCATCCACATAGTGGTCTTTCTCCGGGCAGGGCCAGTGCATCAGGTAGAGGTCGACCTGATCGAGTTTCAGTTTCTCCAGGCTGGTTTCCATCGCCTGCTGCACATTCTGCTGATCGTCATTCCACAGCTTGGTGGTGACGAAAATCTCTTCGCGCGGGACGTCGGTTTCCTGGAGCGCCTGACCAATCGCCTCTTCATTTTTGTAGGCGGCGGCGGTATCGATTGAGCGATAGCCGACCTCCAGTGCCTTCAGCACCGCCTGACGTGCATCCTCAATGCTGGCCTGCCACACGCCGAGTCCCAGTTGCGGCATCATATTGCCATCGCGCAGTTTGATAATGGGTTGGTCTGCCATAATTGCATTGCTCCTTTCCGTTGCGGTAAACCCGTGAGTTTCACTGTGATTAAGTCTAGCCAACAATTCTCAGGCTGCCTGGCGCTTGTGATAACGGCGACGCGCTGACCCTGCCTGATCCGGTAAACTTCTTGCCTGATCCTCCAATCCGCTGGCGATTCAGGCAGCCGCGCGGCACACTGTTTTTTTGCCTGAAAAAGGAGTCGCTATGGCGCACGATGCGCTGTGTCACCGGCTGGCACAGCAGGTAGTCACCTTAATGACCCACGGTCGTGACCGTCTCTGTCCGGTGGAGAATGTGTCGCTGATCTACGCCAGCGAATATCGTCCCCGCACGCCAATGATGTATCAGCCCGGTATTGTCATTCTGTTTCAGGGCAGCAAAACCGGCTATCTCGGCAGCACGGTGTTTCAGTATGACGCCAGCAAATATCTGATGCTCACCGTGCCGCTGCCGGTGGAGTGTGAAACCTGGGCCTCGCCCGAGAAGCCGATTGCCGGAATGTGCCTCAACGTCGATACCGCCAGCCTCCAGGATCTGCTGATTGAAATTGGTGACGATGAACATTTTCAGCCGCAGCCGCAGACCTCCGGCATACACTCGGCGTGGCTGACGGAGCCGATGCTCTGCGCCGCCGAGCGGCTGCTGGATGTGATGACCCAGCCGCGCGATGCGCGGGTGCTGGGGCCGCATATTGTGCGCGAGATTATCTACTACGTGCTGACCGGTCCGATTGGCGGGGCGCTGCTGTCGCTGGTCAGCCGTCAGACGCAGTTCAGCCTGATCGCCCGTGCGCTGCGGCGCATCGAGCGCCACTATGCCGATAACCTCAGCGTCGATGCGCTGGCGGCGGAGGTGAACATGAGCGTCTCGGCGTTTCATCACAACTTCAAGGCCGTGACGCAGACCTCGCCGTTGCAGTACCTCAAACGCTACCGGCTGCATCAGGCACGACTGCTGATGCTGCACGATGGTCTGAAAGCGAGCGCGGCGGCGGTGCGGGTGGGCTACGAGAGCCCTTCGCAGTTTTCACGGGAGTTTAAGCGCTATTTTGGCGTGACGCCGGGGGAGGAGGTCAATCGGGTGCGGCAGACGGTGGCGGACCCGTCCGCCTGAGGGCGGAGACGGGCACGCGCCGCGCCGGGGTCAGGCCTGTTTCTGGCGGCGCTTTTTCCAGATCACCAGGATGCTGCCGAACAGTCCCAGCACCAGCAATACCATCGGCAGCACCATCAGGATCGCCATCACCTGATCTTCGTGGCGCTTGATAAACGGCACCTGGCTGATGCCATAGCCAAAGGCGACGACGATGCCCACCCACAGCACGCCGCTCAGCCAGTTAAACAGCTGGAAGCGGCTGTTCTGCAAACCGGCGATGCCCGCCATGGTTGGCAGGATAGTGCGGATAAAGGCGAGAAAGCGGCCCACCAGCAGCGCCATCAGACCGTGACGGTTAAACATATTCCAGGCGCGCTGGTGATATTGCGCCGGCAGATGCATCAGCCAGCTTTTGACCAGCCGGGTATTGCCCAGCCAGCGGCCCTGCAAGTAGCTCAGCCAGCAGCCGAGGCTGGCGGCGGTGGTGAGGATCACCATCGTCGGCACAAAATCCATCACCCCTTTGGCCACCATCGCACCGGCCAGCAGCAGCAGGCTGTCGCCCGGCAGAAAAGAGGCGGGCAGCAGTCCGTTTTCCAGAAACAGCGTCAGGAACATCACGCCGTACACCACCCACACCACATCCGGGTTTGCCAGCGCAGCAAAATCCTGATGCCAGAGCGCCTGGACAATCTCGTGTAAAACACCCATTAGCGATTCCATCACGTCACAAGGAACTATCCGTCAGCGTTCAGAGCCTCAGTAACGAAACGGCGCGCTAAGCGCGGCGACCGCACTGACGACCTGAACGGTCCGGGATAAATTTTAACAATAAACGGGCGGTTGCCCGGCAAACTCTGCCGGTGACCGCTATCCGGTTCAGCTTTGTTTAGTTTCTGTTTAACTTCTGCCTGCCTGACTCAGCGCGTCAGGCGGGTAAAACCGGCGTCCAGGTCAGCCAGCAGGTCATCAACGTGCTCCAGGCCGATATGCAGCCGCACCAGCGTGCCGCTGAAGTCGACGCCGCCCGCCGGGCGGATCGCCGCCAGCTCTTCCGGCTGATTCGCCAGGATCAGCGATTCATAACCGCCCCAGGAGTAGGCCATGCTGAAATGATGGAAGTGATCGAGGTATTCCGCCAGCTGCGGCGCGCTGAGTTTTTCCCGCAGGATAAAAGAGAAGAGGCCGCTGCTGCCGCTGAAATCGCGCTGCCAGAAGCGATGCCCTTTGCTTTGCGCCAGCGCCGGGTGGTTCACCCGGTCCACTTCGGGCCGCGCCGCCAGCCACTCGGCCACCTGAATCGCGCTCTCCTCATGCTGACGCAGCCGGGTGCCGAGCGTGCGCAATCCGCGACTCGCCATATAGGCGGTGTCGGCATCGACCATCTGACCCATCAGATAGGAGTTCTCGCGCAGCTGGTCGATACAGCGCGCATTGGCGACGGCGGTGCCAATCATCGCATCGCTGTGACCAATCAGATATTTGGTGCCCGCCTGAATCGAAATATCGATGTCGTGCGCCAGCGCGTTAAACAGAATCCCGGCCGACCAGGTGTTGTCGATCATGATAATCGCCTCGGGCGCTCTGGCGCGCACCGCGGCGACAATCGCCGGAATATCCTGCACTTCCATGGTAATCGAGGCGGGAGACTCCAGGAACACCACCCGGGTATTGGGCTGCACCAGCGCGCCGATTTCGCTGCCGATGCAGTGATCGAACCAGCCGGTGGTGACCTGCATTTTCGCCAGAATTTTATGACAGAAGTCCTGAGTCGGTTCATACACCGCACCGCTCATCAGCACATGGTCACCGGCTTCGACAAACGCCAGAATCGCGTTCGCCACCGCGGCCGCGCCACAGGGATAGAGCACGCAGCCCGCGCCGCCCTCCAGCTCGGTCATCGCATCCTGCAACGCAAAGTGCGTCAGGGTGCCACGCCGGCCATAAAAGAGCTCGCCTTTTGCCCGACCGGCGGTGGCGCGTTTTTTGTCCGCCACCGTATCAAAAACCAGCGAGGAGGCCCGCTGAATCACGCTGTTTACCGAGCCCTGGGTATAACGCTTGCTGCGTCCTGCACTGACGAGCGTGGTATCTATTTTTCTGGTGGTCATGAGTCGCCCCTGCCGCATCTGACTAGGCCCTCACGTTATCACGAAACGGCCAGCAGGGTTGAGACTCAATAGCGATTATCAGAACGGGTCGCAGCATAAAAAACTGGCCCGTCTGCGGGCCAGTTTTCATCGCGCTACATCACGCCCATCAGGCGCGGCAGCCAGAGGGAGATGGCGGGAATATAGGTAATCAGCATCAGGACAATAAACAGCATGCCGTAGAACGGCAGCATCGCGCTGACCACCTCCTCAATCTTCTGCTTACTCACCGCGCTGGCGACAAACAGCACCGTGCCGACCGGCGGGGTAATCAGGCCGATACCGAGGTTGGTCAGCATGATCATCCCGAAGTGCACCGGGTCGATGCCCAGGCTGGTGGCCACCGGCAGCAGCACCGGGGTCAGGATCAGGATCAGCGGAGCCATATCCATCAGCGTACCCACCACCAGCAGCAGGATGTTGATGCACATCAGAATCACATACTTGTTATCGGAGAGGCTGGTAAAGGCGTCGGTGATAAGGGTCGGCAGCTGCATAAAGGTCATCACCGCGCCAAATCCGGCGGCGAAGGCGATCAGCACCATCACGATAGTGACCGTCTTAATGGTACGGAACAGCAGGATATGCAGCTGGCTCCACTTAAAGTCGCGATAGATAAACATGGTGACGAAGAAAGCCCAGATACAGGCGATCGCCGCCGACTCCGAGGCGGTGAAAATACCGGAGAGGATGCCGCCCATGATGATCACCACCGTGAACAGGCCCCAGAACGCATCAAAGAAGATCTTCAGCGCCTGACGAAACGGAATGCGCTCCCCTTTGGGATAGCCGCGTTTACGCGCGAAGCCGAGGCACATCACCATCAGGCAGCCGCCGAGCATCAGGCCGGGCAAAATCCCGGCGACAAACAGCGAGGAGATGGTCACCAGCCCGCCGGTCGCCAGCGAATAGATCACCGAGTTATGGCTGGGCGGGGTCAGCACCGCCTGCACCGAGCCGCTGGCGGTGACGGCGGCGGCGAAGTCGCGCGGGTAGCCTTTCTCCTCCATCTGCGGAATCATCACCGAGCCGATGGAGGCGGTATCCGCCACCGACGAACCGGAAATCGCGCCGAAGAAAGTTGAGGCGACAATGTTCACCAGCGAGAGGCCACCGCGGATAAAACCGACAAAAATATAGGCGAAATTGACCAGCCGCCGGGCGATCCCGCCCTCAGCCATAATCGCCCCCGCCAGGATAAAGAACGGGATGGTCAGCAGCGAAAATTTGTTAATGCCGTTAGTAATCTGGATCACCACCGCTTCCAGCGGCAGATCGATCCACCAGGCCCCGATAAAGGCGCTGAGCCCGACCGCAAACGCCACCGGAAACCCCACCAGCAGCAACACCAGTAAACTGCCTAATAATATCAATGCGTCCATCTTCCGCTCCGGTTTAGTGGGTGCCGCCCAGCGTGACAATTGGCCGCTGGCTCTGATCGCCGGTCAGCAATCGCTCAATAACAAACAGCAGGGTGAAGAGTGCGCCAATCGGGATCGGCAGATACATCTCGCCGTAGGAGACCGCGGGCAGGGAGGCGAGCGTCTGCACCCACATCGCTTCGCACAGGCTGTAGCTGGCCTGAAAGATCACCAGACAGGTGATGATCATCAGCAGATCGCAGAGCCGCAGCAGCAGGCGCTGAGCGGCGGGCGACAGGCGATCGGTCATCATCGAGACACAGATATGCGTACCGGCGCGCAGTCCGACCGGCGCGCCGATAAAGGTAAAAATAATCATGCAGATTATGGCGACCGGTTCCGGCCAGGAGAGCGCGCCGTTCATCACGTAGCGGGCGAAGATCCCGATCGGGATCACCGTCACCATGATCATCAGCGCCAGCGCAGCGACCAGCATGCAGAGCAGATAGAGCCCATCCATCAGACGTGTATAAGCAGACATAATTGATACCTGATTAAACACGCCACACCGCAGTGTGGCGCGGGGAGGGTTATTTCACCTCAGCGATCCGGGTCATCAGATCCTGATATTTGCCGCCAAACTGATCGCGCACCGGCTGGGTCGCCTTGACGAAATAGTCGCGGTCGGTCTGCTGGAAGGTCACGCCACCCGCCTTCATTTTGGCGATGGACTGTTCGGTATAGGTCGCCCAGAGCTGACGCTCCTCATCCTGCGCCTCTTTGCCGAGCTTTTTCAGCAACGTCTGATCGTCCGGTTTCAGGCGATCCCAGGCGCGTTTTGAGAACAGGATCATCTCCGGCTGAATAAAGTGGCCGGTAAGGGTGTAGTACTTCGCCACCGGCAGATAGTTATGGGCGACAAAGGTCGGTGGGTTGTTCTCGGTGCCATCGACCACGCCGGTCTGCATCGCGCTGAACACCTCACTGACGCCCATCGCCACCGGGTTGGCACCCATCGCTTTCAGCGTTGCCAGCGAGATGGCGCTGTTCTGGACGCGGATCTTCATGCCTTTGAGATCTTCCGGTTTGGCCAGCGGCTTTTTGGTGATCATGTTGCGCTCACCGGCGTCGGTCCAGCCCAGGAACACCATGCGGGCGTTGGGGTCCTTATCAAATTTGCTGGCGATCTCCTGACCAATCTCGCCATCCAGCACTTTGTGCATATGGTCCACATCGCGGAAAACGTAGGGCAGCGTCAGCACGCTGGTCTCCGGCGCAATCGAGGTGACCGGGGCCAGCGAGACGCGGATCATATCGATGGCGCCCAGCTGTACCTGCTGTAGCGTCTGATCTTCATCACCCAGCACGCCACCGGCGTAGATTTTCATCTCCAGCCGTCCATCGGTCGCCTGCTTCAGTTTGTCACCCATATGCTGTAACGCGACCACCGTGGGATAACCGGCAGGCTGCACTTCAGCCACTTTAATCACCTGTGCCGAGGCGGCAGCGCTCACCATCATCGCCGCCAGGGCACCGGCCAGGCCTGTTTTTGTCATTCTCATTATGTTGTCTCCCGCTGAGGTAGGACGGCGTCCGGGTTCGGGGGGAACCGGAGAGGACCGTGTGGAAGCCAGCATAGTGAAAAGCGGCGTCAGTAAAATGCAGCGATGCTGATTGAATGAATGCCATCACATTTTGAAACGTTGTTTTAATAAATTTTCATGCGACTTCACATTTTAGAAACATGCTCGCAAATTTTGTATAAACCGAGTGAATTGCCGGTCAACGACAGCGATCGGGTTTGTAAATACTAATGAGAACTACTATCAATTCGCCGTTAGTTTGTTATTATTTGCGCTTGTTCCGCATCCCTGTAGAAGAAGTTGGAGAAGCAGCGTGGTAGCCAGCGATTTGATGCAGACGGACCTCTCCGTCTGGGGCATGTATCAGCATGCCGATACCGTGGTAAAGGTCGTCATGATTGGCCTGTTACTGGCCTCGGTCGTGACCTGGGCAATTTTCTTCGGCAAATATGCCGAACTCAGCGCCGCGAAACGTCGCCTGAAGCGTGAGCAGCTGGCGCTGGGTGAAGCCCGCAGTCTGCATGACGCCGCCCGCATCGCCGGCGCGTTTACTGCGCACAGCCACAGCCTGGCGCTGCTGAACGATGCGCAGAACGAACTTGAACTGTCGGCGGGCGTGGAAGACACCAACGGCATTAAAGATCGCACCAGCTTCCGTCTGGAGCGTCGCGTCGCCGCTTTCGGCCGCCATGCCGGGCGCGGCAACGGTTTCCTGGCGACCATCGGTTCCGTCGCGCCGTTTATCGGTCTGTTCGGCACCGTCTGGGGCATCATGAACAGCTTTATCGGCATCGCCAAAACCCAGACCACCAATCTGGCGGTGGTGGCACCCGGTATCGCCGAAGCGCTGCTGGCGACCGCGATTGGTCTGGTGGCGGCGATCCCGGCGGTGGTGATCTACAACGTCTTTGCCCGGATGATCGCGAACTACAAAGCCTCGCTGGGGGATGTCGCCGCGCAGGTGCTGCTGTTGCAGAGCCGCGATATTGACCTGGGCACCGTCGCCCCTGAGGTTCCGCGTCCGGCGACCGCCCAGAAACTGCGCTTAGGGTAAGTTCTTATGGCCATGCGATTAAACGACGATCTGGAAACCGATGGTGAAATGCATGAGATCAACGTGACGCCGTTTATCGACGTCATGCTGGTGCTGCTGATCATCTTTATGGTGGCCGCGCCGCTGGCCACGGTTGATGTGCGCGTTAATCTGCCCGCCTCGACCAGCACACCGCAGCCGCGCCCGGAAAAACCGGTTTACCTGTCGATCAAAGCGGACAAGCAGCTCTATATCGGTAACGATCCGGTGACGCCCGCGTCGCTGGTGAGTGTGCTGACCAGCCAGACCCAGGGCAACAAAGAGACCACCATTTTCTTCCAGGCGGATAAGTCGGTGGATTATGAAACGCTGATGAGCGTGATGGATCAGCTGCGCACGGCGGGCTATCTGAAAATTGGTCTGATGGGCATGGAAACCGTGAAGAAATAGCGGGTTATCCGGTACGGAAACAGGGCGGCTGAGCGATCAGCCGCCTTTTTTATTGCCGCTTGTGGCCGGATGAAATCAGGCAAAGCGGCAAAACCGCCGATCACTTATGCTGCTCATGGGTGATTGTTAATTGGTTGTTACGTATTTACATAGATTTGTAAAGTGCAATGGTGAGCCAGCTCACATTAATCGGCGGCGATGCAGGCTAAAACGGCTTAAAAACTACAGGAAGCCGATATGCGTCACACCCCGTCTTTACAAAAAGCGCCGAAAAGCGCAGCCAGAACCATCTTCAATGTCACCAGTGGTAACTTCCTGGAGATGTACGATTTTATGGTGTTTGGCTACTACGCCACCGCGATTGCCAAAACCTTCTTTCCGGGTGATGACCCGTTCGCCTCTTTAATGCTGACCCTGATGACCTTTGGCGCTGGCTTCCTGATGCGCCCGCTGGGGGCGATTATTCTGGGGGCCTATATCGACCATCACGGCCGTCGCAAAGGGCTGTTGCTGACGCTCGGCCTGATGGCGATCGGCACCCTGACCATCGCGCTGGTGCCGGGTTACGCCACCCTGGGCGCGGCAGCGCCGATTCTGATCCTGCTGGGACGGCTGTTACAGGGCTTCTCGGCGGGCGTCGAGCTGGGCGGGGTATCGGTCTACCTGGCAGAGGTTGCGCCGGAAGGACGTAAAGGTTTCTTCGTCAGCTGGCAGTCGGGCAGTCAGCAGATTGCGGTGATCTTTGCCGCCCTGCTGGGTCTGGCGCTGAATCATCTGCTGGCGAAAGAAGCGGTGACAGAGTGGGGCTGGCGTATCCCGTTTGTGGTCGGCTGCCTGATTGTGCCGTTCCTGTTCTATATCCGCCGGATGCTGGAAGAGACCGAAGCCTTCAGCCAGCGTAAACACCATCCGCGCATGACGGAGATTATGCGTTCGGTCGCCAGCAACTGGGCGCTGGTGCTGGCGGGGATGCTGATGGTGGTCACCACCACGGTGATGTTCTATATGATCACCGCTTTTACCCCGACCTTCGGCAAAACGGTGCTGATGATGAGCGACAAGCAGGCGTTTCTGGTGACGCTCTGTGTCGGCATCTCCAACCTGATCTGGCTGCCGCTGATGGGGGCGCTGTCGGACCGCGTCGGCCGTCGCCCGCTGCTGATCACCTTCACCCTGCTGATGATTGCCACCACCTGGCCGGTGCTGCACTGGCTGGTGGGATCGGCCAGCTTCAGCCATCTGCTGGAAGCGGAACTGTGGCTGTCGTTTCTCTATGCCAGCTACAACGGCGCGATGGTGGTCTATCTGGCGGAGATTATGCCCGCGGAAGTGCGCGCCGCCGGTTTCTCTATGGCCTATAGCCTGGCGACGGCGCTGTTTGGCGGCTTTACCCCGGCCATTTCCAGTTACCTGATCCACGCCACCGGTGACAAGGCGATGCCGGGCGTCTGGCTGACCTTTGCCGCCATCTGCGGGCTGATCGGCACCCTGCTGATTGGCCGGATGGTGAAGCAGTATCAGATCCGGCACAGCGGCGCGCCGGTCAGCGCCTCCTCTTAAAACGAGAGATCGACCACCACGCTGTCGCTGTAGTTGCCAGCGGGCGGCGTGCTCTGGCTGGTCAGAATGCGCGCGGTGTAGTTAAAACCGCGCGTTAGTCCATCGGCGGAGAGTGTGCTTGAGGTGCTGCTGCTCCAGCGTTCACTCCCGGCTGGCCCCCAGCGATCGCTGCCGGTGCCTTTATAGATCTCATAGCTCAGCCGATTCGCCCCACTCGCCATATTCCTGACGCTGCCCACCGCATAGCTGCCGTTACTCAGCCCGACGCTGTAGCTGCTGCCTTTGCTGCACAGCACGTTGATGGTCTGCGACACGCCGGGAAAGCTGCCCACCAGCGGCGCGCTGCCAAAGCTGATATTGGGCGCGGTGATCGCCGTGCAGTCATTGGTCAGGATAGCCGTCACCGTAATCGGGATCACGCCGCTGCCGTTTTGTTCACTCAGGCAGAGGTTGCCGACCCCGACGCTGGTGCAGATGCGGTAGGTTACCGCCAGATTCAGCGTCAGCTGATAGCTGCCTGCGGCGACCACCTGACCAGGCACGGTGCGCAGATAGACCGGAATCGCGAAGTTAAGGCTGCCCAGCAGGCCCGCCAGGTTAATCAGCGTTTGCGAGCCATAAACAAAGGGGCTCCCGCCAATCGTCAGCTCGCTGGCGCAGGCGCTGTCGGTACAGAGTCGTACCGGCAGATTGTCGCTGCCGGTATCACCGCTGCGCTTCATGATGCCGCGCGTACCGTTACTGCTGGACGCGCCGCTAAGCTGGAAGGTGATCTGGTTATTGCCCAGCAGTGACAGCGCGGAACCGGCACCGCAGTTCACATTGGCATTGGTGCTGGTTGAACTGACCGTGCTGTTCGCCACAAAGGTGGTCACTGAACCAAAGCTGGCGGTGGCGGCGGGCAGGGCGCAGGCGGCATAGCCGAACGAAGGTAACAGCAGCAGACCCGCAACCATCAGAAATCGCATCATAAATCAGTCCCGGAATGAAAAGTATCAGCAGGATGGGCCGCGCTGCCCGCGGCAGGCGCAGGCAGCGCGCAGGTTAACGGCCCATAGGTTTTCAGCGCCTGCGGCTGACCGCTGGCGATACGCAGTTCGGTGTCACAGCGGCGGCCATCGGGCGTCACCACCTGCATCGGGTTAACGGGGGCCAGCTCCTCCAGCCAGACGAGGCCATCCCAGCCAACATAGTCGGTCGGATGGCCGGGACGCTGCACCTGGCTGGCGACCGGCAGCGGCTGGCCCTGCGCATCGTGCAGGATCACGCTGGCTGAGCGCAGCTTCTCCACCGGGAAATCGAGCAGATAGCCGCTCTGCCGCTTCACCGCCACGCGCTGCTCCACGCGCGGTGTCGTTATATCCGCGGGCAGGTCGAGGGTGTCGATCCCATAGCGGGCCGGATAGTAGCTGCTGACAGAGGGCACCAGCAGATAGCCCTGCTGGTTGGTACGACCCATCGACTGGTTTTCATAGCGCACGTTAACGTCGGGATAGCCGGTCTTTACCAGCACAAAGGCGTCGTTGATGCCGTTAGCGGCAAACAGCTGGCTATCCATCAGCACCAGCGCACCGGAGAAATCGGCCCACCGGGTCAGGTTGTCATCATCGCCATAAAAGCCACCGGCGGTGTCGATCTGGTTGTTGCGATAGCGCAGGCTGCCCTGGCGGTAGTCGCCGCTGTCACCGTTCTGATTCGCCCAGCCGGCATCCCAGGCGATACCACCGTCGCTGGGCATGGCGCGGGAAACCGAGAGACGCTGGCTGTCGCGGCCGCGCGGAGCGCGTTCGCTGCTGAGGGCGGCGCTGCCCTGTTCGCCAAACGGGATCACCAGCGAAAGCGCACCGCTCCAGCTCTTCTCCTGCTGATCGCGGCTGGCGGAGAGATAGAGGCTGCTGTTGCCCCACAGGTTTTTACTCCAGGAGAGGTTTAACAGCCGGGTGCGGTCGCCCCGACCGCCGGTGATGTCGATCCAGGCTGCGCCAACGCTGCCAAAGCGCTCAAGGGAGAGGCTGGCGCTGTACTGCGCGCTGCGGCGCGACAGGGCGTAGCGGCTGCCCGCCTGAGTACCGGCGCGGCTGCCGACCAGCGCCAGATTAGCGAAATCGCGGCTGCGCTGCGTCAGCTGAGCGCCGATGTTGAACCAGCGATTGTTGTACTGATACCCCCAGCTGTATTGCTGGCCGCCTGCGCCATCCAGCCGGCTTTGCGCCGCCGCCCCGTTGATCACTCCCCAGCTCCCGATGCGCAGCTGACCGCCCAGCCCGCCCATCGCCAGCGCCTCGCTGCCTTCGGCGTGGCTCTCCAGCGTCAGCCAGTCACTGAGGCCGTAACGGTAAGAGCCGCTGGCCGCGGCCTCGCCATAATCAAAGTTCTTCACGCCGTAGTTCTCGCGGATCGCCCCGGCGGAGAAGGCGTAGTCGGAGAGCCCCGATTTCAGCAGGTTACTGGAGACGTAGAATGGCAGGGTGCTGGTCACGCGCCGGCCAACCGCATCGGTGGTGGTGATCACCGCCTCGCCCGCGCCGTTGACGAACGGCACATTGGTCAGCGACCACGGGCCAGGCTGGACGTTCGCCTGGCTGGAGCGGTAGCCGTTGATAAACAGATCGACGGTGGAGGGCACCGCCGCCTGGCCGGAAAAGGCGGGCAGCGGGTAGGTCACCAGATCGGGACGGACGCTGAAGTCACGGCCGATACGCACCCCGCCGAGCCGGACGCTGCTGCTCCAGCCCAGCGAGTCGGTCACCAGATCGCCGACCCGCCAGCTGAGCGCCGCGTCCTCCTCTTCATTGCTCCACCAGCTGTCATAGCGGATATAGCCCTCATCCTGATAGCGGTGACGCCCCTCCAGCTGCTGCTGCCAGACGCCGTTGCTGGAGAGGTGGCCCGCCTCGCTGAACAGCCGCAGCTCGTTCCAGGCGGAGAGGCGGGTGCCGCTGTTATCGGTGCGGCTGACATAGAGATCGTAGTTAACCAGCGCGCCCCGGCTGGTGCGGCCCGGATAGCGCGGCCCGTTCTGCGCCGTGCCGATCACCTGACCCGGCAGCCAGGCGGGCGGCACGGTAAGCAGCAGGCGCTGCCGCGCCGCGTCATACTCCACCTTAACCGGTTGCAGGGCGCTGACATCCACCTGCGGCTGCGGGCCCAGCCGCGCCAGGGGCAGACCGGCGCGTTGCAGATCGCCGCTGCGCAGCCAGAAGTGATCGTCGCGCCGTTCAACCGGTACGATGTTGCCGCTCGCCTGCTGGTTAACCACCAGCTCCAGCATATAGCTCTGTCCGCTGGCGGTGGCTTGCAGGCTGGGGGGCGGCGGCAGGGATGAGTAAGTTTCCGCCAGCGCGAGGCCCGGCGTCAGAGAAGAGCAGGCGCTGACCAGCGCCAGCGCGCAGGGACGCAGAGAAAACGGGCTCATTCAGCGCTTACGGCTGCGCAGCGCTGCGCCACGGGCTCTTGTTGACCTCCGCGGTCAGCTCGCCGCTCACCGCTGAGCTCAGTGGCCAGCGATGATGGCTCTCCGCCAGCACATAGCCATACAGACCCTCGCCCAGCTTGCGTCCGCCAATCGCCACGTTGCTCAGCCGGGCGTGACCGCTGCCGCTGTTGCTCAGCTCAAGCCAGCGTCTGCCGCCCTCGCTGATCTGCTGCCAGCGCAAAGCCGGGCGGGCGCTGTCGCTGTTGAGGCCCGCGCCATAAACAAACAGCGGCACGGAGTAGCGCATCTGGAAAGTCAGCCCGGCCTGGTTTTCACCGGGACTGCGCGGGGTCGGGATCTCATCCAGCACCACCCGGTAGGCCCGCTCTTTACCGGCTGGCGGTGGCGTCTGTTTGATCAGCCTGACCAGCTGGCGCTGGCCAGGCTCCATCCGCACCATCGGCGGGCTGGCGACCACCTGCTGCTGGGTCTGATACTGCTCCTGGCCGTTAACCTGCTGCCAGCTGAAGACGCGGATCTGCATCATGGTGGTGCTGTCCCCCCGGTTCTCCAGCCAGAGTTCGCTGGCTTTCTCCGGCGGATTGATGGCGGGATCGATCGGCCAGATCATCACCGAGTTAGCGGCGAAAGCCGGGGAGAGCAGGGTGGAACCCAGCAGCAATAGCAGGGCGTGCAGTGACTTCATCATCATCTCCTTGTGGTTTATCCCCTCACCAGCTCAGGGTGACGGTCAGCGTATCGGTATAAACGCCCGCGCGGGCGCTGCCCGGCAGCTGGAGCTGGCCGTAGATCGGCAGCGTGATATTGCTGGCGTTGCTATAGCTCAGCGGCACCGCCTGATTCACCGGGATCACCGTGCTACGGCTGGCGTTGCTGAAGAGCGTGTAGGGCACGGTGTCGCTGAAGTTGGGCAGCTTCAGGTTGCGGGTGGTGGTGAAGTTGTTGCCCTGATTGATGCTCATACTCAGCGTGGTCCCTGGCGTACAGGCGAGGTTAAATGTGGTGCTTTGCAGATAGCTGGCGTTGACGCTGGTGGCCGCCACGCCAGACTGACTGCCAAAATTAAGGGTGCCGAAAACGCCGGTGTTGCTGCCGGAGATCACGCAACCTGCGACGATCGAGGCAGAAACCTGGAAGGTGCTGGTGGGCAGACTCCAGGCGCTGGCACTGACCATCAGCAGGGAGAGCGCACGGGCAAACATCAGGCCGGTGCGCGTGCGAGCAGCCCACATTCAGCGGTGAAAACCACTAATAGTTCACGGCAACGTTAATGGTATCGGTATAGGTCCCGGCCGGGATCAGCGGATTAAAGCCGCCGCCCACTACCCGGCCATAAATGGCGTAGTTGGTCCCCAGCGTTGGGTCGGTGGTGCCGCTGGGCGCGATAGGGGTGTTGTTGGCGATTGCGGTGGTAAAAGAGGCATCGCTGTAGAGGGTATAGGCAATGCCCTGGGCGTTGTCCGAGCCCAGCACCAGGTAGCGCGGGGAGGTCGAGGCGGTGCCATAGATGGTTGCCGGTGCGGTATTGCTGCTGGTGACGACCACGTTGTAGTCCTGACCGGTGGTGCAGCGGACAAAAATACCGTTGCCCGCCGCGCCGACCAGCGTGGCGTTGAGGGTATCGAAGGTCGCCGCACTGCTGCCGAAGTTCAGAGTACCGAAGTTAACCCCTGCGGTGGCCGACTGACCGTTCACCAGACAGCCGGTGGTCAGCGTTAATGTCGCATTGATGGTTCCCGAGGTGGTGGCCGCCTGGGTAAAGAGCGGAAGCGCTGCGGTTAACCCGGCAGCAGCCAACAGAAAAAGCTTGCGATTCATAATCTTTCCTTAACGATTATCCAGAGTCAGTGCTTTTTCACCCGGTGTTTATTAACGATTCAACCCAAAAATAAGCAAAATAAAAATAACAGTGCGGCAGCCACGCAGTAGTAAGAAAAATCTTAGGCTTAAGCTGAGTGATTTATATCAGTTTTTTTTACTATAGATCAGTTAAAGCGTTGCGCGAGAGATTGCGGTCTATTTTTCATTAATCAAATGGCCACGCTGGCCGATAATCCAGTAACAGCAAGGCGTAAAGCGGAAAGGGGTAAAAAAAATTCTCTGTTTTTTTATCCTCTATTGGCCCATTTGCTGCAATGATATGTTCCTGCATCAATCAGACATAATAACGATTCGCACCGCTTAAGCGGTGCGTAATAAAATGCAGAAAAATAAATTTCCTGCATCTGCGGGCGCGTTTATTCCGGGTTTCAGGGGCCACAGAAACCCCATGACGGCAGCGCGTTTATCCGCCGGATGCTTTTTGAGATCACTTATCAGACTTTACACAGCACCCGTCACGCCGCGGGTGGTGAGGAGTGGGACATGTTGCCTGTCACCTGGGATAGCGTTCTGATCTGCGTTTCGCTGATCGTCGCGTTTATTGCCTCTTTTACCGCCCTGGACACCGCCGGCAGGGTGGCGGTTTCCCGTGGCTGGAGCGCCCGCTTCTGGCTGCTGGCGGGGGGCACGGCGATGGGGATCGGCATCTGGGCGATGCACTTTATCGGGATGCTGGCGATGATGATGCCAATGACGATGCGCTATGACCCAGGGCTGACCGTGATCTCGCTGCTGGTGGCGATTCTGGCGTCGATACTGGCCTTTGGCCAGACGGTGGGCGGCCCGCAGCTGACTCACAACCGGCTGCTGCGCGGCAGCCTGATCCTCGGCGCAGGCGTGGTGATCATGCACTATCTCGGCATGAACGCGCTGCTGATCGATCCGCCGCCCCAGTGGCGGATCGGGCTGGTGGCGCTCTCGGTGGTGATTGCGTTTGTCGCCTCCGGGGTGGCGCTCTGGCTGGCCTTTCATCTGCGGCAGGGCGACCACTCTCTGCTGCTGATGCGCGGGCTCGCCTCGCTGGTGATGGGGATCGCTATCGCCGGTATGCACTATGTCGGGATGGCGGCGGCGCAGTTCAGCCCCAGCAGCGCCATGCGGTCGCAGGGCGTCAGTAATCCGGGGCTGGCGGTGTGGGTGACGCTGGTGACGCTGACGATCCTCGGTATCACACTGCTCTGCTCGATGCTGGACGCGCAGCTGCGCGCCGTCCGGCTGGCGGCCCGGCTGAACCGGGCAAATCAGGAGCTGCGTCAGCTGGCGCTGCATGACAACCTGACGACCCTGCCCAACCGGGTGATGCTGGAGCAGCAGCTCGATCTGACCATCAAACAGGCGACCCTCACCGACAGCCGCTTTGCGGTGATGTATATGGATCTTGATGGCTTCAAAGCGGTCAACGACACCTGGGGACACCACGTTGGCGACCGGCTGCTGGTGGCGGTGGCGCAGCGGCTGCGCAGCCAGCTCAGCGACAGCATGCTGCTGGTGCGGCTGGGCGGCGATGAGTTTGTGCTGCTGGCTGAAGGGTGCGACGCCAGCGCCGCCAGCCAGCTGGCGCAAAAGCTGGTCAGGATAATCGATGGGGTGTTTGAGCTCGACCGCTATACGCTGCACGTCTCGCTCAGTGCGGGTATCGCCATCTTCCCGCTGCATGGCCGCGACCGCCAGGCGCTGCTGTTTAACGCCGATGCGGCGATGTACCACACCAAAAACAGTGGCCGTAACGGCTGGTCGCTGTTTGAACCGGCGATGAGCGCCGCCACCCAGCATCAGCTGGAGCTGGCAAACGATCTCTGGGAGGCGATCGAGCGCCAGCAGATGCGGCTGTTCTATCAGCCCAAATTCCGCTCCGGCGGCACCCTGCTGATGGGCTTTGAGGCGCTGCTGCGCTGGCAGCATCCGGTGCGCGGCCTGCTGACACCAGAGCTGTTTCTGCCGCGCGCCGAAAAAACCGGCCAGATCGTGGCGCTGGGCAACTGGGTCATTGAGGAAGCCTGCCGTCAGCTGAAAATCTGGCACAACCAGGGGCACACCGAGTGGACGGTGTCAGTTAACCTCTCCGCGTTACAGTTTCATCAGCGCGATCTGCTGACCACCCTTACGCAGGTGCTGGCGCGCCATCAGCTGCCGGGCGGCGCGCTGATGCTGGAGATCACCGAGGCGATCGCTATGCGCGATCCGGGCTTCAGCCAGCAGCGTATCCGCGAGTTGCAGCAGGCGGGCGTCAGCGTCGCCATCGATAATTTCGGCATCGGTTATGCCAACCTGCTGCATCTGAAAGATCTCGACGCCAGCGAACTCAAAATCGATCGCAGCTTTATCAACTGCCTGCGGCCTGGCAGCGAAGACGCCACCGTGGTCAGCGCGATGCTGACGCTGGCGCAAAGCCTCAACCTGCGGATGGTGGCCGAGGGGGTGGAGACGGAAGAGCAGCAGCGTCTGCTCACTGGCCTGGGCTTTGATGCGTTGCAGGGCTACCTGCTGGGAAAACCCACGCCTGCGGATCGGGTCGAGGCGTCCGGCTTCTACCCGCTGCGCCATGTGGCGGCGTCACCCCGGCTCAGCGGCTTAACACCATAGGATTCATCACTCAGAGTTATCGCTACGCTGTATCAGGGTTCGCTAAGTAAGCCAGCGACCTTGCCGATAAACCAGAGAGCGATATTTTAACCACCTCAGCCCAGCACTCAGCACCATTACCTCCGGGAATGCACTATGTTAGCGACTTCGTACGACTCTTTTATCGTCATCGTTTCAATTCTTGTCGCGATGCTGGCTTCCTTCACCGCGTTAGATATGGCGGGGCGTGTGGCGCATTCCACCGGCAAGGTGGCGCTGGTCTGGCTGTTTGGCGGCGGTTTTGCGATGGGCATCGGCATCTGGGCGATGCACTTTATCGGCATGCTCTCCATGAACATGGAGATGGTGATGAGCTACAACGCCGGCCTGACCGCCTTCTCGGCGGCGATTGCGGTCTGCGCCTCGATCTTTGCCCTCTGGCTGGTCTGCAACGGCGATCTGCCCCCGGCCCGGCTGACCGGCGGCGCGCTGATCCTCGGCAGCGGCGTGGTGGCGATGCACTATACCGGGATGGCGGCGCTGATGTTCTCACCCGGCATCGTCTGGCAGTGGAGCTGGGTGGTGCTGTCGGTGGTGATCGCCCTGGCCGCCTCGGGCGCGGCGCTCTGGCTGGCCTTTCACCTGCGCGACGGTCAGACCGGCCGGATGACGCTGCTGCGCATCGGTGCCTCGGCGGTGATGGGCTGCGCCATCGCCGGGATGCACTACACCGGCATGATGGCGGCCCAGTTTCCGCTGCACAGCCATCCGGTCGGGCAGGGCGTCAACAGTAACTGGCTGGCGATTCTGGTGACGGTAGTGACCCTCTCGATCCTGGGCATCACCCTGCTGGTCTCGATGCTGGACGCCAGAATGCAGGCGCGTACCTCGATTCTGGCCAGTTCGCTGGCGGAGGCCAACCGTGAGCTGGCCCAGCTGGCGCTGCACGATAACCTGACGCGGCTGCCGAACCGTATTCTGCTGGAGGATCGGCTTGAACAGGCGATCAACAAAGCTAACCGGGAGCAGAGTCAGTTCGCCCTGATGTTTCTGGATCTGGATGGCTTTAAAGCGGTCAATGACGCCTTCGGCCACCACATCGGCGACAGCCTGCTGATCGGCGTCACCGAACGGATGAGCCAGCAGATGACCGGCTACTACACCCTGGCGCGTCTGGGGGGCGATGAGTTTGTGCTGCTGGTGGAGATTGACGATCCCAACGATGCCGCCGCCATCGCCGACAAGCTGGTCAAAGCGGTGGACCGGCCGTTTATCATCTCGCGCTATGAGCTGGTGGTGTCGCTGAGCCTCGGCATCGCCGTCTACCCTGGTGACGGCGTGGATGAGCGTGAACTGATGTTTAACGCCGATGCCGCGATGTACCACACCAAAAATAATGGCCGTAACGGCTACACCTTTTTCCAGCGCTCGATGAATATTCAGGCGCAGAGTCAGCTTCAGCTGAATAACGATCTCTGGCAGGCGCTGGATAACAACGAGCTGCGGCTCTTCTATCAGCCTAAATATTGCGCGCCGCGCGGCCCGATCCTTGGCTTTGAGGCGCTGCTGCGCTGGCAGCATCCGCTGCGGGGTCTGCTGTCGCCCGATAAATTCCTGCCGATGGCGGAAAAGACCGGCATGATTGTCAGCATTGGCAACTGGGTGATCCACGAAGCCTGCCGTCAGCTGCGTCAGTGGCATCTGCAAGGCCATCCGCACTGGTCGGTGGCGGTTAACCTCTCGGCGGTGCAGTTTGAGCAGTCGAATCTGGTGGAAACGGTGATGACCGCGCTGGCACAACATCAGATCCCGCCAGAACTGCTGACGCTGGAGGTGACGGAAACCACCGCGATGCGCGATCCCGATGAGAGCGTCCGCATCCTGACTGAGCTGACCCGGCTGGGGGTGAAGGCGTCGATTGATGACTTTGGCACCGGCTACTCCAGCCTGCTCTACCTTAAGCGGCTACCAGCCAGCGAGCTGAAGATTGATCGTGCCTTTGTTAATGAGCTACAGCATCAGAGCGAAGACGCCACCATCGTCTCCGCGATTGTGGCGCTGGCGCAGTCGCTGGATCTGAAAGTGGTGGCGGAAGGGGTTGAAACCGCTGAGCAGCAGGCGTTTCTGACCACGCTCGGCTGCAATACCCTTCAGGGCTATCTGCTGGGACGGCCGGTGCCCGCCGAGCGGGTGCCGGAGCTGGCTGACTTTGTCGCGGAAGAAAAGCCGCCGCTGCCTGCTCAGCCGCCGGGCGACGCCAGCGAGCCGTTACGCCCCGGCGTGGCGGTGGGGTAGCACGGCGCGGGTAAGATCGCTGTCGGTGCCGCCTGTCATTGGTCGCCGCACATGGTAAAGTCTGGCGGCTAAACAAGGAGAGACGACCCGTGGCGAAATACCAGCGATTGATGGATGAGATTCAGCAGCAGATAGAGGCCGGCATCTGGCTGCCCGGCACCCGTTTACCCTCGCTGCGCCAGCAGGTGGCGCAGCAGGGCGTCAGCCTGATGACGGTGCTGCACGCCTATGAGCTGCTGGAGAGCCAGGGCTGGATCGTTTCCCGTCCACAGTCTGGCTATTACGTCGCGCCGCGCGCCTTAGCGCCAGCGCCGCTCAGCGTGGCGATCAGCGAACGGGTCGATATTAACGACTTTGTGTTTGATGTGTTGCAGGCGACCCGCGACCCGGCGATTGTGCCGTTTGGCTCCGCCTTTCCCGATCCCGCGCTCTTTCCACAGCGCCAGCTGATGCGTTCGCTGGCCAACGTCTCGCATCAGCTCACCCCAACCGATGCGCTGCACAACCTGCCGCCCGGCAACGCCACGCTGCGTCAGCTGCTGGCGCAGCGCTATGCGCGTCAGGGTATTACCCTGTCACCGGATGAGATTGTGATCACCAGCGGGGCGCTGGAGGCGCTGAACCTCAGCCTGCAATCCCTGACCGAGCCGGGCGACTACGTGGTGATAGAACAGCCGAGCTTCTATGGTGCGTTGCAGGCGATAGAGCGACTCAAGCTCAAGGCGCTGGCGATCCCGGTTGATGCGCAGCACGGCATCGACCTGGCGCAGCTGGAGGAGGCGCTCCAGCGCTGGCCGGTTAAGGCGTGCTGGCTGATGACCACCTTGCAGAACCCGCTGAGCGTGACCTTAAGCGCCGAACGCAAGCAGCAGCTGGTGGCGCTGCTTGCACGCTATCAGGTGCCGATGATTGAAGATGATGTCTATGCCGAACTCTGGAGCGGCGATGCGCCGCCGCTGCCGGCCAAAGCCTGGGATCGTCAGGGTCACGTGCTGCACTGTGGGTCGTTTTCGAAGTCGCTGGTGGCGGGATTTCGCGTTGGCTGGGTCGCCGCGGGGCAGCATGCGCAGCGTATTCAGCGCTTACAGCTGATGAGCACGCTCTCCACCAGCGCGCCGATGCAGCTGGCGCTGGCTGACTTTCTCGCCACCCGGCGCTACGACACGCACCTGAAGCGGCTGCGGCAGATTCTGGCGAAACGGCAGCAGATGGTGCGGCAGGCGCTGCTGAAGGTGCTGCCGCCGCAGGCCACGGTCAGCGAAGCGCGCGGCGGCTATTTTCTCTGGGTAAGGCTGCCGGAAAGCATCAATACCACCCGGCTCTATCAGCGGGCGCTGGCGGCGGGGATCAGTATCGCACCGGGGCAGTTGTTTTCGGCAGGGGAGCAGTTCAGTCACTGCTTTCGGCTGAATACCGCCTGGCCGTGGGATAGTCGGGCCGAGGCGGCAATCGCCACGCTGGGGCAGCTGATGGCGGAGGCGGAGCAGTCGGATTAAACGCGCGCCGCTTCCTGGTGGCCCCAGGTCAGGTAGTAGACATCATAAAAGTCCACTTCCCCTTTCTGCGTCAGCAGACGCTGGATACCGCTTTTTACCCGTTCCGGCGTCTCTGGCAGCGACAGGATACGTGAGATGGCCTGTTCGCGTACCGGCTGAACGTAATACCACTCGCCGTTGTAGCAGACGCGCAGATCGAGCGCGTCAATATCTTCGAAGCGATATTTGGGATTAATATCCAGCAGCATCAGCAGACTCATCACCAGCACAAACACCGTGGCAAACCAGAAGGCGGGCCAGCCGAGCATCTCGGTGGTGAAAATCAGCGCGACGCACAGGCCATAGCAGAGATACATCACCGCCCAGAGGCCGGGATGGTTCTTAAGAAAGGAGAGGCTGAAGCGCGGCAAATTGTCGCGACGTTCTTCGCGGTTAAGCGTGGCGATCTCGTCAATCAGGATTTGTTTAATAGCGTCCATTGTTTACCTCACTGTCATCTGGTAACGATTAGAACAGATAACAGTCAAGCCCGTCAGAAACAGATTACTGTTTTTTTTCTATAACAGTTGCCCGCTCACCACCGTCGCTGAGGCGCCTGACATTTTGCAACACTTTCCGGCAGTAATAACCACCACTATCTGCCGTGTGGCTGTGCTACTGCCCTATTGTTAACAACCCATTTGGCTTTAGTCAGCAATATCAGACCATTATAGTAAATGTGACAGCTGGCGCACATTGCATTATGCCGCGGCTTTGCCACACTTAGAAAAAAGTGGAGAACCTGTATGCGTGTCCCATCTTCCAGTCTGTTACTGCTGATGTCATTTGCCGCTGGCACCTTCTCAGCCGGTGCCTCTGACAATCCGCAACACCTGATGCTCGCCGGCCCGTCCGGTGGCGTGCCCAACAACCCATTACCGCTGATTATCTGGCCGCGCGTGGTACCGGACGATCAGGAAGATTTCGCCGCCTGGTTTGAGAAAACTTTTGAGGAGAACGGCTGGCCGCCCGCCTGGCGCTATCCGATTTTCCCCTATACCCACTACCACCCCAATACCCACGAACTGCTGGGAGTGGTCGAGGGCTGGGCGGAAGTGCTGTTTGGCGGCGATAGCGGCCGGATGGTGACGCTGCGTGCCGGGGACGCGGTACTGATCCCGGCGGGCGTCGGCCATCGTCAGGTCAGCGCCAGCGACGATTTTCTGGTGGTAGGGGCCTATCCGCACGGCATGTCGCCGCAGACCCTGCGTGATGAACCAGAGAAGCTGCAAATGGCGCAGGAACTGGTGAAGAGGGTGCCGCTGCCGACCCAGGATCCCTTTACCGGCAAAGAGGGGGCGCTGACCGACATCTGGCAGCCCATTGCCGCCATGCATCTCCAGCCCTGAGATCAGGGGGCGCGTATCCGCCGCCCCTGTTTAACCGGGTAACAGGTGCCGCGCCTGTTACCTTTGCTGCGCCGCAACACCCTCCTGACGCCTCGCTTATTCTTGCTCTCCTCAACCCGCGGCATTGAACATTTACTCGCCGCTGCCGATATAAGCCCTACTAACAATAGTTGTTTTTCTTAATGCGCTTGTCATCGCCGCCCTTTTCGGCTGTAGTCTGCGCGCGTCGATTAAGAATATTCCCAGGAAAAACCGGGTTACAGAGCAGCAGGCAAATAACGATGGATAATAACTCTGATGTCACCTATCGCATGCTGGTACAAAGCGTGATCGATCACGCCATTTCAATGCTGAAACCGGACGGAACCGTGGTCAGCTGGAACAGTGGGGCTCAGCGCATCAAAGGCTATACGCCAGATGAAATTGTTGGCCGTCATTTCACCCTGTTTTACAGCGAAGAGGATCGTCGCCGCGGCCAGCCGCAGCGCGATCTGGCGAGTGCGGTCAGCGTCGGGCGCTATGAAGCGGAGGGGTGGCGCTGCCGTAAAGATGGCAGCGCTTTCTGGGCGCACGTGGTGATCTACCCGATGCGTGACGACGCCGGAGCGTTACTCGGCTTTGCCACCATTACCCGCGACTGCACCCAACAGCAGGAGCAGCAACGCAAAGAACGTGAGCAGGAGGCGCGTTTCCGGCTGCTGGTGGAGGGGGTGACGGATTACGCCATCTATATGCTGGACCACGACGGCATCGTGGTGAACTGGAACGCCGGAGCTCAGCGCGCCAAAGGTTATGTGGCGGAAGAGATTGTCGGCCAGCACTTCTCCCGCTTCTACAGCGCGCAGGATCGGCGCGATCATATTCCTGAGCAGAACCTGCAAACCGCCTGGCGCACCGGCCGCTTCGAAGATGAGGGCTGGCGCTACCGCAAAGATGGCACCGCTTTCTGGGCACATGTGGTGATCGACGCGATCCGTGACGATCAGGGCCGGCTGCTGGGCTACGCCAAAATTACCCGCGACTGTACCGAGCAGCAGCGCATCCGCAATCAGCAGCGCGAACAGGAGCAGCGTTTCCGTCTGCTGGTTGAAGGCGTCACCGACTACGCCATTTATATGCTGGATATTGAAGGGCGGGTGGTGAACTGGAACAGCGGGGCGCAGCGCGCCAAAGGCTACCGGGCGGAGGAGGTGGTGGGTCAGCACTTCTCGCTGTTTTACAGCGCCCAGGAGCGGCTCAACCAGACGCCGCAGGCCAACCTCGGCATCGCGCTCAAGACCGGTCGCTTTGAAGATGAGGGCTGGCGCTACCGCAAAGATGGCAGCGCTTTCTGGGCGCATGTGGTGATCGATGCCATCTACGATGATGATGGCAAGCTGATCGGGTTTGCCAAGATCACCCGCGACCGCACCGAACGGCGGGAGCAGGAGCAGCAGGTGCTGCGCGCCCGGGATCTGGCTGAAGCCCAGAGTAGCCAGAAAACCGCGCTGTCAAAATTCCTTGATAACATCATCGCCAACATTCCCTCCTGCGTGATTGTGGAGGATGCCATCACCCGCGAGATCCTGCTGGTCAATGACCGCACCCAGCAGCTGTTTGGCCTGTCGAAATCGCTGATCGTCAATAAGCGGCCGCACGAATGCATGTCACCGGAGCTGAGCGACTATTTTAACAATCTGGCGGATGTGGCGCTGCGCAGTGAGGGGATCCATCAGCGTGAGCAACTGCTGATGACCGCCAGCGGCGAACGTATTCTGCACACCCGCGCCACCGCGATTAACGGCCAGGACGCGCGCCGCAACTACCTGATGCTGCTGGTGGAGGATGTCACCGACCAGCGCGCCGCCGACGCCCGCATTCACCACATGGCGCACCACGACAACCTCACCAGCCTGCCGAACCGCATCCTGTTCCGTCAGCGTCTGAGTGAAGCGCTGCGCAGCGTCGGCCACACGCCGCGCCAGACCGCGGCACTCTGTCTCGATCTCGACAACTTCAAAAACGTTAATGATGCCCTGGGCCACCAGATTGGTGACGAGCTGCTGCGCGCCGTGGCGAAGCGCCTGCGCAATACGCTGCGCGACCAGGATACGCTGGCGCGGATCGGCGGCGATGAGTTCGCCATCGTGCTGCCGCTGGTGGCAAACGGTGAAGAGGCCAGCATCGTGGCGCAGCGCCTGATCGAGGCGATCCGCCCGCCGGTTAACATCGAAGGCCACAATCTGTCGGTCGGGCTGAGCGTCGGCATTGCACTCAGCACCCCGGTCAGCAACACGCCGGAGCAGCTGCTGCGCTGTGCCGACATGGCGCTGTATGAAGCCAAACGCAATGGCCGCAACCGCTACGAACATTTCACCCTGGCGATGGACGATGTGGCGCGCAGCCGCCGCCTGATTGAAAACGATCTGCGGGATGCGATCAGCGGCGGCCATCTGCGGCTCTACTATCAGCCCATCACCAACGGCGACAGCCACACCATTACCGGCTATGAGGCGCTGATGCGCTGGCACCATCCGATTCGCGGGCTGATCATGCCCAACGACTTTATTCCGATTGCCGAAGAGACCGGGCTGATCCATATGCTGGGGGCGTTTGCGCTCTATGAAGCCTGCCGCGAGGCGGCGAGCTGGGAGGGGGCGCAGTCGGTGTCGGTCAACCTCTCACCGCTTCAGTTTAAAAACAGCTCGCTGGTGTCGGTGGTCGAGGGGGCGCTGAAGGAGTCGGGGCTGAACCCGGCGCGGCTGGAGGTGGAGATCACCGAGTCGGTGCTGCTGGACGACTCGCTGGGCAACATCCGTACCCTGCAAAACCTCAAGGCGCTGGGAGTGCAGATCGCGCTGGATGATTTCGGCACCGGCTATTCGTCGCTGAGCTATCTGCGCTCCTTTCCGTTCGACAAAATCAAAATCGACAAGTCGTTTATCAACGACATGGGCGACAGCCGTGAGGCGCTGGCGATTATCCGCGCCATTACCGGCATGAGCCGCAGCCTGGATATTCAGATTACCGCCGAAGGGGTGGAGAATGATGAGCAGTTCGCCAAGCTGCGCGATGAGGGCTGTACCCTGTTTCAGGGCTTTCTGTTCGGTCGCCCGCAGCCGTCGGAGCTGCGGCTGAAAACCCTGAGTTAATCATACAGGCCATGCTGCTGCACCGGCGCATGGCTGAGGTTATCGCGGATGCGGCGCACCGACTCGCGCACCACCAGCCGGCCATTCAGCAGCAGCGTGCCGGGTGGGGCGTCGGGGTGCAGCCGCAGCTCCTGCAACAGCCGCACCGCCGCCGCGCCCAGCTCATCACGCGGCACCTGCACCGAGGTCAGCGGAATATTGTGGATCGCCGCCAGATTAAAGCCATCCATGCTCATCACCGAAATATCCTGCGGCACCCGCAACCCCGCCTGTTGCAGCGCACTCACCGCGCCATCGGCGATATAGTCGCCGCTGGCGAGGATCGCGGTCGGGCGCTGCGCGTCGGGGCAGTGGCGCAGATAGTCACTCAGCCGTTCCGCCGCCTCATTGCTGCTGAAGCTGTTCAGGGTCAGCAGATGCTGGCGGCTGTCAAAGCGCAGGTTCATCGCATGCCAGGCGTCGCGCACCCCCTGTAGCCGCAGCTCCATGGTGTAGCGGCGCAGGCAGTGCAGCGACAGGATCTGCCGGTGTCCCTGTTCAAACAGGTAGCGCGCAGAGAATTCGCCGATCAGCTGATGATGCGGCGAAACCGAGGGCAGCCGCATCCGGCGATCGCGGGCGTTAATCAGCACGCAGGGTTTGTTCATCTCCGCCGCCAGCTGATGGATATGCTCATCATCAATGCCGATCAGCAGCGCCGCCTCGGTCTGCTGCATCCGCTCGATAAACAGCGCCGCGTCACTCTCCACCTCCTCCAGCGGGCAGTAGCGCAGCCGCACCTCATGTGGCTCCACCGCCTGGCTGATCCCCTGAATCACCTTGTAGTAGAAGATGTCACTGCGCAGGTCGAACGCCCGCGGCGGGGCAAACACCGTCAGATTATTCAGCAGCAGACGGCCGCTGTGCAGATTGCTCAGCACCCCCTGCTGCCGGGCGACGGCCAGCACCCGGTCGCGGGTGGCGGGGCGGGTATTCGCTTTGCCGGCCAGCACCCGCGAAACGGTGCTGATCGAGACGCCGCTCAGCGCCGCAATCTCACTCACTTTCAGTCTTTGTTTCATTCTGTGATCGCCTTCAAATCTGCTGCTGAAAAATTTTTCACAGGGCGCTGAATCGCGTCATATCAGCCTTTGCACGCCATTCTGCGCCGGGCTTCAGCCTGCCATGAAAAAGGTTGCAAAAAAGAGGCTGTACCCACGTTTCGCACTTTTCTAAGGTCGCGACAGGGACACGCGGTACGCCAGCAGGCGGTGTGAGTCATCAATGCATATCAGGAGTGGCACCATGAGCCTCGATTCAACAACCAAACCCCTCAGCGCCTCGCGCACGCTGCGCGTGATTAAAAATTTACGCTGGTGGATGCTGGGAATGTTCCTGCTGGGTGTGACCGTCAACTACATCACCCGCAACTCGCTGGGCATTCTGGCACCGGAACTGAAAACCAGCCTGCATATGAGCACCGAGCAGTACTCCTGGGTGGTGGCGGCGTTTCAGCTCGCCTACACCCTGTTTCAGCCCATCTGCGGCTGGCTGATCGACGTGATCGGGCTGAAGATGGGCTTTCTGATCTGCGCTCTGGTCTGGTCGCTGACCTGTCTGCTGCATGCCGGGGCCGGAAGCTGGCTGCATCTGGCGCTGCTGCGCTTTGTGATGGGCGCGTCGGAAGCGGCGGCTACCCCCGCTAACGCCAAAGCGATCGGTGACTGGTTTCCGAAAAAAGAGCGGCCGGTGGCGGCGGGCTGGGCCGGTGTCGGTTTCTCCATCGGCGCGATGCTGGCACCGCCGATTATCTATGTCGCCCACATCACCTTTGGCTGGCAGGGCGCGTTTCTGCTGACCGGCGGGCTGGGGCTGCTGTGGGTCGGGCTCTGGTGGTGGGGCTACCATTCGCCAGCCACGCACCCGCGGCTCTCCGCTGAAGAGCGTGACTTTATTAATCAGGACAATGAGGAGCTGGGCGAAAAGCTGCCGTTCTTTACCGCGCTGAAAGTGATTGGCAAAGAGAAGAAGTTCTACGGCATCGCCATTCCCGCTTTTCTGGCGGAACCCGCCTGGGCGGTGCTGAGCTTCTGGGTGCCGCTCTATTTAGCCAACGAGCGCGGCATGGATCTGAAACAGATTGTGATGTTCGCCTGGCTGCCGTTCCTCGCCGCCGACCTTGGCAGCGTCGCCAGCGGCTATCTCACCAGAATTTATGTGCGCTGCTTTGGTCTGACGCGCGTCAACTCGATTGTCGCCAGTTCGGTGACCGGTGCCGTGCTGATGGTGTCGCTGGCGCTGATGACGCTGGTAAAAGATCCCTGGCTGGCGATCGCGCTGATCTCGGTTGGCGGCTTCGGCCATCAGGTGATCTCCTGCATGTTGAGCGCGCTGGTGGTGGAGCGCTTCGACCGCCGCCAGATGGCCACGGTCAACGGTATGCGCGGCTCCTGCGCCTGGATCGCCAGCTTTATCTTCTCGCTGATTATCGGTGTCACCGCCGATACCATCGGCTTCAACCCGCTGTTTGTGGCGATGGGCTTTTTTGACCTGATTGGTGCTGTTTTCCTGGTGATGCTGATCGCCGAACGCCGCCAGCGCCCGGCTAACCCGTAAGGAGTCCCGATGAAAACCCTGAAGAACTGGACGCTGCATCAGCAGACCGATCACTTTGTTGAGCTTAAGGTAGAGAATCGTCACTTTCTGCGCATCTATGTGCTGGAGCAGAAGCTGCTGCGGGTGCTGCTGAAGCGCGACGGAGAGCTGGCGCTGAACCGCACCTGGAGCATCGCGCCAGAGCACGATGTGCCCTGGCAGGGGCGCGACCGCGAGGCGCTGGATGGCTTCTCGCTGCCGCCGTTTCAGCTAGAGCATGACGCTCAGCAGCTGCGTATCAGCACGCCGCAGCTGCGGGTCACGGTGCATCAGCCGCTCTGCCTGAGCTGGGAGCAGTTTGATGGCAAAAGCTGGCAGCCGCTGGCCGCCGATCGTCACACCGGGGCCTATCTGCTTAACGCCCACGGCGATGGGGTGGAGCACTATCAGCGCCGCCAGCCGCAGGATCGGGTCTATGGGCTGGGGGAAAAGAGTGGCGACCTGAACCGGGTGAACCGGCGCTTTGAGATGCGTAACCTCGACGCGATGGGCTATAACGCCGCCAGCACTGACCCGCTCTATAAACATATTCCGTTTACCCTGACGCAGCGCGATGGCGTCAGTTTCGGCCTGTTTTATGACAACCTCAGCAGCAGCTGGCTCGATCTCGGTAACGAGCTGGATAATTACCATCTGCCTTATCGCCGCTATCGCGCCGAGGCGGGCGATCTCGATTACTACATGATGCTCGGCCCGACGCTGCTCGATGTGACTCAGGCTTTTGTGCGGCTCACTGGCCGCACGCTGTTTCAGCCGAAGTGGAGCCTGGGCTACAGCGGCTCGACCATGCACTACACCGACGCTCCGGACGCCCAGCAGCAGCTGCAATCCTTTATCCGGCTGTGCCGCGAGCATGAGATCCCCTGTGACTCGTTCCAGCTCTCTTCCGGTTACACCTCGATTAACAACAAGCGCTACGTCTTTAACTGGAACTACGACAAGGTGCCCAATCCCCACGCGCTGAGTGAGGCGTTTCATCAGGCCGGCATGAAGCTGGCGGCCAATATCAAGCCCTGTCTGTTGCAGGATCATCCGCGCTATCAGGAGGTGGCGGCGCAGGGGCTGTTTATCCGCGACTCTGAGCAGGATCGCCCTGAACGTTCGGTGTTCTGGGATGATGAAGGTTCGCACCTCGATTTCACCCATCCGCAGGCGGTGCGCTGGTGGCAGGAGAATGTCACTGAGCAGCTGCTGAAGAAGGGCATCGATTCCACCTGGAACGACAACAACGAATATGAGGTGTGGGACGGCGAGGCTCGCTGTCACGGTTTTGGTCAGCCGATCGCCATCAAACATATCCGGCCGGTGATGCCGCTGCTGATGATGCGCGCCTCGATGGAGGCGCAGCAGCAGTTTGCTCCCCATAAGCGGCCCTATCTGATATCCCGCTCCGGCTGCGCCGGGATGCAGCGCTATGTGCAGACCTGGAGCGGCGACAACCGTACCAGCTGGCAGACCCTGCGCTACAACATTCGCATGGGGCTGGGGATGAGCCTCTCCGGGCTTTATAACGTCGGCCACGATGTCGGCGGTTTCTCTGGCGACAAGCCCGACGCCGAGCTGTTTGTGCGCTGGGTTCAGAACGGTGTGATGCATCCGCGTTTTACCATCCATTCGTGGAATGACGATCACACGGTTAACGAACCCTGGATGTACCCGGAGGTGACGCCGATGATCCGCGAGGCGATCCGGCTGCGCTATCGTCTGATGCCCTACCTCTATACCCTGGCCTGGCAGGCCAGCAGCGAAGATCAGCCGATGCTGCGGCCGACCTTCCTCGACCACGAACAGGACCCGCAGACATATCAGGAGTGCGATGACTTTATGCTGGGGCGGGATCTGCTGGTCGCCAGCGTGGTGGAGCAGGGCGCGCGCAGTCGCCAGGTCTATCTGCCGCGTAATCGCGGTGGCTGGTATGACTGGCACAGCGGCGCATGGTTTGTGGGTGGTGAGAGCATCACGCTGGAGGCACCGCTGGATCGGCTGCCGCTGCTGGTGCGCGCCGGGGCGGTGATCCCGCTGGGCGAGTGCGAAACCACCACTGACGCCGCGCGCGACACCGTGCGGCAGTGGCAGCTATGGCCTGCGCCCGCGGGGATGACGACCCAGGGCGAAACCTTTGACGATGACGGTGAGAGTCACGGCTGGCAGCAGGGCAATGCGCTGTGGCTGAGCTGGACGCTGTGCAGCAGTGCGACACGGATCGACCTGACCATAGAGAAACGTGGTGATTACCGGCCCGCCTGGCGGGAGATCGCCCTGACGCTGCCGTCGGATGAGAAGCGTGAACTGTGGGTGAACGGAGAGAAAGCGCGCAGTTACCGGCTGGCGTAATTTGCAGAGCGGGGCGTGTCACGCCCCGGAGAAAAGGTCGGCCCACAGCGCGGGGCCGATGTGTCTTACTCCGCGTGCTCCTGGCTGCTCATCTGGCCCAGATCTTTATCGACCAGGAACAGACCGTTGCCGCTGTTGCTGACCAGCGCCAGCTTATCCAGCACGGTTTTGAACAGCTTCTCTTCTTCGTGCTGCTCGGCGACATACCATTGCAGGAAGTTGAAGGTGGAGTAGTCTTGTGAGGTCATGGCGGCGTGCGCCAGCTCGTTGATCTTGCTGGTGATCAGCTGCTCATGCTCCAGCGCCTGTTGCAGGATCTCATTCAGTGAGGTGAACGAGACCGGTGGCGCGGCGATGGTGCCCAGCACCGGCATCGCGCCGGTATCGCTCAGGTAGTCGAACAGACGCTGCATGTGCTGCATCTCTTCCCGGGAGTGCATTTTCAGGAAGGAAGCCGCACCCTCAAAGCCTTTGTCGCTGCACCAGGCGCTCATTTGCAGATAGAGATTGGCGGAGAAAAATTCCAGGTTCAGTTGGTCGTTTAAACGTCCAGTCATTTCAGCAGTCAGCATGGCCGAGTCCTTTTAAGAAAATGTTAAATAAACAGGTGTAGTCGGTGAATTATGCATCAGAGCGGTCGCGGAAGTGAAGCCTTTTCCACAAAATCTGTGATTTTATCTGATTGATTTAAATAGAATTATTTCACAAATTGAATGCGACATATTCTCATTAGTTATTCCGCTTTCACCCGCTTTACCGCCAAAACTACAGCACCAGCATGGTGCATTCCGGCTGTGCGCTGCTGGTGCAACGTCCGGCACGCGGTGGCGGCGGGCAGCCCGGTGAGCCAGGCGGGAAAGCCACAGCGGGTGTCAGGAAATTTTTGTCAGCCGCCGCAGAGAGGGAGATAAATGCTGTGCGGCGTCAGATCCGCACCCGGTGCAGGCTGGCTGGCACAGATCCTGCTTAGAACTCAGTTCCATATATCGAAACCGCCGCCGCAGGGAACGGGCGGCAAGTCAGTCATATCAGGAGGAAAAGATGTCAGATGAGAGTGCGGTTAATCCGGCAAAACTCAGCGCCACCAAAGGCAGCTATGTGGCGTTAATTTTTGCCATTCTGTTTTTTTCAGGGCTGTTTTATCACGTCGAGGGGCTGGGATGGCTGGGGGCGTTTGACTTTACCACGCTGGGCGGCAGCTTCGGCACCATGAAAGATCCCGCCAGCAACACCTTTCTCGGCGCGGGAGGACTCAGTGCCAAAGCGGGCTTCCTGTTTGCCCTGTCGCTGACGCCGACGGTGATGCTGGCGCTGGGGGTGCTGGAGATCTTTACCCACTACGGCGCGATCCGCGCGGCGCACCGCTTACTGACGCCGCTGCTTAAGCCGCTGATGGGATTGCCGGGCCACTGCGGCCTGGCATTGATCACCGACCTGCAAAGCACCGACGCGGGCGCGGCCCTAACCAAAGAGATGTATGACCAGCAGCAGATCGGCAAAAAAGAGGTGGTGGTGATGAGCGCCTGGCAATATTCGGGAGCGGGGCTGATTAATAACTACTTCGCCATCGGTTCCGCGCTGTTCGCCTCGATGACGCTGCCCATCATCATTCCGCTGCTGCTGATGTTCGTGCTGAAGTTTGTCGGTGCGGCGATCACCCGCGCTGTGTTAAACAGTGTCTATAAGAAGGATTTCACTGATGAACAATAAAGTGGTCAGCAGCAATAACCCCTTTGATGTGTTTGTGACCGGCGCGCGCAAAGGCTTTCATATCGCCATTCACAATCTGATGCCGAATGTGGTGATGGCCTATGTGCTGGCGGAGGTGCTCAATCTGCTCGGCATTATGCAGTTTCTTGGCCACGTTTTTGCGCCGGTGATGGGACTGTTTGGTCTGCCCGGCGAGGCGATTACCGTGCTGCTGACCGCCTGGCTCTCCGCGTCGGCGGGCACCGGCGTCGCGGTAAGCCTGCTGACCAAAGGGCTGCTCACCGGCGCGGATATTACCATTCTGGCACCAGCGATCTTTCTGATGGGATCGCAGCTGCAATATATGGGACGGTTGCTGGGCGTGGCCGATGTGCCGAAAAAATACTGGCCGTTGCTGATGCTGGTAAGCATTATCAACGCGCTGATCGCGATGTCTGTTATGCGTCTGTTTATTCAGGAGTAACGCTGTGTCTGAGGTTTTAGAGCATTACCATTATCTGCATGAAATTCCAGAGCTGGGTTTCCAGGAGGTGAAAACCTCTGCCTATATCGCCGACCAGCTGGAGAAGGCGGGCCTGAAGGTGACGCGCAACGTCAACAACACCACCGGCATTGTGGCGGAGATCGACAGCGGCGTGCCGGGTCCGGTGCTGGCGCTGCGTGCCGACATGGATGCGCTGGGGCATATCATTGATGGCGTGCCCTGTGCGCGTCATACCTGTGGCCACGACGGTCACTCTTCGGTGGTGCTGACGGCAGCGGCCGCCCTGCTCAGAGAGGGCACGGTAAAGCGTGGCCGGCTGAAGATCCTGTTTCAGCCCGCTGAGGAGCTGGGGGCTGGCGCGCTGTCGATGATCGAAGGCGGCGCACTCGATGATGTGGAGATGATCCTCGGCTTCCACCTGCGTCCGCAGGAGGAGTGTGTGGTCGGTCAGGCGATCCCTGCGGTGCTCTACTCCGCCTGTAGCACGCTGGAAGCCACCATCAAAGGCCAGCCCGCCCACGCGGCGCGGCCACATCTGGGCGTTAACGCGCTGGATGCCGCGGTGCAGGCGGTGCAGGCGGTGAACGCGCTTCATCTCTCGCCCGGCCTGACCTGGAGCGTAAAAGCGACCCGTTTCCTCTGTGATGCGGGCGTCACTAACTCGGTGCCGGATGAAGCGCGGGTGGTGTGGGATCTGCGGTCGCAGGAGAACGCGCCGATGACGCAGCTGAAAGAGCAGGTGACGCGCGCTATCGTCAACAGCGTGGCGGCGCTTGGTGCCACAGCGGAAGTCAGCGTACTGAAAGAGATGCCCGCCGCCGAGATTGATGATGAGGCAACGGCGGTGATCCGCGCCGCCATCGCCGAGGTGTTGGGCGAAGAGGCGGTGCTGCCGACCCGAACTACCCCAGGCAGCGAGGACTTCTTCTACTATCCGGTGAAGCGTCCCGGCGTAAAAGCGGGTTTCTGGGGGCTGGGCACCAATCTCTCTCCTGGCCTGCACCATCCCGATATGCGCTTTGAGCTAAGCTCGCTGGAGATTGGCGTGCAGATCTTCAAAGCCTGCGTGAAAAAGGTGCTGGGGTAGAGCGCAGCGGTGCCTCGCTCACAGCGGGCACCGTTCTTTTTCAGGCGGGCACCCACGGCCCTGCCAGCTTCGGCTGAGGAAAGCCGCCGGTCAGAATACGCAGCTCCGCGTCGCGCGGTGTATTGTCGCCCGCCCCCTGAATGCTGACAATGTCCTGCGGGCAGGCTGAAAAGGCCACGTAGCAATCCATCTCGGCGCGCAGGATGATGTAATCCCCCGGCCGCGTCACCACCGGCAGCGTTTTCAGCGTGATGCCGTCCGGCTGCACCTGAATATTCATAAAGATATTAAACGACGCCAGATTGCCGTGTGGTAGCTGCATGCCCAGCGCCGCCATCGCCTCAAACAGATTGTCATGGCAGTTGCGGTGCGGTTCGGTACAGCCCAGCAGCGCGTAGCGCCGTGCGTCGCAGGCGGCCATAAAGGTGTCATGTACGCCCGGCGAGGTATCCGCCACCAGTGTCAGAATGGGATGGCGCTGACTGGTGATAAAGCTGTCACCCACTCTGGGATTGAGGCGCTGATTCCAGACGCGCGTCGCCTCCATCGACATATATTCTGTCAGATCCGTTGCGTTATACGCCCAGCAATCGACCACCTGAGTGCCGTGCAGATTGATAACCTGTACCGCTTCGCCCTGGCGCAGGTAAACCGCCCGGCCGTGACGTGCGGGGATAAGCAGCGCGTCGCGCTGCTGAAACTCAGCTGACATAAACTTCTCCTGATTAGTGCGGCAGAGTGCGCCGGTAGCGTGTCATGCGAAATTCAATGCGGCGCGCCAGCCAGTCGAGCAGGCTGTTAAGCACCCAGTAGCAGAGCGCCACCGTGAGATAGATCTCCAGCGGCGCATAAGTGGCGGAGATCGCCTCTCTGGCGGCGTACATAAACTCCCGTACCGAGACGATGGAGAGCAGGGCGGAATCCTTGATCAGCCCAATCAGCAGCCCGACCAGCGGCGACAACATCTGTGGCAGCGTCTGCGGCAATGCCACGTCACGCAACTGCTCTATCCGGCTCAGCCCCAGCACGCGGCCCGCCTCCCACTGACCGCGCGGCAGCGCCTCAATCGCGCTGCGTATCACCTGGGCAATATAGGGCGCGTAGTAGAGCGTCAGCGCCAGCACGCCGACCTGCGGCGAGCTGAGGGTGACGCCATATTCTGGCAGTACGAAATAGAGCAGGTAGATCACCACCAGCAGCGGCAGGGCCAGCGTCAGCGCGCTGTAGCCGCGCAGCAGCCGTCGCCAGATCCCAGGCGCCCGCATCAGTCCGGCCGCCATTATGCCGCCCCACAGCAGTGAGCAGAGGGCGGCGACAACGCAGAGCCGCAGCGTGGCGGCCATCCCCTCGCCCAGCGACGGCAGCGCCGTGAGAATCGCCTGCCAGTCCATCAAACGCGCCTCCCAGGCTGTTCAAGCTGTCGCGCGAGGCGCATCAGCGGCAGCGCAATCAGCAGATAGCCAGCCGCTACCAGCAGCAGCACCTGTGTCGCCTCATAGGTGCGGGCGATAACGATCTGTCCGGCGTAGGTGAGTTCGGTCAGCGCCACCACCGACGCCAGCGGCGTGGTTTTCAGCAGAATGGTGAATTCGTTCACCAGCATCGGCAGGCTCACGCGCAGCACCTGCGGATTGATCACATACCACCAGGTGAGCCAGCGGCTCAGTCCCAGCGTGCGTGCCGCCTCGCGCTGGCCGCGCGTCACCAGGCTCTGGTTGACGCGCAGAATTTCTGCCACATAGGCCCCGCTGTTAAGGCCGATGGCGACCACCGCCGCCAGCATCGGCTGCCCGCCCAGGCCGAGGCGCGGCAGGGTGAAGAAAACCACGAAAAGCTGCACGATGGCGGGGGTGCCGCGCATCAGGCTGACATAAAAACGGCCTGCGCCGCGCCACAGCCAGAAGCGCCGCAGCTGCAAAAAGCAGCCGAGCTGCCCCATCACCAGGCTGAGCAGCGCCGCCAGCAGGGTAAGCGTGAGCGTCATCAGCAGACCCTCTCCCAGTTCGGGCAGGGCGCTGATGACCTGTTCATTCAGCCCCATCACGCGCTACTCCCTGGCGAAATCGGAGAGATTTTCCGCTACCGCCAGGCGCAGCGCCGCGGGCCGATCGTTGCCTTCGATGCCGGTGTTGCAGGCGGAAACGATAAACTGCGTATCCTGCGTGACGCGGCAGGTAATGGCGTCACCGGCACGGGTCAGATTGGGTTCCGGCAGGATCTCACCGGCACGCGTCAGCCTGACGTGCATAAAGAGGTTGACTGGATCAGGCAGCTTCGGCACCGAGAGGCCGAGGCGCGACAGCTCGTGGCGCACCGCCTCGACGCACCCCTCACCCTGATAGCCGCGTGAGGCGAGGAAAGCGCGGGTCGAGGCGGGAAGCAGCAGGTCGTGGCGCTTCACGCTATCTTTGCCCAGCACCATCATCGGACGGCGACGATTGCTGACCAGCCGCATACCGGAGCCGAGCAGGTAGCTGTTGCTGAAGACGCGGGTATGGTGCACCGAGAGCCAGACGGCCGGGTCGGCGAGGCTGAAGCCAAACAGCGACGCCACCGCGCCCGGTTCCAGCGCGCTGATGCGCAATAGCTGACCGCGCAGCGCCCGGATAGCGCCGACGCCGCCCGCCGCGACGGTGAGCGGGGCGGCAACCGAGCGCGGCGCGCTCGCCTCAAAACCTTCACGCATCAGCAGCATGGTTCACCTCCGCGTGGTCGCCGTCGCGGATCTCAATGGCGATCGGCGTAACCTGAAGCCCGTTGCCGGGAATGATGTCCTGCGGGCAGGAGGAGACGGCGCAGATCAGATCGCACAGCGCTTCAAACACAATCTGATCGCCCGCTTTGCTGTGCGGATCGGTCACTTCCATGCGGCCGTCGGCGGTCACCGGGCCGTTCTGAAACAGGTTGAACGGCTCCGGCAACGTGAAATAGCTGATGCCGTAAGCTTTCATCCCTTCCAGCAGGTTATCCACGCAGTTGCGATGGCCTTCAACGGCGAAATCGACGCTGAAGCGGGTGCGATCGCAGGCGGGGACGTTGGCGTCATGAATGCCGATGGTATCAGCAACAATACGCAGCAACGGGCGGTTTTCACTCGACCAGAGCGCGTCCCCTGGCTTAAAGAAGAGAGAACGCAGGTGCTGGCGGGTATGCACCGGCGAGAGCTTCTCCTCGTGACGCGCCGCGTTCACCGCCACAAAGTCGGCGGCCTGCTGACCTTCGCTGTCGATAACGGTAATCAGCTGGCCCTTGCGAACCTGAAAGGTGCGGCCCTCGCCAGCTGGCACCTGCAAACAGAGATGACTCATCGCTTACTCCTGGGGAATAAAATCGGTGGCGGGCACGGTGAACGTGGTGCCGAGATACTGCTTCTGCAACGCGGCAAGTTTGCCACTCTGCTGCATCGCCAGAATATGGTCGCTGATCGCCTTGTTCAGGCTGAGATCTTCTTTGCGGGTAGCCCAGGCCATCCATTGAGAAGGCCCGACCTCTCCAGCCTGCGCCACTTTGTCCGGGTACTTCTTCACGATGGGAGCCAGCACGGCGATGTCATCCAGCACAAAGTCGGCACGTTTGGTCATCAGGGTGCTGACGGTCTGATCCAGCGTATCGACGCTGATAATGGTGATGGGCGCTTTCCCCGCTTTCTTCAGCTCCTCATTGAAGCCCTTCAGCAGTTGCTCCGGCACGCTGGCGCTTTTCACCGCTCCGCGCAGCCCGGAGAGACGGGCCGGAGAGAGCGTGGCGGCACCCAACGCCTGGGCGTCACTTTTCCGCATCAGCACACCGTTGACGGTTTTGCTGTAGGGCACGGTAAAGCGCACTTTTTTTGCGCGCTCGGCGGTGACGTTGAGTGAAGAGCCTTCGGCGTTGAAAGAGCCGGAGATCAGGCCGGGCAGAATGCCGCTGAAGGCGGTTTTCTGAAACGCCACCTGCACGCCCAGCTCTTTGGCGAAGGACTGCATGATGGCGACGCTGTAGCCGGTGATCTCACCCTTGTCGCTGGTGTATTCATAGGGCGGAAAAGTCGGGTCGATGCCGACGGTGATTTTGCCGCTGCTTTTAATCTCAGCAAGCGTATCGGCCTGTGCGGCGCTGACGGCGAGCAGCGCGGCGACCAGCAGTGCGATTTTTTTCATTATGGTGATCCCCGGTGTTGGTGTAAGTCATCAACAGCTGAGCAGATTCTGTGCCACTTTGTGGCAGCGGCAGGCAGCAGGGCGGAGATGTCTGGCGGTTTTTCAAACAAAATCAGTGAGAAACACATGTTTCTCTATTGTTAATTTATTTTTCTTTTGTTTCTTTGGCCGGCGTGATGGATGCGGCGCGCCCGACAGCGGCGCACTTTTACAGGGCGTCAGAGAGGGGGGAATGCGCCAGTGTGGCGCACTATTCCAGCTCGTCGAGCTGCTGGTGCAGCCGTTCGATAGCGGCGAGGCGATCGCTGCTCGCTTTACCGAGGTGGCGCGCCACCAGTGAACAGAGCAGATTACAGACGCCGGAGAGCGCCACCGTGCTGTCAAAAATCAGGCTGCCGTCAGTGTGGCAGCGCAGCGTCCAGCGCGCGTGGCGCGCCGGTTTGCCCGCCAGCGCGTCGGAGAGATAGAGCATCGGCACCGCCAGCTCGTCCAGCGCCGCCATGGCGGCATCAAGCGCGGGCATCCGCCGGCGCAGGCCGACGCAAATCGCCACATCCTGCGGGCCGAGCGCCGCAAGCTGCTCCGCCAGCGAGTCACCGGCACGCGGCAGCAGTGAGACACCGGGATGGACGTGCAGCAGGTCGCGGTAGATCAGGGCGGCGATGGTCTGGCTGTGCCGCCAGCCCAGCACCACCACGCGACGCGCCCCGGCAATCGCCGCCACGCACGCCTGGAGCGCGTCGCCCTCCAGCGAGCGAAAGGTGTTCACCAGGTTGGCGATCTCTTTTTCAAGATGCTGCTGCATCAGGCTGTCGAGCGGTGAACCGCTGGCACCCGAATGCAGGTAGAGCGGCGACCCGCTGTTCTGCATCTCGCGCGCCTGGCGCCGCGCCGCTTCATAGCTCTCATAACCAAGATGACGAAAAAAGCGGGTGGTGGTCGCTTTGGAGACGCCCGCACTCTGCGCCAGCTCGGTGGCGGTATTCATCGCCAGCTGACCTGGCGCGGCGAGCAATATCTCCGCCAGCCGCTGTTCATGAAGAGAAAGCTCATCCCAGTAGTGTCGAATACGCCCCTCCAGGGGGACCGGTCTGGCGCTCATGGGGATTCCCTGCAAATGAAAAGCGTTATCCTGCACAGTGCGTGCCGGGTTGTCATCTGTTTTGACCGGCGACCGAGGACAGACAACATTTTCCGCCGCCGCTGTTCGCCGCCGCGCGCAAAATATTGTATGCTATGCCGCCTTAAAGCTGACCAGGTAACCGGAATTCACGCCAATGTAACTTCGCGCTGACCCGCCAACGATCAAAGATCGTTTTTGGCACCGTTTACCCGCCGGTAAGGTTCTGCCGGCCACCGTGATTTATCAGCAGCGCCAGTATGTTGCGCTGCCTATTGAGAAGAATTCCATGTCTAATCCCTTTTTAGAAGAGGTGGCTCGCCGCCGCACCTTCGCGATCATTTCGCACCCGGATGCCGGTAAAACTACGATTACCGAAAAAGTGTTGCTGTTCGGACAGGCTATCCAGACCGCCGGTACGGTAAAAGGCCGTGGCTCTAACCAGCACGCCAAGTCGGACTGGATGGAGATGGAGAAGCAGCGTGGTATCTCCATCACCACCTCGGTGATGCAGTTCCCTTACCGCGATAGCCTGGTGAACCTGCTGGATACCCCAGGTCACGAAGACTTCTCGGAAGATACCTACCGTACCCTGACCGCAGTCGACTGCTGTCTGATGGTGATCGACGCCGCAAAAGGTGTCGAGGATCGTACCCGTAAGCTGATGGAAGTGACCCGTCTGCGCGACACGCCGATCCTGACCTTTATGAACAAACTCGACCGCGACATCCGCGACCCGATGGAGCTGCTGGATGAAGTCGAGAGCGAGCTGAAAATCGCCTGTGCGCCGATCACCTGGCCGATTGGCTGCGGCAAGCTGTTCAAAGGGGTCTACCACCTCTATAAAGATGAGACCTACCTCTACCAGACCGGTAAAGGCCACACCATTCAGGATGTCCGCATCGTGAAAGGGCTGAACAACCCCGATCTCGACGCGGCGGTGGGTGAGGATCTGGCGGCGCAGCTGCGTGAAGAGCTGGAGCTGGTGCAGGGTGCCTCCCATGAGTTTGAGCAGGAAGCGTTTCTGAACGGTGAGCTGTCGCCGGTCTTCTTCGGCACCGCGCTGGGTAACTTTGGTGTTGACCATATGCTGGATGGCCTGGTTTCCTGGGCGCCGCGTCCGATGCCGCGTCAGACCGATACCCGCACCGTGGAAGCGAAAGAGGAGAAGTTCACCGGCTTCGTCTTTAAGATCCAGGCAAACATGGACCCGAAACACCGCGACCGCGTCGCCTTTATGCGTGTGGTCTCCGGCAAGTATGAAAAAGGGATGAAGCTGCGCCAGGTGCGTACCGGTAAAGATGTGGTGATCTCCGATGCGCTGACCTTTATGGCGGGTGACCGTTCTCATGTGGAAGAGGCCTATCCGGGTGACATTATCGGCCTGCATAACCACGGCACCATTCAGATCGGCGACACCTTTACCCAGGGTGAAAACATGAAGTTCACCGGCATTCCGAACTTCGCGCCAGAGCTGTTCCGCCGTATCCGCCTGCGCGATCCGCTGAAGCAGAAACAGCTGCTGAAGGGGCTGGTGCAGCTCTCGGAAGAGGGCGCGGTGCAGGTGTTCCGTCCAGTCCACAACAACGATCTGATCGTGGGGGCTGTCGGGGTGTTGCAGTTCGATGTGGTGGTCGCACGTCTGAAAAGCGAATATAACGTCGAAGCGATCTATGAGGCGATCAACGTCTCGACCGCGCGCTGGGTTGAGTGCGACGACGCGAAAAAGTTTGAAGACTTCCAGCGCAAAAATGAGGTGAACCTCGCGCTCGACGGCGGTGATAATTTGACTTATATCGCGCCGACCATGGTTAATCTCAATATTACCCAGGAACGTTATCCCGACGTTCGTTTCCGTAAAACGCGCGAGCACTGATCGCGCGCCATCCGGGCCATTCCAGCAGGGAATGGCCCTGTTTACCCCGCTACAGACTCCTCCTAAAAACCTCATCTTTTCGCTGTTTCGGCGTGCGATCAACCAGTTAGCCAGGCAAAGCGCAAAATGTTGTCTATGATTATTCTATCGGACGGCAGGAGAGACTTCTCTTGTCCTTACGTCCTGTAACGCAGCGGCCGTTGTGCCTCTGTTTCGCCCACAGTTTTTGGGTGAGTTAACTGATAGAAGGAATATATCGATGAACAAGACTAAGATTGCTAAAACCCTGATGGCTGCAATGATTGGCTCAGCACTGATCAGCGGCAGCGCACTGGCTGACGAATCAATGTCGCAGAAAGCGTCGCAGACAGCCGATAGCGCGGGTTCTAAGATCGATAGCTCTATGAAAAAAGTCGATGGTTTTATGGATGACAGCGGCATCACCGCCAAAGCGAAAGCTGCGCTGGTGGATGACGACGCAATTAAAAGCACGGATATTTCGGTAAAAACGCATCAGGGTGTAGTGACCTTAAGCGGTTTCGTCACTTCACAGGACCAGGCTGAAAAGGCTGTGGCCGTGGTGCAGAAAATCGAAGGTGTTAAATCCGTCAGCGACAAACTACACGTTAAAGACAGCAAATCACAATCGATGAAAGGTTATGCCGGTGATGCCGCCACGACCAGCGAAATTAAAGCTAAGCTATTAGCGGATGACATTGTTCCGTCGCGCAACGTAAAAGTTGAAACCACCGACGGCGTTGTTCAGCTTTCAGGGCATGTTGCTAATCAGGCGCAGTCAGACCGCGCGGAAAGCATCGCGAAAGCCATTGAAGGCGTGAAAAGCGTTAAGAATGACCTGACGGTTAAATCTTAAGCTTGCGTGCGGTCGCCCTGGGTGACCGCACGAATAAAAGAGACCCATCCGGGGATGAAATAAGCAGTTCGATTTTAAATAGGGTAAGGAGAGGCTTATGTTTCGTTGGGGCATTATTTTTCTGGTGATCGCACTGATTGCTGCGGCGTTAGGTTTTGGTGGTTTAGCGGGCACAGCAGCATGGGCAGCTAAAGTTGTGTTTGTGGTTGGTATTATCCTGTTCCTCATCAGCCTGTTTACCGGCCGTAAAAAACTTTAGCCGATGAGTCCTGTAGCGTCATGCTAAGCCAAGCATAAAGCAGAGACCAGTCATCTGTAGCGACTGTGGTGAAGAGAGGGATCGCTTCACATCGCTGCACAGTCAGGCCAGCCCAGCGCTGGCCTGCGGGTTAAAGGATCATATGACTGGTTCTCTGGAATGCTGCCGTCATTACGGATTGATCCTCCAGCATGCCCGGAACCCTCCCTGAGGTTCGTCCATTGGGTATACGCATTCCTGTTACGCTCGGTGCCATTGAACCCCTGGCTCTGATACCGTTTAAATCTCAGAAAATTGCTCTGGTCTGCGAAGGCGGCGGTCAGCGCGGTATCTTTACCGCTGGCGTCCTGGATGAGTTCCAGCGCGCACACTTCAACCCTTTTCAGCTGATGATTGGCACCTCCGCCGGTGCACAAAATCTCTCTGCCTATGTCTGTGGTCAGCCTGGCTACGCCCGTCGCGTTATCACCCGCTACACCACCAGCAAACTCTTTTTTGATCCGCTGCGCTTTGTGCGCGGAGGCAACCTGATCGATCTCGACTGGCTGATCGACATCACCCGCAGCGAATTTCCACTGGCGATGACCAGCGCGGAAAAGATCTTCTCCAGCGGCCGCGAATTCTATGTCTGCGCCTGCCGCAGTGACGACTACACGCCGGGCTATTTCAGGCCGACCGCTGACAACTGGCTCGATTTGATCAAAGCCTCCAGCGCCATTCCCGGCTTCTACCGGCTGGGCGTTAACCTGGAAGGGATCAGCTATCTGGATGGCGGCATCAGCGATGCGATCCCGGTGCGGGAAGCCGCCCGGCTGGGTGCAGATACCATTGTGGTGATCCGCACCGTGCCCTCGCAGATGTTCTACACCCCAAAGTGGTTTAAGCGAATGGAGCGCTGGCTCAGCAGCAGCGCGCTGCAACCGATGCTCAACGTGCTGCATCAGCATGAGCAGAGCTATCAGGAAATTCAGCAGTTTATTGAACATCCGCCCGGTGATTTGCGCATTATTGAGATCTTTCCGCCTCATGTGCTGGCCAGCAGCGCGCTCGGCAGCCGCATCGCCTCGCTGAATCAGGATTATCATCTGGGGCGGCGTTGCGGTCGTTATTTCCTCGCCACCCTGGGCCAGTGGCTGAATGAGGCTGAGCCTCAGCTCACGCCATGCAGAGTGACGCCGCCCGCGCCGGTGGCGAATGCGCCCGATACCCGGCTGATTATCACGCCGCCGCTGGCGGACAATGATGCGGATTACGATAAAGGATCGCTGGCATGACGTTTATTGATACCCACTGTCACTTCGACTTTCCGCCCTTTGAAGGGGACGCTGCCGCCAGCCTGGCGCGTGCCGCCGCGGCTGGCGTAGAGAAGATCATCGTGCCGGCGATCGACGCCAGCCGCTTTAGCCGGATCTGTGCGCTGGCGGAGGCGCATCCCGCCATCTACGCGGCGCTCGGGTTACATCCCATCGCCATAGAGGCGCATCAGGAGGCCGATCTCGATCGGCTGGAAGCGCAGCTGGCGCAGCGACTGCGCAAGCTGGTGGCGATCGGCGAGATCGGGCTGGATCTCTATCGTGACGATCCGCAGTTTGATAAGCAGCAGCGCTTTCTGGAAGCGCAGCTCAGGCTGGCAAAACAGTATGACCTGCCGGTGATCCTCCATTCCCGCCGCACCCATGACAAACTGGCGCAGATCCTGCGCCGTCACGATCTGCCGCGCCGCGGCGTGGTACATGGCTTCGCTGGCAGTCTGCAACAGGCGCAGGCGTTTATTAAGCTGGGCTATGCGATTGGCGTCGGCGGCACCATTACCTATGAGCGCGCCAGTAAAACCCGTCACACCGTGGCGCAGTTGCCGCTCGACTCGCTGCTGCTGGAAACCGACGCACCCGATATGCCGCTGAAAGGCTTTCAGGGGCAGCCTAACCGGCCGGAGCGCGCGCGTCAGGTGTGGGAGACGCTCTGTACCCTGCGCGACGAGTCGCCGCAGGCGATCACCGAGGCGTTGTGGCGTAACAGTCAGCGGCTGTTCCAGCTTGAACCCCATTTCCCGGCACTGCGGGATTAGCGGGCTAAAGAGAAGCGTGTCGGGCCACTGATCCCGGGAATGTGATAATAGTAACATTGCGCCAGCTGGCGTATAATGGCGAATATGCCGCGTTATATGCGATTTTACTCACACTATTCGTGGCGATTTGCACTGTTTTCTTATTCCTATGTGACTGCTGGCACATATCAGGCCGCTTCAGGGTGTTACTATTATAACATTCCGCCGGCTGGCCGGTGGGTTGCACCCCGATCCTTTGGAGAGCCTCATGACCGATATTAAACACCTTGCCCTGCGCGCCCTGAAACTGATGGATTTAACCACCCTGAACGAGGATGACACCGACGAAAAAGTGATCGCTCTCTGTCATCAGGCCAAATCGCCGGCAGGCAACACCGCCGCCATCTGTATCTATCCGCGCTTTATTCCGATTGCGCGTAAAACGCTGCGCGAGCAGGGTACCCCGGAGATCCGCATCGCCACGGTGACTAACTTCCCGCACGGCAATGACGACATCGACATTGCGCTGGCCGAAACCCGCGCCGCCATCGCCTACGGTGCTGATGAAGTGGATGTGGTGTTCCCTTATCGCGCGCTGATCGCCGGTAACAGCCAGGTCGGTTTCGATCTGGTGAAAGCCTGTAAAACCGCCTGTGCTGAAGCGGATGTGCTGCTGAAAGTGATCATCGAAACCGGTGAGCTGAAGCAGGAAGCGCTGATCCGTCAGGCCTCTGAGATTGCGATTGACGCCGGTGCCGACTTTATCAAAACCTCCACCGGTAAAGTGCCGGTTAATGCTACGCCGGACGTGGCACAGATCATGATGAACGTGATCCGTGATAAAGGCGTCAGCCAGCAGGTTGGCTTTAAACCGGCGGGCGGGGTACGCACCGCGGAAGATGCCGCGATCTATCTGCAAATGGCGGAAGAGACGCTGGGTGCCGACTGGGCCGATGCGCGTCATTTCCGTTTTGGCGCGTCGAGCCTGCTGGCGAACCTGCTCAATACGCTGGGTCATCACAGCGACACCAGCAAAGCCGGTTACTGATCCCTCTGGCGGTCGCCGACCGCCTGTTTCCTGTCCAATTTCCCTGAACCAGGGGGCTACCTTGTTTCTGCCACAAGAAATTATTCGCAAAAAACGTGACGGCCACGCGCTGACTGAAGCGGAGATCCGTTTTTTCATCAACGGCGTGCGCGATAACAGCGTCTCGGAAGGTCAGATCGCTGCGCTGGCGATGACCATCTATTTCCACGACATGAGCCTGCCGGAGCGCGTGGCGCTGACCATGGCGATGCGCGATTCCGGTACGGTGCTCAACTGGAAAGCCCTGAACCTCAATGGCCCGGTGGTGGATAAGCACTCAACCGGCGGCGTCGGGGATGTCACCTCGCTGATGTTAGGGCCGATGGTCGCTGCCTGCGGCGGCTATATCCCGATGATCTCCGGCCGTGGCCTCGGTCATACCGGCGGCACGCTGGATAAGCTGGAGGCGATTCCGGGCTTCGATATTTTCCCCAGCGACGATCGCTTCCGCGAGATCATTAAGCAGGTCGGGGTGGCGATTATCGGCCAGACCAACTCGCTGGCACCGGCGGATAAACGCTTCTACGCCACGCGCGACATTACCGCCACCGTCGATTCGATCCCGCTGATTACCGCCTCGATTCTGGCGAAGAAGCTGGCGGAAGGGCTGGATGCGCTGGTGATGGATGTCAAAGTGGGGTCCGGCGCGTTTATGCCGACCTATGAGGCGTCAGAGAGTCTGGCCCAGTCGATCGTCGGCGTCGCCAACGGCGCAGGCTGCCAGACCACCGCGCTGCTGACCGACATGAACCAGGTGCTCGCCTCGTCAGCCGGAAACGCGCTGGAAGTGCGGGAAGCGGTGCGCTTCCTTACCGGTGAACAGCGCAACCCGCGCCTGCTGGAGGTGACGCTGGCGCTGTGCAGCGAAATGCTGATCTCCGGCAAACTGGCCGCCAGCGACGCCGAGGCGCGCCAGCAGCTGATGAAAGTGCTGGATAACGGCAAAGCCGCCGAGATTTTTGCCCGCATGGTCGCCGCGCAGCAGGGACCGGCGGACTTTGTCGAGCGTTATGACCACTATCTGCCGACACCGATGCTGAGCAAAGCGGTCTACGCTGACCAGCCCGGCATTGTCAGCAGCATGGATACCCGGGCGCTGGGTCTGGCCGTGGTGGCGATGGGCGGCGGACGTCAGCGCGCCAGCGACAGCATCGACTACAGCGTCGGCTTAAGCGAGATGATCACCTTGGGTGAACGGGCCGATGCGCAGCGTCCGCTGGCGATTATCCACGCCAGCAGTGAAGAGAAATGGCAGCAGGCCGCGGCTGCGGTGAAAGCCGCACTGGTGCTCGGGGATTCGGCTCCGGCTGAGACGCCGGTGGTCTATCGCCGTGTGAGCGACATCAGTTAACTGACCGGTAATCGGTGCCAGCCGCGATGCGTTCGGGTATACTGATCTGATCGCTTTTTTTTGACTTGTCACGCGCCATAGCGCAGGAGACTTGCATGAAACGTGCTTTTATTATGGTTCTCGACTCCTTCGGGATCGGCTCCAGTAAAGATGCCGATAAATTCGGCGACGCAGGTTCGGATACCTTAGGGCACATCGCCGAAGCCTGTTTCAACGGTGAAGCGGACAAAGGCCGTAAAGGGCCACTGCATCTGCCCAATATGACCGCGCTGGGCCTGGGTAAAGCGGCAGAACTCTCGACCGGCCGCTTTCCGCCGGGCCTGGACCCGGACGCGAAGATTACCGGCGCTTACGCCTATGCCAGCGAGCTGTCGTCAGGTAAAGATACGCCGTCAGGCCACTGGGAGATCGCTGGCGTGCCGGTGCTGTTTGACTGGGGCTACTTCAGCGACAAAGAGAACAGCTTCCCGCAGGAACTGCTGGACAAGCTGGTTGAGCGGGCAGAGCTGCCGGGCTATCTCGGCAACTGCCACTCCTCCGGCACGGTGATCCTCGACCAGCTGGGCGAAGAGCATATGAAAACCGGCAAGCCGATTTTCTATACCTCGGCGGACTCGGTTTTCCAGATCGCCTGTCACGAAGAGACCTTTGGCCTTGAGCGTCTCTATGCGCTGTGCGAAATCGCCCGCGAAGAGCTGACCGAAGGCGGCTACAACATTGGCCGGGTGATTGCGCGTCCGTTTATCGGCGACAAAGCGGGTCACTTCGAGCGTACCGGCAACCGTCACGACCTGGCGGTAGAGCCGCCGTCTGCCACCATGCTGAAAAAGCTGGTGGATGAGAAGGGCGGTCATGTGATCTCCGTGGGTAAAATCGCGGATATTTATGCCGGGCAGGGTATCACCAAAAAAGTGAAAGCCACCGGTCTCGACGCGCTGTTTGACGCCACGATCCAGCAGATGAAGATCGCGCCGGATCAGTCGATTGTCTTTACCAACTTTGTTGACTTCGACTCCACCTGGGGACACCGTCGCGATGTGGCCGGATACGCGGGCGGGCTGGAGCTGTTTGATCGCCGTCTGCCTGAGCTGATGGCGCTGGTGGGAGAAGATGACATTCTGATCCTGACCGCTGACCACGGCTGTGACCCGACCTGGGAAGGCACCGAACATACCCGTGAGCACATTCCGATTCTGATCTACGGACCGAAAGTAGAGCCGGGCTCACTCGGTTATCGCGAAACTTTCGCCGATATTGGTCAGACAATTGCACATTACTTTGGCCTGTCCGAAATGGACTATGGCAAGAACATGCTGTAAATCAGCAATTTAATAAGGATTAAACAATGGCAACCCCTCATATTAACGCGGAAATGGGTGATTTTGCGGACGTGGTACTGATGCCCGGCGATCCGCTGCGTGCAAAACATATCGCAGAAACCTTTCTCGAAAATCCGGTGGAAGTGAACAACGTGCGCGGGATGCTGGGCTACACCGGCACCTACAAAGGCCGTAAAGTTTCGGTGATGGGTCACGGAATGGGGATCCCTTCCTGCTCCATCTACACCAAAGAGCTGATCACCGATTTTGGCGTGAAGAAGATCATTCGTGTCGGCTCCTGTGGTGCGGTACGTGCCGACGTGAAACTGCGTGACATCGTGATTGGAATGGGAGCCTGCACCGACTCCAAAGTGAACCGTATGCGCTTTAAAGATCACGACTTCGCGGCGATTGCTGACTTCGACATGGTGCGCAACGCGGTGGACGCGGCGAAAAACCTGGGTGTGGAAGCGCGCGTCGGTAACATCTTCTCAGCCGATCTCTTCTATACGCCAGATCCGCAGATGTTCGACGTGATGGAAAAATATGGCATCCTCGGCGTTGAGATGGAAGCGGCGGGTATCTACGGTGTGGCCGCTGAGTTCGGCGCGAAAGCGCTGACCATCTGCACCGTCTCTGACCATATCCGTACCCACGAGCAGACCACCGCGGCTGAACGTCAGACCACGTTCAACGATATGATTAAGATCGCGCTGGAGTCAGTACTGCTGGGCGACTGACCGGCGTAGCGGGCGGGCCTGCCCGTCGGCTATCCGTTCCCCGTTCAGGCCCTCTTTTACCGGAGGGCCTGAACCATTCCCGTAACATTCACATCAAATGACACACTTTTCACCAGGCTTGTGCATCTTCGCGCTGGCGTGCGGCCGATCGCGCTTTATCATGGAGGGCCACAATAAAAAATAAATCACTGTCCGATAATGCCTTCTGATGAATTTTCGTAATTTCGACGCTGAAGAGAAGCTGTTTGCCCGCCGCGCAGCCATCGCCTTTGCCCTGGTCTGCCTCTGTTTTATCATCCTTGGCGTTAACCTCTATCGCTTACAGGTGCGCGACCACAGTTACTACCAGACGCGCTCTAACCAGAACGACATCAAGATGATCCCCATCGCCCCGACGCGCGGGCTGATTTATGACCGCAATGGTATTCCGCTGGTGCGTAACGTCAGCTGGTACGCCATTACGCTGACGCCCTACAAAGTCAAGGATATGGACGCCACGCTGCGGGCGCTGACGCCCTTGATCGATCTGACCCCCGACGAAATCGAGACCTTCCGCCATGAACTCAGGCAGACCAGCCGCTATAAGCCGGTGGTGCTGAAAGAGGAGCTGAGCGAGGAGCAGGTGGCGCGCTTTGCGGTCAATCAGTTCCACTTCACCGGTGCCAGCCTGGAGACCTATCAGGATCGCCAGTATCCCTATGGGGCCGATCTGGCGCATGTGATTGGCTATGTCTCGAAAATCAACGATAACGACTACAAGCGACTGAATGCCGAGGGGATTGCTGAAAATTACGCGGCGGACCATAACATCGGCAAGCAGGGGATTGAGGGTTATTACGAAGCGCTGCTGCACGGCAAGCCGGGCTATCAGGAAGTGGAAGTGGATAACCACGGCCGTATTGTCCGGGTGCTGAAAGAGGTGCCCCCGGTAGCGGGTAAAAATCTGACCCTGACGCTGGATCTGCATCTGCAACAGTATGCGGAAAGCCTGCTGGCGGGCCAGCGTGCGGCGCTGCTGATTGAAGATCCGCACGACGGCTCCGTGCTGGCGATGGTCTCCAGCCCCAGCTACGACCCCAATCCGTTTGTCAAAGGCATCAGTTATAAAGCCTACAAAACGCTGCTTCAGAATAAGGATCTGCCGCTGATTAACCGCGTGACCCAGGGGCTCTATCCGCCCGCCTCGACGGTGAAGCCCTATATGGCGATGTCGGCGCTGCTGACCCACGTCATCACGCCGCAGACCACCTTCTTTGGTGCGCCGACCTGGACCTTACCGGGCACCGATCGCCGCTATCGTGACTGGAAAAAAACCGGTCACGGCATGCTGGATGTAACCCGGGCGATTGAGGAGTCGGCGGACACCTTCTTCTATCAGGTGGCGTTTATGATGGGCATCGATCGCATTCACACCATGCTCAGCCAGTTTGGTTATGGCAAGCCCACCGGCATCGATCTCAATGAGGAGTATAACGGCCTGCTGCCCAGCCGCGACTGGAAGCAGAAGGTGCATAAAAAACCGTGGTATCAGGGCGATACGGTGTCAGTGGGTATTGGTCAGGGCTACTGGATTGCCACGCCGATCCAGATGGTGAAGGCGATGGTGGCGCTGATCAACAATGGCCGTGTGATTGCGCCCCATCTGCTGGAGAAAACCCAGCGCGGCACCCTGGTTGAGAACTACCATCCGCAGCAGCCGGAAGCGCAGATTGGCGATCCCCATTCGCCTTACTGGTCGCTGGTGCGTCATGCGATGTTCGGGATGGCCAATGCGCCCAACGGCACCGGCTATAAATATTTCCATACTGCGCCGTATGGCATTGCGGCTAAAAGCGGCACCTCGCAGGTGTTCAGCCTGCGGCAGAATCAGACCTATAACGCGAAGATGATCCCGGTGCGGCTGCGCGACCATATCTTCTATACCGCCTTTGCGCCGTTTAACGATCCCAAAGTGGCGGTGGCGCTGATTCTGGAAAATGGCGGCGGGGAAGGGGTGACCGCCGCGCCGGTGATGCGCGCGATTCTGGATCATATCTTTCTCCCGCCGCCGCCAGCCGCGACGGCAGAGGCGGCGCCGTAAAACAGGGGGCGACGCCCCCTTTGCGGATTACCTCTTTAGCGTTTCGGTCACATGGCTGATGGCGCGCACCATATCCGTTGCGCCTTCGCGGATGTCAGCAATCACGCCACCCGCCTCCTGCGCCAGCTGCACGCCCTGATCGGCACGCTTCAGGTTAGCCTCAATGCCTTTCATCGCCCGGCTCGCCAGCTGATGATTCTGCTGCACCCGGTTTTCGATGTCTGCGGTCGCCCGGTTGATGTTCGCGGCCAAGGTGCGCACTTCATTGGCGACCACGGCAAAGCTGCGGCCATGCGCACCGGCGCGCGCCGCTTCAATCGCGGCATTGAGCGCCAGCAGGTTGGTCTGGTCGGCGATATGACGGATCCCCTCGACAATCGAGCCGATCCGATCTGAAGATTCGCTCAGGCCGGTGATGTCACCGGAGATCACCTGGAGCTCATCCGCCAGCGCATGCATGGTCTCTACGCTGCTGGCGATCACATCGGCACCGAGGCGGGTGCTTTCATCGGTTTGCAGTGCGGTCTGCCACGCGCGTTGCGCCGCGTCATGCTCCTGCTGATTCTTTTCCACCTGGGCGGTGACATCGGTGGCGAACTTCACGATTTTATAGAGCCGACCCTGCTCGTCGAACACCGGGTTGTAGGTGGCGCGCAGCCAGATTGTCTGCCCCTTTTTATTCACCCTGGGAAACTGACCCGAGATAAATTCTCCCCGATTCAGCTGCTGCCAGAAGTCGTGATACTCCTGGCTGTCGCGCAACGCCTGCGAGCAGAACTGACGGTGGTGAATGCCCTGAATCTCTTCACGACGATAGCCCATGGTTTTCAGGAAGTTATCGTTGGCTTTCAGAACCTCGCCCTTGAGGTTGAAGGCGATCACCGCCATCGATCGTTCAATGGCGTTGGTGATGGCGCGCTGCTCCTGCACATCGTTGATGTGCCCGGTAATATCGGTCGCCAGCTTGACGATTTTGATCACCCGGCCATGACGATTGCGGACCGGCACATAGTTGGCTTCGAGCCAGACCGGACGGCTGTTTTTCGCCACGCGCAGGAATTTGTCACTGAAACTTTCGCCCCGGTTGAGCCGCAGCCAGAACTCCTGGTAGTCGCGGGACTGCACCTGGTCGGCGGTACAGAACAGGCTGTGGTGCTGTCCTTCAACCTCCGCCAGCGTGTAACCCATGCGTGCCAGAAACAGGGCGTTAGCGCTGAGAATGGTGCCATCGGGAGAGAAGGCGATCATGGCAATCGAGTCATTGAGAGAGGTCAGTGTCGCTGCTGAGTGTGTACGCTTCTGCCAGCTCTGGCGTGAAGCGAGTCCTGATGTAATAGTTGAAAACATGGTGATCCTTATTATTAGTGTGGGTCTCGGCTTCTTTATCGGCAAAATCGCGCCACAATGCAGGCTGCGGCGGGGTGCTGGATGAAATTTATCCGCAGGAATCGCTGCGTTTGTTGTGCCGCTGGCGAGCGGCTCGGCGGTTTGATGGAAAAGCGGTCAGTTGATGTGATTTCAGTGAAAAGCGTTTGACGCTGCCGGGCCGCTTTGCCCGAATTGCTGATTGGAGAGCGGAGATTGAAAATCTCTGGATCGTTTAATAGAAGAGAAGGCTGAAACCAGATGCCACAAGGCTGCGCGGCAAAGCAGGGCTTTTTCCTTCTCTGGCTTTACTCACACAACCAGCATCAGAGTAATATGAAAAAAACCGGAATTCTCCTTTGCCTTTTCAGTCATACAACCATCGCCCTGCCTTTGCAGACTCAATAATCATTGCAACGGTCAGCGGCTTGAGCGTTGGCTCTGGCGAGGGTCTCTTTTGCCAGAATGGATACTCATATTCGAAGTAATTTCTGCCATCAAAGTTTGAATGCTCAATATCAAAATGCCCGAACAAATCTGATAAAAAATCATGGGCATCTTCTGGTACAAACTGAAAATCATCAAGTAAGGTCCACTCCTTAGTTACCTGTTTAACTTCAGGTTTATACCATTTCTTACGAACAGGATAACGTTCCATGATGTACCCGATAACGTCTGTTTCATAATCTCTGCCCATCAGAGTGAAGTCCACTGTATACGGTCTGCCGGCCGGGCAATAAGGTTGTATTTGTCGCGCGTACGTTTCGCAACAAGCTGCACCGTAATTATCAGCTCAGCATAACCGACGAACGGAACCCAGCGGCCTAAGAAGGTCGCTATTTTGTTAGTAGGAACCATTTTTAGTTTTGACAGTTTTCCCATTGGGGCGAGCGGTCTAAGACCGAACGGGAAGCGGGCGTCTCCTAAAAGCCGTCTTGATATAATGGAGGCTACACTCGTCCCTGGCGTGTGAGTGGCGGCTGACAGTTTCCCGGATACAGGAATGAATGGCTGACCAATCAGAACCATGCTGACAGCTTCAGTGGTCATTCCTGATGCGTCTGCAAGCTGTTCAATGAAAATCAGGTCAAACAGTTCACCGGGCGTCACATTTGCATGCCCATGATAAAAGTATGTCCCGTTTTTTTCTTCGGTCGTATCCATACGCTCCTCACTACACCGTTTGGCGTTCGCTCCATGCGTCTGTAAAAATGATATTACCGTCACAATGCTTCCAGGTAATTTTCTCGTAACGCATTTCTATGGTCTCGAGATGGTTGTTATTAGCGTCACCTGGCGCAGCCATTACTGGAGATACCGACACTATGCGAACCCTTTCAAGAAGCATGTTGAAATACTCCACTTCCTGTCCGGCATCATTAATTTTGTACCACTTTAGCTCAGCTTTTTGCAGTGCCTGGCCAGTAGCAACGGCTTTATAGAGATACGGGCTGGAGTAGTCGAACTCCTTGATAACCAGCATGGGGGAATGCTGGCGTGTGCCGGTAGGTTTACCCGTGGCGTTATCCACAGGAATGCTCAGATTATGATGGAACCCTTTAAATTCAATGCTAAATTCCCTGTTCTGAACATCACAACCTCCTTTGATAAGCGCACCACCGTCATCGTACAACCACAAGTTTCCCGGTATAGCCATGTTCGAAAATCCCTTTCTCTTTGTATGGAGTAAGGCGAGTCTAACCCTCTGTATTTGATCAGTAAATAAACAATTTTAGTTAAGTTAATCTCAACGTACCATGAAAAACAGCCGCTTTATTTGTCGGCTATAACATCTCCTTCTGCAAAGGAGAGGCGGGGTTGTGACGGGAACAGCAGGAGTGATATTTGAGCAAAATCATTACTTTTTGCTGAAAAAACACGCTCATGAACGATTCACTGAAGATTTCCCATTGACGAAACCAGGCTAATCCAGTTTAATGCGCCCCGTTGCCCGAATAGCTCAGTCGGTAGAGCAGGGGATTGAAAATCCCCGTGTCCCTGGTTCGATTCCGGGTTCGGGCACCACAAATTTGAAACCCTCGCTTCGGCGGGGGTTTTTGCGTTTCAGGGGCGGCTCCTTTCATCGAACCTTCGAACCACGCGCCATATCCAGAGATCAATCTTCCCACGGTCTGCCAGATTATCCGGCAGAGCGACCGCGCGATTATCATTACGATATGCCTTCTCTCATTATGAGAATTTATTGCGCTGCAACCGCGCTGATATTCAGCCACTCCCTGCGATTAACGTCGTAATAGCTGCCGTCGCTTCATTAATAAGAGCGGGTATTAAGAGTAATAACGATTGTTATTCTCTTTTTTATGACTCCCGGACGCTGCGCCAGCCAGCGCCGTGCCTGCATCTTTAGCCATTCCGCCAGCTTGCTGCTGGCGCTAACCTTGGGTCACCAGGCATTTAATCGGTGCCTTATTCTGTTGATCGGCCGTCATGGTATAGCAATTGCTAAACCCCATCAGACGGCCTCCTCACTTCCCGGCTGTGTCACCTCATCTATCCATCTCTCTCCGGGAGGGCACCGCTAATAAAAGCCGGGGGCCGCCTGAAGTCATGACATCAATAAACAGGGACCGCAAAGAATAAAGCGCGGTCATTATTCGTCAGGGTGAAAATTAACCCGCTGTAATAACAGCAGCAATAAGCGATAAGCAATGTTATGAAAAAACTAAAAAATGATATGACGCGCCCGCCGGATCTCGCCGGCCATTCCGGCACGGGTCCGGTTCGTCGGCAGCGGCCAATTTATCAGGACTCGCTTCCCCCCTGTAACCACGCCTGCCCGGCGGGTGAGAATATCCAGGCCTGGCTGGCGCTGGCGCAGGAGGGCCGTTACGAAGAGGCCTGGCAGACGCTGGTGGAAAATAATCCGATGCCCGCCATCCACGGGCGTGTCTGCTACCACCCCTGCGAAACCGGCTGCAATCGTGCTCAGGTCGATCGGCCAGTGAGCATCCACGCGGTGGAGCGCTTTCTCGGCGACCAGGCCCTGGAGCATGGCTGGAAACCGGTGTGGAAAGCGGCTGACAGCGGCAAGCGCGTGCTGATAATCGGTGCGGGGCCATCCGGTTTATCCTGCGCCTGGCACCTGCGCCGCCTCGGTCATGAGGTTGAGATCCACGAGGCGGGCCCGATGGCTGGCGGCATGATGCGCTTCGGCATCCCGGCCTATCGCATGCCGCGCGATATTCTTGATCGCGAGATCGGGCAAATCCTGTCGACCGGCATCACCCTGAAGCTGAACCAGAAGGTGGAGGATGTGCTGGCCACCAGACAGCAGGGCAACTTTGACGCCGTGTTTATGGCCATCGGCGCGCATCTGGCGAAGAAAGTCGATATTCCGGCCAGGGAGGCGGGCAAAATCCTCGATGCGGTCAGCTATCTTGAGGCGGTTGAGCGTGGCGAAGCCCCTAAACTTGGCCGCCGGGTCGCCATCTATGGCGGCGGTAATACCGCTATGGACGCCTCGCGCACCGCCCGCCGTCTCGGCGCGGAAGAGGTCATGATTATCTATCGCCGCGACCGGGACCACATGCCAGCCCACGGATTTGAAGCCGATGAAGCCCTGGAAGAGGGAGTTAAAATCAACTGGCTGCGCACCATCCGCAATATCGACAACACCACCATGACCGTGGAAGAGATGGCGCTGGATGAAAATGGCCGTCCGCAGCCGACAGGGCGCTTTGAAACCCTGGATGCCGACAGCCTGATCCTGGCACTGGGTCAGGATGTGGATCTCTCAGTGCTGGAACGCATCCCCGGCATCCAGCTCCACAAGGACGGCATCGTGGATGTCGATGAACATATGATGACCAGCGTTGCCGGCATCTTTGCCGGAGGCGATATGGTGCCGTCAGAGCGCACCGTGACCATCGCCACCGGCCACGGTAAAAAAGCCGCGCGCCACATCGACGGCTGGCTGCGCCAGCAGCCCTACCAGAAAGCGGAGCCGGTGCCGGTTATGGCCTATCCCGGCCTGCATCTCTGGTACAACACCGATGCCGAGGCGGTCTCGCAGCCGATGATGGCACCGGAAGCGCGCACCGGCTTTGACGAAATCATTGGCGGACTGGAGGCTGGTCATGCGCGCTATGAGGCGGCCCGCTGCTACTCGTGCGGCAACTGTTTTGAGTGCGACGGCTGCTACGGCGCCTGCCCGGAAGGGGCGATTATCAAGCTGGGCAAAGGGCTGCGCTATCAGTTCAACTATGACCTTTGCACCGGCTGCGCCGCCTGCTTTAACCAGTGCCCATGCCACGCCATCGAAATGGTGGCAGAGGAGAACCACTCATGAGCGACAAGAGTAACCCGATGGTGATGATTGACGGCAGCGAAGCGGCCGCCTGGGTCGCCTATAAGGTCAGTGAGATCTGCGCCATCTATCCGATCACCCCCTCCTCAAATATGGCCGAGCTGGCTGATGAATGGTCGGCGAAGCAGATCCCCAACATCTGGGGCAATGTGCCGACGGTGATGGAGATGCAGCATGAGGGCGGTGCCGCCGGCACCGTGCACGGCGCTTTGCAGGCTGGCGCGCTCAGCACCACTTTTACCGCCTCTCAGGGGCTGATGCTGATGCTGCCTAACATGTATAAAATCGCCGGGGAGCTGACCTCCGCCGTGTTCCACGTCGCCGCCAGGGCGCTGGCCGCCCAGGGGCTCTCTATCTTCGGGGATCACCAGGATGTGATGGCGGCGCGTACCACCGGCTTTGCGATACTCAGCGCGGCTTCCGTTCAGCAGGCGCAGGATATGGCGATGATTGCCCATGCCGCGACCCTGGAAGCACGCATCCCGTTCATCCATTTTCTCGACGGCTTTCGTACCTCGCACGAGGTTAACAAGATCTCGCGCCTGACGGATGATCAGATCCGCAGCATGATTGATGACCGGCTGGTGCGCGCCCACCGCAGTCGGGCGCTGAACCCGGACCATCCGGTGATGCGCGGGACCGCGCAGAACCCCGATACCTACTTTCAGGGGCGCGAAAGCGTCAACGCCTACTATGACCAGGTGCCCGCCATCGTTGAGAACGCGATGGATCGCTTCGCCCGGCTGACCGGTCGACGCTACCACCTGGTGGAATATTATGGCGCAGAGCAGGCCACTCACGTCATTGTGGTGATGGGGTCTGCGGCCTCCACTCTGCGTCAGACCCTGGATTGGCTCAACCAGCAGGGCGGCCAGTACGGGGTTATCACCATCCATCTCTACCGTCCTTTCCCCGCCGACGCGCTGATCGCGGCGCTGCCCGCCAGCGTGAAATATGTCACGGTGCTGGATCGTACCAAAGAGCCGGGTGCCAATGGCGAGCCGCTCTATCACGACACGCTGAGCGCGCTGGTCTCCGCCCTGCAACAGGGTAAGCTGGCGCAGCTGCCGGTGCTGAGCGGCGGGCGCTACGGCCTGTCGTCGAAAGAGTTTACCCCGGCGATGGCCAGAGCCGTTTTTGAACAGCAGCAGCGGCCCGACGCACGGCGTTTTTTCACCATCGGCATTCACGATGATGTCACCCACCTCAGCCTCGACTGGGATGAAAGCTGGAATATAGAGCCGGACCATCAGGTGCGGGCGCTGTTCTTTGGCCTCGGAGCCGACGGCACCGTGGGGGCGAACAAGAACAGCATCAAAATTATCGGCGAGCTGCCGGAGTACCACGCCCAGGGCTATTTTGTCTATGACTCGAAAAAGTCGGGTTCGCGTACCACCTCCCATCTGCGTTTTGGCCCGACCCCGATCGACTCGCCTTATCTGATCAGCTCGGCAAACTTTATTGGCTGCCACCAGTTCAACTTCATCGAAAATCTCGATCTGCTGACCTATGCCGCCCCAGGTGCCACCTTCCTGCTGAACAGTCCCTGGGGAGCTGACGAGGTGCTGGAGCATCTGCCCGCCAGCGTCCAGCAGCAGCTACGTGAGAAACAGATAGAGCTGTATGTGATCAACGCCGCTGAGGTGGCGCGCGAAAATGGCATGGGATCGCGCATCAACACCATTATGCAGACCTGCTTCTTTGCACTCTCGAAAATCATGGAAAAAGAGCGGGCCATTGCTCTGATTAAGAAAAGCATTGAGAAGAGCTATCTGCGTAAAGGCCAGGCGGTGGTCGATAAGAACTTCGCCGCGGTGGACGCCACGCTTGCTAATCTGCATCGGGTCAGCGTGCCGTCACGGGTGAGTATCAGCGCGGATACCGGCTGGCAGATCGCTGCCGAAGCGCCGCGCTTCGTGCGCGAAGTAACCGCGGAGATGCTACAGGATCGCGGGGATCGTATCCCGGTCTCGATGATCCCGGCGGACGGCACCTGGCCCACCGCCACCAGCCAGTGGGAGAAACGGGATATTGCCCTGACCATTCCGCAGTGGCGGGAGGATCTCTGCATTCAGTGCGGCAACTGCTCATTCGTCTGCCCGCATGCCGCCATCCGCGCCAAATTTTATCATCAGGATCGGCTCAGTGGCGCGCCGCAGAGTTTTAAAAGCGCGCCGATCAGCGCCAGAGGCTTCCCGGATACCCGCTACACGCTCCAGGTTTATCCGCAGGACTGCACCGGCTGTAATCTGTGCGTTAACGCCTGTCCGGTGCGCGCCAGAGATGAGGCGGGCGCTGAGATTCGCGCCATTAATATGGTCGATAAGCTGCCGGTGCTGGAAGCGGAGAAAACGGCGCTGGCATGGTTCCAGACGCTGCCGTGGCCGGCTCGCGAGACTATCGACTTCTCCACGGTACGCGGCGTGCAATATCTGGAGCCGCTGTTTGAGTTTTCCGGTGCCTGCACCGGCTGCGGCGAAACGCCCTATCTGAAAACCCTGACGCAGCTGTTCGGCGACCGGATGATGGTGGCAAACGCCACCGGCTGCTCATCCATCTACGGCGGAAACCTGCCGACCACCCCCTGGTCACAGAACCCGGACGGAAAAGGGCCGGCGTGGTCAAACTCGCTGTTTGAAGATAACGCCGAGTTTGGCCTGGGGTTCCGTCTGACTGCCGACCACCATCGTCATCAGGCGGCGCAGGCCCTGCGGGCGCTCTCGCCGCGGCTGGGTGAGGCGCTGGTGGAGGAGATCATCAACGCTCCGCAGCAGGTTGAGTCGGAGATCCAGCGCCAGCGTCAGCGGCTGGAGCAGGTCCGGGCGACACTGGCCGGCGATCTCTCCGAACCGGTGCAGAACCTGCTCAGTATGCTCGACCATCTGATTCGTCGCTCGGTGTGGATCGTCGGGGGGGATGGCTGGGCCTACGACATCGGCTCCTCCGGGCTGGATCACGCGCTCGCGTCCGGCCGCGACATCAATATTCTGGTGATGGATACCGAGGTCTACTCCAACACCGGCGGGCAGATGTCGAAATCGACGCCGCTGGGGGCGGTGGCACGCTTTGCCGCTGGCGGTAAAACCATGGCGAAGAAAGACATCGTGTTGCAGGCCATCTCCTATGGCAATGTCTACGTGGCGCGCGTCGCCTTCGGCGCGAATCCTCAGCAGGCGCTTCAGGCGATGCGAGAGGCGGAAGCCTATCCGGGACCGTCGCTGATTGTCGCCTACAGCCACTGTATCGCCCACGGCATCGATATGACGCTGGGTCTGGAGCAGCAGCATCGCGCGGTGGCCTCAGGGCACTGGCCGCTGGTGCGCTACAACCCGGTACTGCGTGAGAATGGCAGCAATCCGTTCACGCTGGATAACCTGCGGCCGACGCTGCCGCTGTATGAGTATCGCCGCCATGAAACCCGCTTTATGGCGCTGATGCAGCAGAATCCGCAGGAGGCGGAGCGGCTGATGGCGATTGCCCAGGATGTGGCTCACCAGAAATGGGCCAACTATGAAAGCCTGGCGATGCGTCCGGCGGAGACCTTCCACCCGGATGCGCGGCGCTGATTAAGCCGGTATCACCCAGGGGACAGCGCAGGCTGTCCCTTTTTTTGCCTGAAGAAAATGGCGGAAAGCCCGCCTGACCCTCTCAGAGCAAGCTATGCGGAGCGGGAGCCTTCTGTCACGACATCACCAGCTTTCTGGCCAGCGCCAGATAGTAGCGGGTGCCGTGCAGCAGGGCATCTTCGCAGGGATTAAAAAAGGAGTTGTGCAGGGCGGGCTGCTCTCCCTCGCCATTGGCAACGCCCAGCCAGGCGAAACAGACCGGGGCGATCGCCTGATATTCTGAAAAATCCTCACCGACAAAGGCGGGCGCTGACTGGGCGTAAAACGCGCCGAGGCTGCGGGCCGCCGCGCTGGCAATGTCGCACAGCCTGTCGTCATTGATGATCGCCGAGTAGTCCCATTCGTCAAAAATCACCCTGGCCTGACAGCGGTGTGCCTGTGCCACACCCTGAACGATTCGCGCTATCGCCGCTTTAATCTGCGCTCTTACCTCTGGGGTGAAAGTGCGGGTGGTGCCGCACAGACGGGCCTCATTGGGAATCGCCGCCGTGGTGCCGTCGCCGCAGATCAGGCTGCATACTGAGATAACCGCGGACTCACGCGGATCAATCTCTCGGGCCACAATCGACTGTAGCGCCTGCACCGCCTGCGTCGCCGCTATCAGCGGATCGAGGGTCAGATGCGGCATGGCGCTGTGGCCGCCCCGTCCCTGAATAGAGATGTTAAAGGTATCGCGGTTAGCGGTGGCAATGCCGCGCTTCAGCGCCAGGGTGCCGCACGGCAGCGAGGGCAGAACGTGCAGCGCAAAAAACATCTCTGCGCCCGCCAGCACCCCGGACGCCACCAGCTCCTTCGCCCCGCCAGGGGACATCTCCTCACCGCGCTGAAAAATAAACAGGATCTCTCCATGAATGGATGCCTGCTGCTGCGCCAGCACGCTGGCGGCGCCCATCAGCATCGCCGTATGCATATCGTGACCACAGGCGTGCATTAAACCGGGCCGGGTGGAGGCGCAGGCGAGGCCGGTTTTCTCCTCCACCGGCAGCGCGTCAATATCGGCGCGAAAGGCCAGAGTCCGCCCCGGATGCGCGCCTCTGAGCCTGACCACCACGCCGGTTGCTGCCGGACAGCTGATCTCCAGCGCCCCGAACGGGGAGAGCTGCCGGATAATATAGTCGGTGGTCACTCTCTCCTGGTGGGAGAGCTCCGGGTAGCGATGTATCGCTGCGCGCCAGTCGGCAAGCTGCCGGGATAGTTGCTGCCAGTTAATCTGCTCCATAATCGTTGCCTCAGGTTTGATCTGACCCGAGCCCAGCATTAATCGTGCCAGCCGGGGCGGCAAACGCGCCGCGCCAGCCCCATCCTCTACCGCGCACGCCGCCGGGCAGCGCTCTCAATATGAGAGAACGCGCACCGCAGAGTGAGAATTCTCTCTCAGGCCAGATGTGATGAGGATTTATCCCGCAACCTGCCGGGAAAGCGCCACCCAGCCGTGGCAGCGCGCAGAAGGTGATCGTCCCCGCAATTCTGCCGGTCCGCCAGTGGAGGAGATAAGGCGCAGCACGCAAGTTGCATAGCGTTGCAGAAAGAGATCACCGGAGAGAGCCATGAGCGCTAACGTTATTATTACCGCGACGATTTTTGCCTATATTGCTGTGATGCTCGGCGTCGCACTCTATGCCAGAACCCGCATCGGCAATGCGGATGACTACCATCTGGCGGGGCGACGACTGGGAACCCTGATGCTGGCCGGCACGCTGGCGGCAACGGAAATCGGCGGCGGGAGTTCGATTGGGGTCACGGCGAAAGCCTATGGCGAATGGGGCCTGTCAGCGGCCTGGTATGTTATCGCCACCGGCATCGGTATTTTTCTGGTGGCCTTTATTGCCCCCTCAATGCGCCGCTCGATGGCGACCACCGTGCCGGAAATTATCGGTAAGATTTATGGCAGGCCGAGCCATATTGTCACCAGCACCTTATCCGTGATTTCCCTGATTGCGCTTTCTGCCGCGCAAATGACCGCCTGCGCCACTATCGTCAGCGTATTGCTGCATATCAACTTTACCCTGGCGATCGTGCTTTCCGGGGCGCTGCTGGTGTTTTATACCTGGGTCGGTGGCATGTGGAGCCTGACGATGACCGACTTTATTCAGTTCTTTATTATCGTCTTTGGCTTCGCGCTCGGTATCGTTTATATCCTGTGGCACCATCCGGCGGGATTCACGCTGCTGTCACAGCATCTTCCGCCAGAGAAACTGTCAGCAACCCGGCTGGGATGGGGAACCATTACCGGTCTGATCGTGATGTACTTTATGACCTTCTGTACCGGGCAGGAGGCGGTGCAGCGTTTCTACTCCGCCCGCAACGAAAAAGTCGCCATCAAAGGGGCGCTGCTGTGCGGCATAGTCATGGTGCTGTACGCTTTTGTTCCGGCCACGTTCGGGCTGCTGGCGTTTGTGCTTTATCCCGGTATTCCCGCGAATGAGGCGCTGGCCACCCTCGCCACCGGCCAGCTGCCGCCGCTCTTTGCCGGGCTGGTGCTCTCCGCGGTGCTGTTCGCCACCCTCTCCAGCGGGTCGGGCGATCTGCTGGGCGCGGCCAGCATCAGCGTGAAGGATATTTATTACGGCTACATCAATCCTGCCGCCAGCGAGGCGGGCGGCGAGCTGCGCAACAGCCGGATTGTGGTGCTGGTGGTAGGGGCGGTGGGGATCGTCGTCGCGCTGCTAAGCCAGCAGATTATTGAGCTGCTGGTGTTTGCCTTCACCATCCGGGCAACCGGCCCCTTTGCTGCCTATCTGTTTGGTCTGCTGGCGCATTCGCCACCACGGCAGGCGGGTTTTATCTCGATTCTGGCCGGTACGCTTGGGGGCGTGATATGGCAAATCATCGGCCAGCCGTGGGGCGTTTTCGCCATCATTATTGGCGCGCTGGCGAGCCTGGTGAGTTATCTGTTGTGCTGGGCGTGGGTAAAAAAACATCCTGCTGACACTGAGGGTGAACAGCAGGCGCGATAATCGGAGATGACGCAGCTTACTCTCTGCTCTGCGGAGAAGTCCGTCAGCTCATCCATTTTGTCTGACAAACAAATTTCACGACGAAACCCACCGCCGGTTCGCCTCTGTGCTGTAATGCCAGACCCGCGCCGCCTGAAATCCTGTCGAGCCTGCAATTGACCGCGACTAATCGTGTTTTAGACGCCTCTATTTACAGAATTGCTCTGACAGGCACAATAACCTTTTTTCAGCCTGTCTTACGGTCATGTCAGAAGAAGCGCTGCGTCAACAGATACAAAACCTCAAAAAGCATAATGCGCGACTCAAGCGTATAGCCCATGACGCCCGCAATAAACTCAATGCTGCGCTGGATGGCACCGGCCTTTTCCTGTGGCAGCTCGACATTCCCAGCGGCAAACTGGTGATCTTCAACCGGCGCTGGGGCGCGATGCTGGGCTTTCAGCCAAAAGAGACCGATGCCAACTTTGAATCCTGGAAAGAGAGTCTGCATCCCGATGATGCCGCCGAGGTTTTACAGGCCTTCAACGATCATATCGCCGGTAAAGCGCCTTACTATGAAGCCCTGCACCGCATGATTGCGAAAAATGGCAGCATCACCTGGGTGCTGGATCGCGGGCGGGTCAGTGAACGGGACGCAGAGGGGAAGCCGCTCAAAGTCATTGGCACGCACATTGATATGACTAAAGAGAAACAGTATGAAGAGCAGCTTGCTTTGCTGGCGCTGCACGATCCGCTGACGCTGCTCAACAACCGGCACGCTCTGCAAAACTACTTTCGTGAGCTACAGGCGCAGGGGCCGCTCTGTGTCGCTTTTATCGATCTGGATAATTTCAAACACGTAAACGATACCCTGGGCCATCGCAGCGGCGATGAAGTGCTGATCCAGCTGAGTCAGCGCTTTATCCAGCTCTCTCCCCCTGAGGTGATCATTGGGCGTCTCGGCGGTGATGAATTTGTCCTGTTAATGCCGTTTGCTCTGACGCATCCGCAGGTTAAAAAGCTCGCCCATGCCTGTCTGGATGCGGTATTGACCCCGTTTGATATGGCGAATGGGCATGCGGTGATCGGTGCCTCTGTGGGGGTGGCATACGCGCGGCACGATGATGATTTTGATACCGCGCTGGCTCGCGCGGATGAGGCGATGTACCGCATTAAGAAAAACGGTAAGCGTGGCGTCGTTTTTGACGCTGCGCTGCCCGATCCGCTCTGACCAGACTTTATCCAGCGCTCTGCCTGGCCACATGTCTGACTCCTTATCTTGGTTCCCCGGTGACGCCACTCTCCTTCGGGGGCTAAATCAGGCGCTGTGTCAGCGCCGAAAGGAACGTTTCCCACCGCAAAAAACGCTTTTTAGTACTATTCCGAAAATGCAGCGTTAAGCCGCTGAATGTCTGCTCTTCCGTTTCGTTTATTTTTTACCGTCTGTTCAGGTGCCAGAAACCTGTTCTGAAATGAATTTCTATTGAAAATGGTTAAATAGATCATTTATTGATCAATTACACCGGTTTTATCCTGATTAAATCGTGAAAACACCGCTTCGCTTATTTTGATAACGATAACGGAATGGTTTTAAAATATTTCTCGCTTCGCTTGGGGAAATTGATCGTTTGTTGATCAGCTTAACCACCTGTTATTGATGAATTTGAGTTAGTCCCGCTTCGCTTAGGGTTTTTTCAGTTGGACTTTTTTTGAAAATGATCGATTAATAGAGCCCGGCAGCGCGCGGGATAAAGCGTTCTTGCCGGAATCGCTCTTTTTAAAGCCGGAAGTGAGATTGGCTGAAGTGTGTTACCAGCGTCAGAGTAGGTAACGCCTTTAATTAGCCAGAGTCGTGACGGGTTTTTATTTTGTGGCTTGATCGGTACGATTTTATTGCTACATTTACGTTGCTGAATCGGCCTGATGAAGCGTTGACTGTGCAAATTCTAATTTTAAATTTAAAGAGGAACACAGAATGACTCAATATCGCGGTGGAGCAGGGAACTTTGCGGCCGACAAAGAGCGTGCTGCTGAAGCAGGGCGCAAAGGCGGCCAGAAAAGTGGGGGAAACTTCAGGAATGACCCGGAACGTGCTATTGAAGCGGGTCGCAAGGGAGGTAAGGTGAGTCGCCGGAGCTGAGCGGCTTCAGACCAGCGATAATGACGGATTTCATTCGTTAAACGGGTTGTTTATCAACGCTTTTAATTCTCCTGAAGGATAATTACCGACGGAACTATGTCGGTGCTAAATTATAGAGTTTAATAAACGCCGTTAATAAAGCCGGAAGGGTTATCCCTTCCGGCTTTTTTATTACCTGCACATTTTATCTGTACCATTTAATAAAAGTTTGTACAGATTTAATCTGCCGTCGTTTTTTTTCGGCAGAATACCTGGCAAAATTTATACAATGATTTGTCAGATTGTACAAATTCCCGTGCGTTGACGAAGCGGTATCGTTAAAAAATATTCCCCGCTAACGTGTTGCTATAAAAAGAAAAATGCATTTTGCATGCCACTTTTGTCTTAAATTCGTACCGATGCGGCGTGCGATATAAAAAATCTCCACTAGAATTTTTAGGTGTCAACGTTACAACTGGCGTTGCGTTATTACTGACGCAGCTTTTCAATCAATGAGGCTATCTTATGACAGTGAAAACGTTAAACGATCTGTTCATCCATGACTTGTCAGATGTATACAGCGCTGAGAAACAGATAACCCGCGCATTGCCAAAAATGGCACGCGCTGCCAGTGACGAAAATCTGGTTGCTGCGTTTAACCAGCATCTTGAAGAGACCCGTGCGCAGATCGAACGACTTGATGAATTAGTGGAAGTCACACCGGAAGTAAAAATCAAACGAATGAAGTGCCATGCACTGGAAGGTCTGGTGGAAGAAGCCCAGGAGATTATCGATTCGGTTGAGAAGGGTGAAGTCCGCGATCAGGGGCTGATCGGTGCGGCGCAAAAAGTGGAGCACTATGAAATTGCGACCTATGGCACCCTGCATGCACTGGCGCTGAAACTGGGTTACACCAAAGCGGCTGAGCTGCTTGAGCAGACCCTGAATGAAGAGAAGCAAACGGACGAGAAACTCACTTCGGTAGCAGAAGCTATTACCGTCTCTTAAGGAGCAGCAAAATGACCGCGATTGAGAATTATCATGACTGGCTGCGCGATGCGCATGCCATGGAGAAGCAGGCTGAAAGCATGCTGAGCAAAATGTCGGGCCGTCTGGAGCACTATCCGGCGTTAGAGCAGCGACTGGCGCAGCATCTGGACGAGACCAAACATCAGCTGACCCTGCTGGAGCAACTGCTCGACAGCCACGGTATCGATCACTCGGTAATGAAAGATGTGATGGGTAAAATGGCGGCAACCGGCCAGGCGGTGGGCGGTATGTTCAACTCTGATGAGGTGGTGAAGGGCGCTATCAGCGGCTACGTGTTCGAAAATGCTGAGATCGCCAGCTATACCAGCCTGATTGCGGCGGCTGAGCAGGTGGGTGATACTCAGGGCGTACGTATCCTGAGTGAAATTCGCGATCAGGAAGTGGCGATGGCGGAATGGCTGTTGCAGCATCTGCCTGAAGTGACGCAGCAGTTTCTGCAACGCTCGGCGCAGCCGGGCACAGAAGCGAAGAAGTAGCCTGAACTGCCTGATGAAAAAAAGCCGGAACAATCCGGCTTTTTTGCGTTCATTATTAACTCGCTGACGACTCAGTCAGCCATTAAATGGCCATACATGGTCATCAGTTTACGGGTGACGCCGTTGGTCCAGCCAAAGCCATCCTGCAACGGATACTCACCGCCACCACCCGGTCGGGCGCGTTCACCGCTGATGTCATATTTTTCCACCAGCTTGTGGTGCAGCTGATAGAAGTTATTAACCGTATTCAGCCAGTTGACCGCCACCTCACTCGCCAGCGTCTCTTCGCCATAGTTATTCAGGCCAACAATCGCCATCCACTGCATGGGTGCCCAGCCGTTGGGTCGGTCCCACTGCTCGCCGCTTTCCACCATCGAGGTCAGCAGGCCGCCATTGCTCAGCAGCAGGTGACGCAGCGCGACAGCTTGCAGGTGCGCCTGGTGTGGCGTCGCCAGACCAACAAACAGCGGAACCACCGCCGCGACGGTAAAGGCACCAAAGCGCGCACGACGCCAGTCGTAGTCGCGGAACACCCCAGCGGTGCTGTCCCACAGATAGCGGGTGATGGCGCGTTTACGCGCTTCCGCTTTTTTCTGCCACGCCAGCGCGGTCAGCTCTTCGCCTTTGGCATGGGAGAGCGTGGCGATCATCAGCTCCAGCTTGTACAGAAACGCATTAAGGTCGATCGGGATAAACTGCGTGGTACGGATACTCGACAGCCGTTTCGGGTTACGCAGCCAGCGCGAGGAGTAATCCCAGCCCGACTCCGCCCCGGCGCGCAGATCGCGATAGACTTCGCTCGCCGGTCGTTTTGACTGACGGGCCGTTTCCACATCCTCCAGCCAGGACTCATCACGCGGCGTATCACGGTCATCCCAGTAACGGTTAAGCAGCGAACCGTTAGGCATCCGCACCACGTGACGATAGGCCTGGTTCGGCATCAGTGAGCCCGCACCGTCCATCCAGAACTGATACTCCTTCATCAGCTGTTCCTGGTAGCGCTTAGCCCCGCGTACGCCATCCTCTTCGAAAAGCTCGACCATCAGCGCGAATACCGGCGGCTGCGAACGGCTGAGATAGTAGGTGCGGTTGCCGTTTGGCACATGACCATAGTTATCGATCAGCCAGGCAAAGTTATCTGCCATATGACGCAGCAGATCGTCACGGCCCGACTCGGCCAGACCGAGCATGGTGAAGTAGGAGTCCCAGTAGTAGGTCTCGCCAAAACGTCCGCCCGGTACCACATAGGGTTTGGGCAGCGGCAGCAGCGACGAGTGCGGCATGTGCTGCTGTGGCATTTTAGTCAGTACCGGCCAGAGATCGTCGATATGCTCATTGAGCGTTTTATCGGGATTGGAGACATAAAAACTTTCATTTACGCCAGGCAGATAGAAGTGATCGGCGACAAAACGCGACAGGTCGAAGTCACTGCTGCGTTTCTGACGACGATAGCGCATCAGCACATCCAGCGGATCGTACTTAGGCGAACAGTCGGGAAAGGTTTTGCTATCCTCGAAAATTCCTGACATCTGGACATGTTCGAACAGTTCCAGATAGCGATCGGCAGGCGTGAGCGCATCCGGGGCGGGCAGACCTTCAATCAGCTCCGGCTCCGGTTCAGAATCCTGCATGCGCTCCAGTTTCAGTTCATGGGGATCGTATTGATACTCAACTTCCGCCCCGGCACGAACCTCTTCAAGTGCATTTTGTTGCTGGCGATAAGTATTAATAGCGGCCTCCTGAGCGGGTCTTGGTTGCACAAAGGACAAATTATAGACCGCTCATCCTGCGGAACAACAATGCAGATTATCTATGAACGTAATAAAAATTGTCTATTAATCGGCGTTTTTGAATAATATCCAGACAATTCAACCAAATATGCCGGTGTTCACAAAAAATGCATTTCGGATGAATCTCTTAGCAACCGGAATAAAAAAATTTTAGCTGAAGAAAACTGCGGTTTGTTTACATTTTGAAAGATAAGCGGCGGCGAAAAAAGGTGCAGAAGATGGCATACGCAACGCAGAAACCGCTGAGAAGAGAGGTTATCCGAAGCGGGCAGCGCTTGCCCGCTCCGCGTGGCCTTTTACCGGTTCGCCAGTGCCGCACGAATCACCGCCTGCCAGGCGGTAGTGGGGCGACCAATCAGCTTGCTCAGCTGACGTGAGTCGTCAAACAGACCCCCTTTCTCTGCCCCGGCGTCGGAGTCGGCCAGCATCTCTGCCAGACCCTCCGGCAGACCTGCATTTTTCAGCGCAGCGGCAAAGTCGCCCTGTGACAGATTCACGTATTGCACTTTCAGACCAGTCTGCGCCGCAATTTCAGCGGTAAACTCTGCCAGCGTGTAACTTTCGTCGCCAGCCAGTTCATACACTTTGCCCGCCTGATCGTCCCGGGTCAGCACGGCGGCAGCGGCTTCCGCGTAGTCCTGACGTGCAGCCGAGGCGATACGGCCTTCGCCTGCCGCGCCAATAAAAGCGTGATGCGCTAAGGCGGGCGGGATGCTGGCCGCGTAGTTCTCGCTGTACCAGCCGTTGCGCAGCAGGGCGAACGGAATGCCAGAGGCGCTGAGCAGCGCTTCAGTGGCGCGATGTTCCACGCCTAAGCCCAGCGGGGAGGTATCCGCATGCAGCAGGCTGGTGTAAGCGATAAAACCGACGCCCGCGGCCCGCGCCGCGTCGATCACCGCTTTATGCTGCGCTTCACGCTGGCCGACCTCACTGCCGGAGATCAGCAGCAGCTTATCGACGCCGGTAAAAGCGGCTTTGAGCGTATCGGGCTGCGCGTAGTCGGCGTGGCGGACCACGACGCCGAGCGCCGCCAGATCGGCCGCTTTGGCGGGCGTACGCACGGCGGCAACGATCTCACCCGCCGGAACTTTTTTAAGTAAAGCATCAATTACGAAACGGCCCAGCTGGCCGGTGGCACCTGTGACTGCAATCATTTTTTGCTCCGATTATCTGGCTGTTGGTGTATTGCAGACTAGGGCATAAGCTAATCTTTAGTAAGTACTTACAGATTTGTTAGTTTGAGGCGGAAGGATTAAATGTCTGAAAAATTGAGTGAAAAATTTAGCCGTGGTGAATTACTCAACGTGAACTGTCCCTCTCGTGAGGTGCTGAAACGGGTAACCAGCCGCTGGAGTGTACTCATCCTGCTGGCCTTACGGGGAGAGACGCTGCGATTCAGTGCACTGCGTCGGGCGGTAGGCGGCATCAGCGAGCGGATGCTGGCGCAGAACCTGCGCTATCTGGAGGAGGATGGCTTTGTGCAGCGCATCGCCTATGACGTAGTACCGCCTCACGTGGAGTATCGCTTAACGCCGCTGGGAGAGGAGGTGGGTGAGCAGGTGGTCAGCCTGGCGGACTGGCTGGAACTCAATCTGAACCGGATTCTGGCGCAACGCCAGCAGGCGTCTTCAGAGTAAGGCGACAGCCGGAGGGGTTACGCGCGTTGGCAGCTGCCCCAAAAGCGGCCCCTGCGCTTCGCTGAAAGCGCATAGCGGAACGGCAGCCTGAATAACCTGCGGCGATTTTCTGAGCCGCCCTGCTGATTATTAAACCCGATTTACGCGCGGCTGGCAGCGAATTGCCCGTCGCTGCGGCATCACTGTTAATCACCGGTTCCTTTCTGACTCATTTCTTTAACATATATCGTTGCGCTTAAATCTGCCGTTCCGGCTTTTTTCGCCTGAAATAACGCGCCTATTACTCCGGCTAAAGCAAAAAAGGTAAACAAAGCGGCGGGCTCGCCTATTAACTAAGATAACCCATTAAAAAACAAGGTCATTTAATTTGTGCAATTATAAGAATTGCCGTTATATAAAACGGTTACATACAAAAATCCTGACTAAAAACAGCGGGTTGAAAACCTTTTTTGGGTCAGATTTCTCTTAGCGGTAGCCCATTTTTACGACGGGAATTACGTAACATTATTGCCACATAACTGCGCTGTAATTAACTTTTATCGCCTGTTTTTAAATAAGAAATTCACGCCAAAAACAATGACCAAAATCAAAAAATACTGTTATAGTTTTCGGTAACCCCACTGTTTCTTTTTCCCCGCCGCAAAGCGTTTTAAATTTGCGCCGGGGATTTTCATCCAGCGCAGCAAAATAGGCGTGTCAGGTTTAAGTTGTTAATTATAAGTAAATATACAGTGTTCCGTGTGGCAACGAGGTAAGCAATGTTCGGATTAGATGCCTTTCATCTGGCCAGGATTCAGTTCGCATTTACTGTCTCCTTCCATATTATTTTTCCCGCCATCACCATCGGTCTCGCCAGCTTTCTGGCGGTGCTCGAAGGGATGTGGCTCAAAACCCGCGATCAGACCTATCGCGATCTCTACCACTTCTGGTCGAAAATCTTTGCCGTCAACTTCGGCATGGGAGTGGTATCAGGATTGGTGATGGCCTATCAGTTCGGCACCAACTGGAGCGGCTTCTCGGCGTTCGCCGGTAGCATCACCGGTCCGCTGCTGACCTATGAGGTGTTGACCGCCTTCTTCCTGGAAGCGGGCTTCCTCGGCGTGATGCTGTTTGGCTGGAATCGCGTCGGTCCTGGCCTGCACTTCTTTGCCACCTGTATGGTCGCGCTCGGCACCCTGATCTCCACCTTCTGGATCCTCGCCTCCAACAGCTGGATGCATACGCCGCAGGGCTACATCATCGAAAACGGCATTGTGGTGCCGCAGGACTGGTTCAAAATTGTCTTTAACCCGTCCTTCCCTTATCGGCTGTTCCATATGTCGGTGGCCGCTTTCCTGGCGAGCGCCTTCTTTGTCGGTTCGTCGGCCGCGTGGCATCTGCTGAAGGGCAACAACAACCCGGCTATCCGTAAGATGTTCTCCATGGCGTTGTGGATGGCGCTGATTGTCGCGCCGATTCAGGCGATGATTGGCGATGCGCACGGTCTTAACACCCTGGAGCATCAGCCCGCTAAAATCGCGGCGATTGAGGGACACTGGGAAAACCCGCCGGGCGAAGCCACGCCATTGATCCTGTTTGGCATCCCCGATATGGAGCAGGAGCGCACCAAATATGCGCTGGAAGTGCCTTACCTCGGCAGCCTGATCCTGACCCACAGCCTGGATAAGCAGGTTCCGGCGCTGAAGTCGTTCCCGAAAGAGGACCGGCCAAACTCCACGGTGATCTTCTGGTCATTCCGCGTGATGGTGGCGCTGGGGCTGCTGATGATCACCCTGGGCGTGGTGAGTCTCTGGCTGCGCTTTAAAGGGCGTCTCTATGAGTCGCGTCCGTTCCTGTGGTTTGCGCTGCTGATGGGGCCATCAGGTCTGATTGCGATTCTGGCGGGCTGGTTCACCACCGAAATCGGTCGTCAGCCGTGGGTAGTCTATGGCGTTCAGCGCACCATTGACGCGGTTTCCGCACACGGTGATATGCACATGAGCATCAGCCTGCTGGCCTTTATTGTGGTCTACAGCTCGGTGTTCGGGGTGGGCTATCACTATATGATGCGCCTGATTAAGCAGGGACCGGTTACCGGCGAAGGCCATATCACCGAGCAGGGTGGTCCGGGTCAGAAGAAAACCCCGGCGCGTCCGCTTTCCGCTGCCACCTTTAAGGACGGAGACCACTAAAATGATCGATTATTCCGTTATCTGGTTTGCGATTATCGTTTTCGCCACCCTGATGTACATCGTGATGGATGGTTTCGACCTGGGGATCGGCCTGCTGTTCCCGTTCAATAAAGATGCCGGTGAGCGTGACATGATGGTGAACACCGTCGCGCCGGTCTGGGATGGCAATGAAACCTGGCTGGTGCTGGGCGGTGCGGGCTTGTTTGGCGCGTTCCCGCTTGCCTATGCGGTGATCGCCGACGCGCTCTCGATTCCGCTGACCGCCATGCTGATTGGCCTGATTTTCCGCGGCGTCGCCTTTGAGTTCCGCTTCAAGGCGGTGGAAGGGCATCGGGCATTCTGGGACAAGTCGTTTATCGCTGGCTCCGTGCTCGCCACCTTCAGTCAGGGTGTGGCGGTTGGCGCGTTGCTGGATGGCATTCCGGTCGAAGGACGCCATTTCGCTGGCTCGGCGATGGACTGGCTGGCACCGTTCCCGCTGTTCTGCGGCGTCGGTCTGGTAGTGGCCTATGCGCTGCTGGGCTGCACCTGGCTTATCATGAAGACCGAAAATGAGCTGCACCGCAAGATGTCGGCACTGGCGACTCCGCTGCTGATTGCGTTGCTGGTGATTATTGGCATCATCAGCCTGTGGACACCGTTTGCCCATGCGGATATTGCTCAGCGCTGGTTCACCAGGCCCAACCTGTTCTGGTTCCTGCCGGTTCCGGTGCTGGTGCTGCTCTGCTCGTGGGGCCTGATGCGTGCCATCAAGCGTGAGGCGCACTATTCACCGTTCCTGCTGACGCTGGCGCTGATCTTCCTCGGCTTCTCCGGGCTGGGTATCAGTATCTGGCCAAACATCATTCCACCGTCCGTGACCATCTGGGCCGCCGCTTCGCCGCCGCAGAGTCAGGCCTTTATGCTGGTTGGCAGCCTGCTGATCATTCCGATGATCCTGGGCTACACCTTCTGGAGCTACTACGTGTTCCGTGGAAAAATCAAAGCAGACGCAGGATACCACTGATATGAAAAGTGAACTCAGCAGCATGAAAAACCATACCGAGCCCAAAGCTCCCTGGTGGAAGCGCGTGATGTGGCTGGTGTTCATCTATGCCGCCAGCGTGCTGGCGCTGGGCGTCGTGGCTTCGCTGTTTCGCATGATGATGACAGCGGCCGGGATGCGCAGCCACTGATCACCGCAGGTGCCAGAAAGGCTGACTCCGGTCAGCCTTTTTTAATTAGTTACCTAAGCAATTAATGTCAAGCCGCCCGTTATCAGCGTGTTATGCTTGCGCTTCCCCGATACCATTTTGCGATTTTCGTTACTCTTTTGTGATAAAAATCGCCGTCTCTTGTCGCGTTGTTAATCGTCATCATGCTCAGTCAGACCCTTAAAAAACAGCACATTCACGACCTCATCGAGTGGATAGAAGCCCATCTTACCGACGATCTTAACGTCGATCAGATCAGCCTGAAATCGGGCTATTCCAAATGGCACATGCAGCGCATGTTCAAAGAGATGACCGGACAGACGCTGGCCGCCTATACCCGCAAACGGCGTCTGACGATGGCGGCGATGGCGCTGCGTCTGACGCGCATGACGCTGATCGACATCGCGGTGCGTTTTGGTTTTGATAATCAGCAGAACTTTACCCGGGTGTTCAAAGGCCACTTTTCGCTGACGCCAGGCGCGTTCCGCCGTGTGCCCTATCTGCCGGTAAAACACTTCCACAGCCGGATTCCGCTGCGCTCGCCGCTGGAGCGCGCCACGCTGGTGGAGCGTAAAGAGGAACTGCAACTCTGTGGTGAGACGCTGGAGTGGGAGTGCCGCTTTGGTGAGTACATCGCCGATCGTGAGCAGCGGGTGGCCGGGCAGGCGCGGCAGCTGGTGGCGCTGGCGGGCGGCCGGGCGACTCAGGGCTGGCTGGGCTTCGAGTATGGCCCCGGCCACAGCTCCGCCGATCAGCAGAATATCAGCCTGTTGCAGGCGCTGGAGCCGCAGCATGCCGATCTGCTGGGGAACCCTGCCAGCCGCTGGTATGCCACGCCGGGTCTCTACGCGGTGATCCGCTGGAGCGGCTCGCCGGAACAGCTGACCCGGGTTATCGCCGACATCTACTATCAGCATCTGCCCGCGCTTGGCGTGTCGCGCCGGGCCGGGAAGGATCTGCTGCGGCTCGATTTCGCCCAGTGCAAACCTGACTGGTTAAGTGGAGTGTTTTCGATTCCGGTGATGCAGGCGTAAGGGAGATCAGGGCAGGGCGCAGCGCGCGTTGTCCGGTCCATGCATCTTTTGTGCGATAAACTGTGACAAACCGCACGATTTTATAAACTAACCCGCCAGCCAGGCGTAAAATCCTCCACCGAAGTCCGGCTACGCCCGAATCATCGCGCTTAGCTGCCAGGACTGGAATTTTCATCTGCTTTTTCTGGCCATTTCCGGCCAGAACGACCCAATCAAAACGAAAACACTATGCGACGCTTAATCTTCTCACTGCTTCTGGCATTGCCTGTGCTGGCAACGGCTCAGCAGGCTGAACCCTTTTCACCGCCTGCCGGACTGCATCCGCACTCTCAGACCTCCCAGCATGAGATTCTGGGTGATGGTGAGCTGCCGGAACAGAGCACCACCGCGACCGGCTTCAACGACACGCTGTAACCGGTCATCTGCTGCCCGTCTGATCGCCTCAGCGGTGCGGCATCCTGTCCGGCTCTTCCCGAGCCGGGCAGTCGCCACCCGATCTGACTCCCTCTCTTTCCGCTGCCGCTGAACCTGCGATTACCTTCGCACTTTAAACCCTGCTTTGCCCTCAGGCTGCGCTGCGTTAACGGCGTAAAATATATCTTCGATCGCATTTTTAGTCATTGTGCTGAAGATATATCATAGCTAATGTGGGTGCCTCAGATGAGAATGATTGTGATTCCATCATTGCTACTATGCCCTCGATTGACGGGCATCCATCCCGCTTCAGGAGAGATCTTTTGCCAAATTCAGCCGCCCATCGCGCTCCTCAGCGCGTCCGTAATGAACTGCGTTTTCGCCATATCCAGGTCGTGAGTAAAACCCTTGTTGCCGGTCACTTCTGGCGCATCCGCTTCAGCGGCAGCGATCTGGCCGGTTTTGATTCGCCCGGTTTTGATGATCACATCAAAGTCTTCTTCCCGGCCGCCGCAGGTGAAGCGCTGAGCCTGCCGCAGATCACCGACGCGGGAATTGTCTGGCCCGACGGTCTGCGTCCGCAGGCGCGTGACTACACGCCGCTGGCGTTTGATGGTGAATCGTCACTGACCCTCGATTTCTATATTCATCAGCAGGGCGTCGCCAGTGAGTGGGCAGCTCAGGCGCAGGCTGGCGATCGACTGGTTATTGGCGGACCACGCGGCTCGCTGGTGGTGCCTGCTGACTACGCTTTCCAGCTCTACCTCTGTGATGAAACCGGCCTGCCCGCTTTTGCACGGCGTCAGCGTGACGCCAGGGCGCAGGCGCTGCATCTCTATGCCTATACCGATGAGGCCACCGGCCGTGACTACCTGCCCGACACCACGGGTGTGACGCTCAACTGGCTCGGCAGCGGTCAGATGCAGAGCGCACAGCTCAGCGCGCTGATTGCCCGGCTGGATCAGCTCGCCATCCCGGCCGAAGATTACTTTATCTGGCTGACCGGGGAAGGGGCGTTTGTGAAAGCGATCTGCGACTACTTTACCGTGCAGCGCGGTCTCGACAGCGACTTCATCCGGGCGGTCGCCTACTGGCATCAGAAGTAAGCCTCAGCCGCCTGAGTTGAGTTTTATCAGGCGGCGGACTACCATCAATCTCCTTTTCCCCCGCAGGCCAGGCCATGAAACCGCACTTAACCGCTTCCTCATCTGACGCACCCTCCGGCAATTGCAGCGGACGGCGTAAACGACGTGAAAAGATGCTGGAGGCGAGTGAGATCCGTCTGCTGATGCTCCATTTTCTGGCGCAGAACGCGGCTCACGGTTATGAGTTAATCAAATCGGTTGAGGAGTTGTCGAAAGGGGAGTATTCGCCCAGTCCGGGGATTATCTACCCGAATCTGACGCTGCTGGAGGAGATGGAGGCGATTGAGGTGCTGGATGCGCAGGCCACACGCAAAGCCTATCGGCTGACGCCCGCGGGCGAAACGCTGCTGGCGGACAACCGCGCCGCGGTTGCCAGCCTGATTAGCCGTCTCTCCTCACTGGCCGTTCTGGTGAACAACCGCAACATTCCTGCCGTAGAGCAGGCGATCCACCGGCTGAAGATGGCGCTGAACGGGCGGCTGGCGCAGGAGGATATTTCCGATGCCTCGCTACAGACGCTGATCACTGCGCTGCATGAGGCGGCAGAAAAAATCAGCCGCAGTTAACGGCGACGCGCCAGCCAGCCGTCTTAGCTTATCTCCGGCTTGTGCTTATCAATGTGCCCCAGGGTACGGTCCGGGAAACAGATGTCGCGCACCCGCTGCTTCAGCGTGGTTGCGTCAGGGAATCCGCCATCCCGCTTGCGTTCCCACAGCAGATGCTCATCCAGCGTAATCTCAAAAATCCCGCCGGTGCCTGGTTTAAGCGTTACCGCCGCCAGATCCTCAGCAAAGGTGTGCAGGAGTTCCTGTGCCATCCACGCTGACCGCATCAGCCAGTTGCATTGCATACAGTAGTGAATAACGACCACAGGTTTTTGCGCCATAACTCTTTTCCTTTCATTTTCTGATAAATAAACACGATTTCCGGTTAACAACCTGTGCGCTGTGGCGTTCTCTATCAATGCAAATGTCATTGATGATGATTCTTTATTCTCTTACAGCCTGAGGTACTGCGCTGGCAGGCTGCTTTTTTCACTGCTCTGGCAGCGTTGTTTTTATGCTCTGTGGCAAGTGAGCGAATACTAACAATTAATCCGCTGCGGCGCGCCCATGTGACCACGTTTTCAGAAAAGGATGCAACCGCAACGGCTGAAACGGCGGTCGGCCGCCATACGTTATGCCACGGTCAGGCCAGTGAACAAGTTAGCGTGGGTTTTCGGCTGTTTTCTCAGGCCGTTTCGCTTTAAAAACATTGTGTTGCGCAGTTTTAACTGACGATTTTGCGCTATACCTGGAGTTCCGGGAAGGCGAATAAGGAGACCATAATGACAAAATCGTTAGATCAGACTGCTGAACAACTGGGTGATATTTTACTCTCCTCCGGGCTGCATATGGTGACGGCTGAGTCCTGTACCGCCGGCTTGATCAGCATGACGCTGGCTGCGGTGGCCAACAGCGGCAACTTCTATACCAGCGGCTTCGTGACCTACAGTGAAAATGCCAAAACCCGCCTGCTGGGGGTGCATCCCGACACGCTGAAACAGCATACGGCGGTGAGTGAGCAGACGGCGCGCGAGATGGTGCGGGGAGCCTGCGCCCGATCCGGCGAGCCTGTGGGCTTGTCGATCACCGGCTATGCCGGACCCGATGGCGGCGAAGATGGCACGCCGGCCGGTACCATCTGGTTTGGCTGGGTGCTGCCGGATGGACGGGATGAGGCAGAGTGCCACCGCTTCAGTGGCGAGCCAAAATCGGTGATGGAGCAGGGCACGCAGTTTGCGCTGGAAGGGCTGATTAAGCGGCTGAAGCGGGGCGGGCAGTAAAGGCGCGCCGACGCGCGCCTGAGGAAAGCTAAATGTCAGCGGCAGTCGACAATCAGGCGACCCTGTACCCGGCCATCCAGCAGATCCTGCGCGCCTTCTCTGGCTTCGCTTAACGGGATAACCCGGCTGAGCTGACTCAGCAGTTCGCTATCCAGCAGCTCACCGAGCCGCTGCCAGGCCTGCTGACGCAGCGGTAGCGGGCACATCACGCTGTCGACCCCGGCCAGCGTCACGCCGCGTAAAATAAAAGGCGCGACGCTGCTGGGCAGATCGAGCCCCTGCGCCATACCGCAGGCGGCCACCGCGCCGTCGCGCTGGGTGGCGGCCAGCACATTGGCCAGCGTGTGGCTGCCGACCGTGTCCACCGCGGCCGCCCAGCGCTCTTTCGCCAGTGGCTTGCCGGGCTGTGACAACTCTTCACGATCCATCACTGAAGCCGCGCCAAGGGTATCGATCAGGTAGGCGCTATCGCTGGCACGTCCGCTGGCGGCGATCACCTGATAGCCGAGGCGGGCCAGCAGGCTGACGCTATAGCTGCCAACGCCACCGCTGGCGCCGGTCACCAGCACCGGACCGCGTTCCGGCGTTACGCCCTGTTTTTCCAGCGCCATCACGCAGAGCATGGCGGTCAGCCCGGCGGTGCCGATTGCCATGGTTTGCAGCGGGCTCAGTGAGGCGGGCACGCGCACCAGCCAGTCACCGCTGACGCTGGCTTTTTGTGCCAGGCCACCCCACTGTTTTTCACCCACGCCCCAGCCGGTCAGCAGCGCCACATCATCCTGCCGCCAGTCGGGATGGCGGCTGGCGGTGACCCGGCCCACAAAATCGATACCCGGCACCATCGGGAACTGACGCACAATCGGACCTTTATTGCAGATCGCCAGAGCATCTTTGTAGTTGAGAGAGGAGTAGCTGACGTCAAGCGTGACATCGTGATCGGGGAGTTGAGATTCGGGAAGATCTTTCAGCAGGGAACGGTAACCTTGTTCGTCATTTTCAATGACCAGTGCCTTGAACATGCTGCCTCCGGCAGAGTAGGAAAGAAAAGAACCAGTTTACGCCTGGTTGAGGCAATGCGGTAGGGCAATGACGGTGGCCTGCGGTAACGGGGACCGTCAGGCGGCGAAGCGTGCGGAAGCACGCCTGCATCAGTGGATTAATGACTGCATAAATCCGCATATAATTCAGATAATTAGTCGGAGTTGAAAGTGTAATAAGTAATTTAATTATAAAAATCAATAGATTGTGTTTTTAATGGGTGACTGAATAATTGCCGCTGTCGGGTTGTTCACAGCAAAAAAAGATGACATGATGACCGCCACTTTTTTGACCCTGCTTATCGATCACAGAGGATGTCGCCATGTCCGGTTCACCGCGCATCAGCCCGGATTACCGTTCGCTTTTTCCGGCGTACACCGGGTCAGCCTCTTTGCTGACATCTCTGTTATTCACCATGCGGTGAGGCCAGCCGGGCACCGGCTGCGGAAGCCGTAAAGCGACTGCTTTATGGCTCTTCACCAGCTGCGTATGCCCTCTTACCGCTGACACATTCGCCGGGGCGATGTCCCCATAATTGTGCCGCTGGCACTTCCTCCCTGACGTTAGGGATTCTGCTATGACTCCACTGAAAATTGCTGCCAGCGCTGCGGTAGCCCCCAGCCTGACCCTTAACACCGCGCGTGATGTGGTGACACTGGATAACACCGACTTTACCGATGTGGCGGCGGTCGTCGTCTCGCTGGCGGATACACGCAGCGGCGTACTGGCGCTGCTGCGACATACCGGCTTTAATCTGCCGGTTTTTGTCGCCAATGCTTTTGAAGAAGAGGTGATGCATCTGCCCGGCGTCAGCGGTGAGCTGAACGGCGAACCGCAGCAGTGGCTGGCGCTGGAAGCGGCTGCACAGGCGTATGAAGCGGCGCTGCTGCCACCCTTTTTTGAGACGCTCTCCCGCTATGTCGATATGCAGAACAGCACCTTTGCCTGTCCGGGGCATCAGGGCGGCGCGTTCTTTAAAAAGCATCCGGCGGGCAAGCAGTTTTACGACTTTTATGGCGAGAATGTCTTCCGCTCTGACATGTGTAATGCCGACGTCAAGCTGGGCGATCTGCTGATCCACGAAGGTTCGGCCAAAGATGCGCAGAAGTATGCGGCGAAGGTGTTCAACGCCGACAAAACCTACTTTGTGCTTAACGGCACCTCAAGCGCGAACAAAGTGGTGACCAATGCGCTGCTGACCCGTGGCGATCTGGTGCTGTTCGATCGCAACAACCATAAGTCTAACCATCATGGCGCGCTGATTCAGGCGGGGGCGACGCCGGTTTATCTTGAAGCGGCGCGTAATCCTTTTGGCTTTATTGGCGGTATTGACGCGCACTGCTTTGATGAAGCCTATCTGCGTGAGCAGATCGCCGCAGTGGCTCCGCAGCGCGCGACAGAAGCGCGGCCTTTCCGTCTGGCGATCATTCAGCTGGGCACTTACGATGGCACGGTCTACAACGCGCGTCAGGTAGTGGATCGCATCGGGCATCTGTGTGACTACATCCTGTTTGATTCCGCCTGGCTCGGCTATGAGCAGTTTATTCCGCTGATGGAGGGCTGTTCACCACTGACGCTGACCCTGAACGAAAACGATCCCGGCATTTTTGTCACTCAGTCGGTGCATAAGCAGCTGGCGGGCTTTTCCCAGACCTCGCAGATCCACAAAAAAGATAATCACATTCGCGGACAGCGCCGCTTCTGCCCGCACAAGCGTCTGAATAACGCCTTTATGCTGCACGCCTCAACCAGCCCGTTCTATCCGCTGTTTGCCGCGCTGGATATAAACGCCAGGATGCATCAGGGAGAAGCGGGGCGTCGCATGTGGGATGAGTGCGTCATGCTGGGCATTGATGCGCGTAAAGCGATCCTGGAACGCTGCGAAATGATCCTGCCGTTTGTGCCGGAGACGGTAGAGGGTCAGCGCTGGCAGGATGCACCCACCGAGGCGATCGCCCGCGATCTGCGTTACTTCAGCTTTGAACCGCAGGCGAAGTGGCACGGTTTCGCCGGTTATGCGCGGGATCAGTATCGGGTCGATCCCTGCAAGCTGCTGCTGACTACGCCGGGGATTGACGCGGCCAGCGGCGAGTATGCTGATTTTGGTATTCCGGCGACCATCCTGGCGAACTATCTGCGTGAGAATGGCATCGTGCCGGAGAAGTGCGATCTCAACTCGATTCTGTTTCTGCTGACCCCGGCGGAGAGCCCGGAGAAGATGGCGAACCTGGTGGCGATGCTGGTGCAGTTTGAGCAGCATGTAAAAGAGGATGCGCCGCTGGCGGAAGTGCTGCCGACGATTTACCGCAAGAACGCTGAGCGTTACGCGGGCTATACCCTGCGTCGGCTCTGTCAGGAGATGCACGATCTCTATGTCAGTCACGATGTGAAGGGGTTGCAGCGCAGGATGTTCCGTGCCGCGGAGTTTCCGCCGGTCAGGGTAAATCCGCAGGATGCGCATCAGGCTTATATCCGCGGCGAGGTGGAGCTGGTGCCGATAGCCGAGGCGGAAGGCCGGATCGCGGCGGAAGGTGCGCTGCCTTATCCGCCGGGGGTGCTGTGCGTGGTGCCAGGCGAAGCGTGGGGCGGGGCAGTACAGCGTTACTTCCTGGCGCTGGAAGAGGGGCTGAATCTGCTGCCGGGCTTCTCGCCAGAGTTGCAGGGGGTCTACACCGAAGAGGATGCGCAGGGGCGCAGTTATCTGGTGGCGAATATGATGGTGGGGAGCGGCGGGTAGCGGCCCACCGGGCCTTTTTTGTTCGCTGCGCGAACGGGCGGGGTGGTTTCGCTGTGCAGCGGGCTGACACTGAGCGGGTTTCGCCCGCCAGGCGTGGGGGAGTTTCAGGCCGCCGGAGCGGGCGGTCGCGTCAAGGGGCGGACGCCCGCCCCTTAACAATCCCGGCGCCCGGCAGCCTGCGCGCCCCGCTTTGCGGG